>NZ_DASXJS010000093.1:0-16382 GCF_036497245.1 Actinomycetospora sp. | reverse complement strand
TCATGAGCAACCCCCCGTTCCACCTGGCGATCGCGCTCGACGGCACCGGGTGGCACCCGGCGTCGTGGCGCGAACCGGGCGCCCGCCCCGCCGACCAGTACGGCGCGGACTTCTGGGTCGACCAGGTCCGTGCGGCCGAGTCCGGGTTCGCGTCGTTCGTGACGATCGAGGACGGGCTCACCGCCGCGCGGCGTCCCGCCGACGAGGGCCGCACCGACCGCGCCCAGGGCCACCTCGACGCCACGCTCATCGCCCAGCGGGTGGGCCCGGCGACCGAGCACCTCGGGATCGTGCCGACCGTGATCACGACCCACACCGAGCCGTTCCACGTCTCCACCCAGATCGCCACGCTCGACTGGGTCACGGAGGGTCGCGCCGGGGAGCGGGTCAAGGTGTCGGCCGACCCGGCGGAGGCCGCGCTGTTCGGGCGCCGCGATCCGGCCGCCGAGACCCGCGAGTCGCTGTTCGACGAGGCCGCCGACCACGTCGAGGTGCAGCGCCGGCTCTGGGACTCGTGGGAGGACGACGCCGAGATCCGCGACGTCGCCACCGGCCGGTTCGTCGACCGCGACAAGCTGCACTACGTCGACTTCGTCGGCTCGCACTTCGCGGTCCGCGGGCCGTCGATCACCCCGCGCCCGCCCCAGGGCCAGCCCGTCGTCACCGCGCTCGCGCACGTCGAGGACGCCTACCGCCTCGCCGCCCGCGCGGCCGACATCGTGTTCACGACCCCCGACGGGGCGGGTCGCGACGGACCCACCGGCGACGCCGCGACGACGCTGGCCGCGGCCCGCGCCGCGGAAGCGGAGGTCGGACGCACGGGTGAGCCGCTGCTCGTCGTCGGGGACCTGCTCGTCGTGCTCGACGACGACGCCGCGTCCGCCCGCGCGCAGCTGACCCGGCTCGACGGCGTGGCGTCGAACCGGTCCGACGCCGCCGTGCTCGCCGGGACCGTCGGCCAGGTCGCCGACACCCTCGAGTCGTGGGCCGCCGCCGGGCTGGCCGGCGCGCGGCTGCGCCCCGCGGTCACCGCGTCCGACCTGCCCCGCATCACCCGCGAGCTCGCGCCCGAGCTGGCCCGCCGCGGGCTCACCCGCAGCGCCTGGGGCGAGCCCGGGACGCTGCGCGACCTGCTCGGTCTGCCCCGCCCCGCCGACCGCTACGCCCACGCGTGAGAGGAGGGCTTTCGATGAGCGACAAGCCCCGCAAGCAGATCCACCTCGCCGCGCACTTCCCCGGCGTCAACAACACGACCGTCTGGGGCGACCCGGCGTCGGGCAGCCACATCGCGTTCTCGTCGTTCCGCCACTTCGCGCAGACCGCCGAGCGCGCGAAGTTCGACTTCCTCTTCCTCGCCGAGGGCCTGCGCCTGCGCGAGCAGGGTGGGAAGATCTACGACCTCGACGTGATGGGACGCCCCGACAACGTCTCGATCCTCATGGCGATGGCCGCCGTGACCGACCGCATCGGGCTGGCCGGCACGGTCAACTCGACGTTCAACGAGCCGCTCGACGTCGCCCGGAAGCTCGCCTCGCTCGACCACCTCTCCGCGGGGCGCGCCGCGTGGAACGTCGTGACCAGCTGGGACGAGTTCACCGGCGAGAACTTCCGCCGCGCGGGCTACCTGCCCAAGGACAAGCGCTACCTGCGCGCGCAGGAGATGCTCTCGACGGCCCAGACGCTGTGGGACTCGTGGGATTCCGACGGGATCGTCGCCGACGCGGCGTCCGGTGAGTTCCTGCGCCGCCCCGACGAGGGCTCCTTCGCCGTGCACTCCGACCAGTTCGACATCTCCGGACGCTTCCCGCTCCCGCGCAGCCCGCAGGGTCGCCCGGTGATCATCCAGGCCGGCGACTCCGAGGAGGGACGTGAGTTCGCGGCGGCGTCCGCGGACGCGATCTTCACCCGACACGCCGAGCTGACGGCGGGCCAGGAGTTCTACGCCGACCTGAAGCGACGGCTGGAGCGGTTCGGCCGCCGCCACGAAGACCTCAAGATCCTGCCCGCTGCCACCTTCGTCCTCGGCGACACCGAGGACGAGGCCGCGGAGAACGCCCGGGCTGTGCAGTACCAGCAGGTCGGGCCGGCCACCGCGATCGCCTTCGCCGAGCAGGTGTGGAACCGCGACCTCTCCGACGTCGACCCCGACGGCCCGGTGCCCTCGTTCGACCCGAAGACCGAGGATGACGTCGACAGCGGTGCCCACATCTCCAAGGGCCGAGCGAGTGTCCGGATGTACCGGGACCCGGTCGCGACGGCGAACGAGTGGCGCGAGCTCGCCGAGGCCGAGAACCTCTCGCTGCGCGAGGTGGTGATCCGCAAGAACGGGCGGCACACCTTCGTCGGCACACCCCAGCGGGTCGCCGACACCATCGACGAGTTCGTGCAGTCCGACGCCTCCGACGGGTTCGTGCTCGTCCCGCACATCACGCCGGGCGGGCTGGACGCGTTCGCGGACCGGGTCGTGCCGCTGCTGCAGGAGAAGGGGTCCTTCCGCACCGAGTACGAGGGGACGACGCTGCGGGAGCATCTCGGGCTGGCCCCGTTGCGCTCGGACGCGCTGGCCCAGTCATGATCGGTCGATGACCGCACCCGACCGGCGGACTGTCGCGAGTCCACCGGCTGACTCGCTGCTCGCCCTCGTCGGCGGCACCCCGCTCGTCCGCCTCGGCCGGTCGGCGCCCGGGGCGGAGGTCCACGCCAAGCTGGAGTACCTCAATCCCGGCGGGTCGGTGAAGGACCGGGCCGCCCTGGCGATGGTGCTCGACGCCGAGGAGTCCGGGGCCCTGCCACCGGGCGGCACGATCGTCGAGGGCACGTCGGGCAACACCGGTCTCGGGCTCGCGCAGGTCGCGGCGGCGCGCGGGTACCGGTCGCTGTTCGTGCTGCCGGACAAGACCGCGGTGGAGAAGCTCGACGCCCTGCGCGCGTACGGGGCGGAGATCGTCCTCACCCCGTCGGCGCTGCCCCGCGAGCACCCGGACCACGTCATCGCCTACGCCACGCGTCTCGCGAAGGAGATCGACGGCGGCTGGCTCGCCGACCAGTACGGCAACCCCGCCAACCCCGACGCGCACCGCCGCAGCACCGGCCCCGAGATCTGGGAGGCCACCGGCGGGCGCATCACCCACCTCGTCGCGACGATCGGCACCGGCGGAACGATCACCGGGACGGGCGAGTACCTGCGCGAGGTGTCCGGCGGACGCGTCGAGATCGTCGGCGCCGACCCCGTGACCAGCGCCTACGGCGGCGGCGACGGCAGCCCGTTCGCCATCGAGGCGGCCGGCCAGTACAACCACCCCGAGACCGTCGACGTCTCGTTCCCCCCGGTCTACCGGCCCGAGATCCTCGACCGGATCGTGACGATCGGGGACCGCGAGTCGATCCTCACGGCCCGCGCGCTGGCCCGCACCGAGGGGCTGCTCGTCGGTGGGTCGTCCGGGACGGCGGCGGCCGCGGCCCTGCGCGTGGCGCGCGAGGCCGGACCCGAGGCGGTCGTCGTCGCGATCCTCCCCGACTCCGGGCGCGCCTATCTCTCGAAGTACCACTCCGACACCTGGGTCCGGCGGCAGGGCTTCCTCGACGACGACCGCCACGGGACGTTGGTCGATCTCGTGTCGCCGGTGGTGACGGTGCCCGCGGGGACGTCGGTGGGGTCGGCGCGGTCCGCGCTGAAGTCGTCGGGGCAGCCGGCGCTGCCGGTGGTGCTCGCCGGGCGCTCGTCGCCGCTCCCACCGGCGGCGGGCGAGGTGCTGGGGCTGCTCACGGCGTCCGACCTGCGCGGCCCGGCGGAGGCGGCGGTCCCGGTCCCGACGGTCCCGCCGGTCGGGATCGGCAGCGGGGAGACCGCGGCCGAGGTGCTGGCGCGGATGGATCCGTCGGTGGACGTCGTGCACCTGGTCCGGGATGCCCGGCTCGCGGGCCTGGTCACGGTAGGTGCGCTTCGCGCTCGTGAGCACTCAGTGCGGCTATAGAGCCTGTCGGACATTGACGAGTGGACCCTGGGGGCTGCGGCAGTAGCCATGGGGGTCCACTCGCCGGCCGCGACCTCGCCAGCTGCGCACTTGTGAGCACTTTCGGTGGCTATATAGCCGCACTTAGTGCTCAGGAGGCGGGAGCCACCTCGGTGCGGATCTCGGGGACGCCGTCGGGTCCCGTCGCTTCGTAGTAGAGCTGGTAGCTGCCTCCCGGGAGCGCGAGCACCGCGAGGTGACGGAGTCCGGGCGCCGCCGGGACCTCGTCGACGGGTCGGAACCGTCCGAATCCGTCGCCCGGCACGGCGACAGCGGTGTGCTCCCCGTCGTCGTAGGTGGCGACGAGCCGGTCGCCCAGGTCGACGACCGAGCTGATTCGTCCGGCTGCCAGCGCGACCTCCTGCCCCGCCCAGACCAGTCCGTCGGGGCTCGCGTAGCGGACGGTGTCGCCGCCGACCGCCGCCCAGAGGTGCCAGACGCCGCCGTGGGACTGGACGACCGGGCTCCCGGCGCCCTCGAGCACCGTCGCCGGTGACGCCGTCCCGATTCCTTCGGGGGAGTCGGCCTCGAGGAGCTCCACCCGCGCGCCGGCGTCGAGGTACAGCCGCCACCGGCCGGGTGGGGTGACGACGAGTGCCGCGCGGCCCGCGGTCGCCGGGGCTCTGATCTCCGCCACGACCTCGACCCGCACGCCGTCCTCCGAGCGGGCGACGACGGTCGCGGCAGCCCGGTGGTCCCGGTAGGCGAGGTGCACGGCGCCGTCCCGGACCAGCGCGCTCGGCGCCCCCGCGCGGGAGGCCACGACGGTGCTCGCGATGCCGTCGGGCAGCGGGACACCCGTGGGGTGGAGGCGGCTCATCCCGTGATCATCGCGTGCGGCTCCGCGGTGGGTAGGGCAAACCCTCGGCAAGATCGTCGGGTTGTCCCCGGGTTGGTCGGGGGTGGACACGATCGTGGCGGGGCGCTGATCGCGACAGGCTTGTCCTCACACCGGAACGGAGCCGCCAGGGCTTCTCAGACACACCAGGAGCCTTCGATGACCGCCTTCGATCCTCGCACCGTCCACACCATGCCCGGCCAGCAGTTCGGGACCCCCCGCAACGACGCCGCGCAGTACGGCAGCGGCCAGTTCCGCACCGACCAGTTCCGCACCCAGGGCTTCGCGGGCCAGCAGTTTCCCGGCTCGGTCCCGCCGCCGCCCTCACGCCCATCCCGGGCCAAGCGCCCGCTCGCCGCGAAGATCGTCGCCGGCATGGTCGCCGCCGGGCTCGTCGTCGCCGGAGCCGGCACCTGGATGGCGCTGTCCGGCTCCTCGGCCGAAGCCGCGGTGCAGACCACCTCGTTCGCCGGCGCCAACCCCACCACCGTCCCCTTCGGGACCGACGCCCCCCAGGTCGCCGCCGTCGCCGCCACCGGCCCGCAGACCGGGGACACCACCGGGCTCTACGCCGCCACCACCCCGGCCGCCTGCACCACCGCCGACTACCTCACCCAGCTCCAGGGCGACCCGGCCAAGCTCGCCGCCCTCGGCGGGGTGTTCGGGATCGGCGCCACCGATGTCCCCGCGTTCGTCGAGTCGCTGTCCCCGGTGGTGCTCCGGGCGAACACCTCGGTGACCGACCACCCCTACACCGACGGCGCGTTCACCGCCCAGCCCGCCATCCTCGCCTCCGGCACCGCGGTCCTGGTCAACTCCTACGGCGAGCCCACCATCAAGTGCTTCAACGGCAACCCGCTCACCACCGGGGCCACCGCCGCCGACGCGGTCACCGTCGTTCCCACCACCGCGGTAATCACCCAGTTCAGCTTCACCTCCATCGACAACTCCCGCGTCGTGGTCACCCCCGGCAAGCCCGACCCCAAGCCGAACCCCGGCCCGAACCCCACCACCCCGGGGACCCCCGGCCAGCCCACCCCGCCGACCCCCGACCCCGTCCTGCAGGCCAAGGCCGACCAGGCCAAGGCCCTGGCCGGGCAGGCCCGCGCCGAGGCCACCGCCGCCCGCCAGAAGGCCGACGACGCCGACACCGCCGCCCGCATCACGGCGACCGGTGCCCAGAGTGACGAAGCGGCCTTCCGCCAGGCCCTGGCACAGGCCAAGGCGTTGGGGATTCCGCTGCAGGCGGCGGCGAAGGCGTTGGGTGCGGCGCAGAACGCGAACCCGCCCGCTACGGCCGCCGTGATCAAGCAGCTCACGGACGACCTCGCCGCAAAGCAGGCCGCCCAGCTCGCTGCCGCGAAGATTTCCCTCGAGCTGCAGAAGGTGGCCAACGCCAGCGCCGAACAGGCTCGGGAGAAGGCCGACCAGGCCAAGTACGCCGGTGCAGCGGCCACCAGCGCCGAGGGCGTCGCCGCCCAGGCCGACAAGAACGCTACCGACGCCCAGCAGAAGGCCGACGACTCCGCGAAGACCCCCACCGACGACACCACCAAGAACCAGCCGGTGAAGACCAAGGTCGACCCCACCGGCACCGGCCCCGAGGGCCAGGCTCCGATCACCGGCCACACCCCGGCCAACACCTCCATCCCGTGTGGCGCCGTCGCCGACACCACCGCCACCACCAAGAACTGCACCGTCCCCGCCGGCTCCGCCGACACCGCCACCGGCACCACCCCGGCCAAGAACACCACCGGCACCCAGACCGGCACGACCGCCGGCACGACGGGCACCGGCTCGAAGGGCACCAGCGGCTCCTCGACCTCCGGCTCCTCGAGCAGCAGCTCCTCGGCCGGCGGCTCGCAGACCACCAGCAAGGAGAGCACCGACAAGTGACCTGACCCCCCAACCACGACGCCCGGCCCCACCACCGTGGGGCCGGGCATTCGTGCGTGGGTCGGGCGATCCGGCCGCCGCGATGATCAGGAGCACTCCAGACACCCGGGGTGCCGCGAGGCAGGTCTGATGTGCTCCTGATCAACGCATCTGGACCCGAGGGCTACTGTACTGTTCAGCGTGTGCTGAACTACGAGGCGCGCGAGCTGGCGCTCGGCCGGTTGGGCCGGGCGCTGGCCGATCCGACGCGGCGGCGTCTGCTCCTGGCGCTCGTCGACGGGCCCGCGTATCCGGCGGCGCTGGCCGCGGATCTGGAGCTCGGGCGGTCGAACGTGTCGAACCACCTGTCGTGCCTGCGCGGTTGCGGGCTGGTCGTCGCGCACTACGAGGGGCGCCAGGTCCGCTACGAGCTCGCCGACCCGCACCTGGGGCGAGCACTGTCCGAGCTCCTCGAGGTCGTGCTCGCGGTCGCGCCGACACCACAGTGCGAACCGCGGTGTCAGCCGCAGGAGGAGCTCGCGGGAGCCCGGTCGTGACCACCGAGCAGGGGGCCACGCCGCGCAGCGACGACGCGGTCGACCGGCGGCGTGAGGTGCTCGTCCGCCGGGTGCGGCTGCTGGTGGCGGCGACGATCACCTACAACGTCGTCGAGGCCGTGATCGCCTTGGCGGCAGGCTCTGTGGCCTCCTCGGCGGCATTGGTCGGGTTCGGGCTGGACTCGGTGATCGAGGTGGCCTCGGCGGCGGTGGTCGCCTGGCAGTTCGCCGGCCGGGACCCGCAGGCGCGGGAGAAGGTGGCGCTGCGACTGATCTCGGCGTCGTTCGTCGCGCTGGCGATGTACGTCTCGGTGGAGTCGGTGCGTTCGCTGGCCGGGGTCGCCGCCCCCGAGCACTCGCCGGTCGGCATCGCACTGGCCGGGGCGTCGCTGGTGGTGATGCCGTGGCTCTCGTGGGCGCAGCGTCGTGCGGGCCGCGAGCTGGGCTCCGCCTCGGCGGTCGCGGACTCGAAGCAGACCCTGCTGTGCACCTACCTCTCCGCGGTGGTGCTGGTCGGCCTCGTCCTCAACAGCCTGTTCGGCTGGAGCTGGGCCGACCCGGTCGCCGGGTTGGTCATCGCCGCGATCGCGCTCCGGGAGGCCCGCGACGCCTGGCGCGGCGACGGGTGCTGCGCGACGCCGTCGTCGACCACCGCTCCGGAGTCCGGCGACTCCTGCTGCGGGTAGTCACCCGGGGCTGGTCCGGCAGCTGCGGGGCCGAGCCCCCGCGCGACAGCCCTCAGCGCGCCCAGTAGGTCTCGGGCAGCCGCGGGATGGTCCCGGACGGGAACAGCGCGTCGACCTGGGTGCCGTACCCGCGCACGAGCGCGTCCTTGGCGTCCAGGCCGTCGTCGAACGACCACGGGCGCAGGTCGGCGCGCCGCACGAACTCCGGGTCCGGAGCGTGCTCGAGGGCGTAGGGGAAGTCGGAGAACCACACCGTGGTGCCGGGCCAGGCGAGGCCGAGGTCGCGGGTGACGAGGTGGTCGACGTGGCGGCCGATGCCGAGCGGGCACAGGAGCAGGTCGGCCTCGGAGGCGCGGGCGGCGACCCGGGTGGCGAGGTCCTCGCGCAGGCGCCGGTCGCCGCGGGAGATCCGTCCGCGGGCGATGTCGAACCGGTAGGTCGGGTAGCGGTGGACGAGCTCGGGCAGGAGGCGGCCGGCGGGGGCGAGCACGGGCGGGACATCGCGCTGCCGGAACAGCGCGTCGGTGAGCCCGAGGTGCTCGGGTCGGGCGCCGAGGGCCTCGACGACGCCGCGGTCCTCGTCGCGTCGCGCGCGGAAGAGGCCGGCGGCGTCCGGGTGGGCGCACTGGCGCAGGAACGAGCGGGCGGCCCGGCTGTGCGGGCCGTCGGTGGCCTCGGTGAACAGCGTGAGCACGGTGATCTCGCAGCGGGGCGCGAGCGCGGCGAGCAGGGCGCCACAGGACAGGACGGCGTCGTCGAGGTGTGGGGAGAGGACGAGGCAGCGCGCCCCCGAGGTCATCGCGGACCGCAGGGGCGCGGGGGTCGGCTCGGGCACGGTGTCTCCTCCGATCTCCGCTACCAGTTCTACGCGGCGAGGGCCTCGACGCCGGTGCCGGTGAGCCGGGCCGTGCCGGAGACCTGGGCCTCGAGCACGCCTGCCGCGCGCAGCCGGGCGGCGACGAACTGATCGGCGCAGGGCAGGCCGTCGATGAGCAGGCGGCCGGCGGTGACGGTGCCGCGACCTGCGGCCACGGCGGCGAGGACGGCCCGGTCACGACGGCTGAGCTGGGCGACGGCGGTGCGGGTCTCGAGGGTGACGGCCATGGTGTGCTCCCGGGCTCTTCAGGGCGTTTCGGTGATGACCCCGAGCCTGCTCGTCGCCGCCGGTCGGACGCGGTGGAGCGGACCCCACGACGACGGGTGTGCACCCTGCGATCGAGGTGGGGCACACCCCACCCTCAGAGCACGCCGGTCACCAGCAGCGCACCTCCGACGAGGACGAGCAGCACGATCACGGCCGCCACGACGAGCACCACGGTGCGGGTGCTCCGAGCATCCGACGGGGCGCTCGGGGCCGGCGGGACGGGGCCCTGCGCCTGCCCGGGCGCGCCTGGGAACGGCCCGGTCATCGGACGCCGGAGGGGCGGTCCGCCCGGGCCGGGCGGTGGAGGGCCGCCCGGCGGGCCCGGGCGTCGGCCGGGCCCCGGCGCGCCCGGCATCGGCACACCCTTCGTCTGCCCGGGGCTCTGGCCCGGTGGGCCCTGGCCCGGTCCACCCGGTCGCCCGGCGGCGGGGAACGACCCGCTCGGCATGCCGGGGCGTGCCGGCCCCTGCCGCGGCGGTGTCGGGCCCGGCTCGGCCGGGCTGCGCGTCGGCGGACCGCCCGCCCGGGGCTTCGAGCCGCTCCCCGGCGTCGGACGGACGACGGCGGTCCGCGCCTCGTCCGAGGAGCCCGGACGGTTCACGGTGGTCTTTGCCTCGTCGTCGTCGCGCGGGGCGGGTCCGGAGGCGGGGGAGGCGTTGGCGGCGGACTTCGAGGAAGAGGAGGACGACGACGGGTCCGGGCGGGTGACCGTGGTCTTCGTGTCGTCGGCGGGGGAGCCCGGACGGTTCACGGTGGTCTGCGCGTCGTCGGGGTTGCCGGCGAGGCGGCCGTCGACCACGGGCCGCGGCGTCACGGTCGTCGGCGGGGAGGCCTCCGACTCCGATGCCGCCGACTCCGCTGTCGTCTCCGATCTCGGCTTCGACCGGGCCCTCGACCGGGCCTTGGCCTTCGACGGCGAGCCCGACGCGGCCCCCGGAGGCTCCGCCGCTGCCGTCGCGCCGCCCGCGCGGCTCGATCGTCCGAGGTCCGACCCCGCGAGCCTCGCGGCCGCCCGCGCCGCCCCGAGCGCCATCACGTACTCCGGGTGGTCGTCGACGATCACGCGGAGCCCGAGCCGCTCCGCCACCGCCCGGCCGACCAGCGGAACCCGCGCCGAGCCCCCGACGAGCAGGACCGCCCCGGGCCGCACGGGCGCGGCGTCCACTGCCCGTGCGAGCGCATCGACGCTGCGGGTCACCGTCGGCCGGATCCGCTCCTCGAACGCCGCGCGCGACACCGCGACCTCGGCGTGCCGCCCGGGGAGCAGCACGGGCACGTGCACCTCGTCCTCGGAGGAGAGCGCCTCCTTCGCCACGAGGCAGTCCTGGCGCAGGCGGGACAGGACTGCGGCGCTCGCGTCGTCGTCCGGGTCGAGGTCGGCCAACAGCCCACCGGAGGCCTCGTCGACCAGCGCGATCACGGCCTCGTCGAAGTCCACCCCGCCGAGGCGCTCGATGTCGACCGGGGAACCGACGGCCTCCAGCGCGTCGGCGCGGCGCACGAGCACGGAGGCCTCGAAGGAACTGCCGCCGAGGTCGTACACCGCGAACGCCGCCCCGTCGTCCAGACCGTGGAGGGAGCGCTGCTGCGCCCCGGCCGCCTGGGGGTCCGTGGTCATCGCGGCGTCCGCGAGCCCGGCCGCGCCGGCCACGTCCTCGAACAGGCCCCGACGGAACGGACCCCACCCGGCGGGATGGGTGAGCACGACCCGGCGGGGAGTCTCGCCCCGCACCGCCGCGACGCGGCCGAGGACGTCGCGCAGGATCGCGGCGAGCAGGTCGGTGGCGGGGCGGGTCTGCTCGCCGATCAGCACGGGAGCCGGATCGCCGAGGCGGCGGCGGACGCCCCACGCCGCCCGGGAGGGATCGGTGGCGGCCCGCCGCGCGGCGACCTCACCGGTGACGAGCGAGCCGCCGTCGCGCTGGTGGACGACGGCCGGGACGATGATCGACCGGTCGCCGAGGGCGACCATCTCGGGCCGGCCGTCCTCGTCGGCGATCGCCGCGGCGACGGTCGTCCCCCCGAGATCGACCCCGAGAACGTGGGTCACGGCGTCTCCCCTCCGCGCATGAGCCCACGCATCGTAATGACATCGACGACGAGCGGGAGCACCCCGACGCCGATGACCACGGAGCGCCTCAAGAACGTCACACGGCGCTCGTCAAGGGGGAGAACCCTACCTCGCGAGAGGGTGGGCCCCCTCCCCGCCGAGACCTGCTCGCGGGAGGCTGTTCAGCCATGACGCCCGCGGTGGTCGTCGGCCGGACCGCGCGTCCCGGTCGACGATCCGACCAGCACGGATCGGGGGACGCCGTCGTGCCCGCACCCGAGACGGACCCCCGGGAGGACCGTCGCCGCCAGGAGGAGCGCTGGCGTCGCCGACGAGGCCTGGAGCGCGAGCTGCACGACGGCGCCGCGCTGCGGATCTCGTCGCTGGCGCTGCGCCTCGGGGTGCTCGACCGCGACACCGGCGGGGTGGATCCCGACCACGGCGCCCGGCACCGCGACATCCTCGCCCTCCAGGACGAGGTGGCGGCCGCGCTGGAGGAGCTGCGGTCGGTCGCGGGCCAGATCTACCCGCCGTTGCTGCACGAGGCCGGGCTCGGTCCGGCCCTGCGCGAGCTGGTCACGGCGCGGGAGCGCGACGTCGACCTCGACGTCTCCGCCGACCGGGCCGAGCCCGCCGTCGAGGGCGCGGTGTACTTCGCGTTGGCCGACTGCCTGGCGCGGTCGTGCGCTCCGCTCGCCGTCCGGATCCGGCGGGAGCCAGGATCCACCGTGGGGCCCGGAACCATGACAGGGTCCGGACCCGTCGAAGGGGGAGACACCGTGGTCGTGGTCATCGAGGGGGCGGACCCCGCTCTCGGTCCCGCCGTGCTCGACGAGGCGGGGCCGCTCGGCGGCACCGTGGACGTCGAGGGCGAGCCGGGCACGGTCGGGACGATCACGGCGAGGTTCCCGTGCGCGTAGCGGTCGCCGAGGACGGTGCCCTCTTCCGCCAGGGCCTCGTGATGTTGCTGGAGGCCTCCGGGCACGAGGTGGTGGCGTGCGTCGCGGGCGGTGACGAGCTGGTCGCCGCGCTCGCGAACGACCCCGTCGACGTCGCCGTGCTCGACATCCGGATGCCTCCGGAGCCCGACGGCGGGCTGATCACCGCCGAGCGTCTCCGTGCCGCGCATCCGCAGATGGGGCTGCTCTTCCTGTCGCACTACGCCGAGTCGCACTATCTGGTGCGGATCCTCGAGATCGGGACCGACAGCATCGGGTACCGGCTCAAGGAGAAGGTCGGCAGCGTCGAGGTCCTCTCCGACACGCTGTCCCGGATCGCCGACGGCGAGATCGTCATCGAGCCGGCCCTCGCGAAGCGCCTGGTCGAGAAGCCGCGCAACGACCGCAAGGACGTCGTGGCCTCGCTCTCCGAGCGGGAGCGCGACGTGCTGAAGCTGATGGCCGAGGGACGGTCCAACGGCGGCATCGCGTCCACCCTCTTCGTCAGCGGCAAGGCGGTGGAGAAGCACATCGCGAGCATCTTCGACAAGCTCGGGCTGCACGGGGACGCCTCGGTGCACCACCGGCGGGTGCTGGCCGTGCTGACCTACCTGCGCTCCCAGCGCGGGGAGTCCTGATCGGCCCTTTCCACCCGGCCTGCGCGCACCTACTCTCCGTGCACAGAGGAGCGGACGAGACGGCGGTGTGATGGACCGATCGGGTGCGGAGCGGGTGTGGCGAGCACTCAGCGCCGTTGCCATCGTCGCCGTGTGCCTGGCCGCCGCGGTGCTGGTCGGCGAGGCGGTGCTCGGACCGGCGATCGGGCCCCTGCTCGCGCCGTTCGGCGGTGCCGGACTGGCCGCCGCGGTCCTCGCGGCCACGGGCCGGGGCCGCCCGCCCGACGCCGACGACCCGTCCGCGCCGGGACAGGCGGGCCGGTCCGCGCTGCTCGCCGCCACGGCCCCGGCCTCGCTCGCCGCGCTCGCCCAGGTGCTCCGCGAGGGGACCGGGGCCGCCCACGCCGAGGTCTGGCTGGCCGTTCCCGGCGGGCTCGCGGCGCAGACCGCACCGGACCGGGCCGCGTCGCTGACCGGCCTGCTGCTCCGGCCCGACGTCGACCACGCCCTGCCGGTCACCGGAGAGAGCGGAACGACGGGGGAGGGGAACCCGGCCGACGGCGAGCTGCGCGCGGTCCTCACCCTCGGCAAGCCCGGCCGCCCGGTGACGGCCGCCGACCGGACGCTCGTCGCGGAGGTCGCGTCGGGGGCCGGGCTGCTGCTGCGCGTCGTCGCGCGCGGGGCCGAGCTGCGCAGCCGGGTCTCCCGCGCGGGCGAGCTGGCCCGCGAGACCGAGGACTCACGACGGCGGCTGGGCCGGGCGCGCGAGGTCGAGCGCCGCCGTCTCGTCGGTGAGCTCGGCGGCGCCACCGCGGAACGGCTGGTCGCCTTCCGGACCGCGGTCACCGACGCGGGCGAGTCGATCGGGGAAGCGCTGGACGAGCCCGAGGACGACGAGACCGGGGAGGGCTCGCGCGGCGAGGCGACCGAGCTCGCTCGTCACCACCTCGACACCGCCCGCGAGCGGTTGGAGGAGCTGCTCGACCGGTTCCGGGCCATCGCCCGCGGCGTCCATCCCGCCGTGCTGCGCGACCAGGGTCCGCGGGCCGCACTGGAAGAGATCATCGCCGACCTGCCCCGGGCCGTGCACCTGTCGGGCCGCCTCGCCGACCGCCTCCCGTGGGAGGTCGAATCCGGGCTCTACTACGCGGCCGCCTCCGCGCTGGGACTCATGGGCGCGCGGTCCGCCGACGAACCCCTGGAGCTGGACCTCGAGCAGAACGGGGACCGTGCCGAGATCCGGCTGACCGACGCGGAGGCCGACCCGGACGCCACGCGCACGGCCCTCGCCGACGACGCCGACCGGCTCGCCGCCCTCGGCGGCTCGCTCGACCTGCACGTCGACGACGCCGGACGCACGGTGCTGCGGGCGCGGCTGCCGATCCAGCTCAGCCCGCTGGTCGAGGCCGGGGCGGCGGGATGACCGGGGTCGGCGTGGCGAGCGGGACGACGCAGCCGAGCGGGACGACCGGCCGGACGGGGACCCAGCGGCTGCGGGAGGCGGCCTGGTGGGTCGTGTTCGTCGCCGTGTCCCTGCTGACCCTGGTGTGGCTGACGGTCGGTGCCCTGGTCTCCACCCCGCTGAACGAACCGCCCGGCCAGGCGATCGTCGACTACCTGGCCAGCGCCGTGAACCTCGTCGTGGCCGTGGTGCTGCTGCGCCACGGCGGGCGGTCGTGGTCGATGCGCCTGCTCGCGCTGGCGATGGTCGGCTCGGCCGGCGCGTTCAACCTCCAGGCCCATGCCGCGGCGCTCGCCGTGCAGGAGGCCACCGGGATCGCGATCGGCGAGGCCCACCAGATCCTGCTGCACGGGGTGGCGGGCGCCGCGTACGCCGGTGCGCTGCTGCTCGTCCCGGTCGAGACGTCGGGGAGCCCGTCGCGGCGCCGCGCCGTGCCCGTCGTCGTGGCCGCGACCCTGTTCGTCGCGGGCGTCGGGACCGCGCTGCTGCCCCACACCCTGAGCTGCGTGGTGTTCTTCGGGTTCGCGGTGCCGCTGCTCGGCGTGGCCGCGATCTCGCCGGGGGTGCGCCGCGCCCCCACCCCGGAGGCCCGGGCGCGCGCCCGGCTGCTGACCAGCGTCCTCGTCGCGGCGGTGGGCGCGGCGACCGTGCTCGCGGTGCTCACCGCCGTCCTCGTCCTGCTCGGGCACCCCGGACTCACCCTCGACGACCCGACCGCCCACCACAGCGCCCTCGGCGCCGTGCCGACGGCGCTGCTGTTCTGGTTCGCGCGCCTGACCGCCGCGGTGATCGCGCTGGCGGTGCTCGCCGCGCGGCGGGCACGGCTCTCCGAGCGGTGGCTGCACAGCGGTCTCGCGGCCCTCGTCACGATCGTGCTGCTGGGCGGCCTCGCGGTCCTGCTCGCGACGGTCACCGCCACCGTGACCGGGTCGACGCTCACCGGGTACGTCGTCGCCATCCTGGTGGTGGCCGCCCTGTGGCTGCCGGTGTCCGCACGCACCGACCGGCTCGCCGAGCGGCTCCTCTATGGCACCCGCGCCACCCCCGCCGGCGTGCTCGCCGAGGTCTCGGAGCTGACCCGACGCTCGGCGAGCGACCCGACCGGCCTCGACCGGATCCCGGAGGCCGTCGGGCGCGCGCTGGGCGCCCGCGCGGTCCGGCTGACCACCCGCCGCGACGGCATGAGCGACCGCACCTCCCGCTGGAACGCCCCCGACGGTGGCGCGGGCGAGGAGGAGGTTGCCTTCGGGGTGCGGCACGAGGGCCGCGAGGTCGGCACCCTCGTCGTCGACGCCGAGACGCTCGCCGGTGGCGACGACCGCCGCAGGCTGGTGGCGGACGTCGCCGACGGGCTCGGCGGCGTGCTCGGGGCGCACCGGCTGGAGATCGAGCTGGAGCGTCAGCTGCGCGTCGCGCTCGCCCACGCCGAGGAGATTGCCGTATCCCGGCGGCGACTGGTGTCGGAGATGGACAGCGAGCGCCGGGCGATCGAGCGCAACCTGCACGACGGCGCCCAGCACCACCTGGTGTCGCTGCGCCTGACCCTCGGGCTCGTCGAGCACCTGGTGGGTGCGGGGAAGCTCGAGGGGGCCCGCGAGCGCCTCGACCAGCTCGTCACCCAGCTCGACACCGCCGAGTCCGTGCTGGCCGAGACGGCGACGGGGGTGTCGTCGGCGACGCTGCGCCGCGTCGGGCCGGTGGAGATGCTGCGCGCCGACCTCGCCGACGCCGAGCCACCCGTGACGGTCGGGGGCGAGGGGGTCGGACGGCACGACGAGTCGATCGAGTCGGCCGTCTACTTCTGCACGCTGGAGGCGGTGAACAACGCCCGCAAGCACGCGGGCGGCGCCGCGATCACGGTGCGGCTGGCCGAGTCGGGCGGCACGCTGCGCGCTGTCGTCCGCGACGAGGGCCCGGGCTTCGCCGTCACGCCGGGGCAGGGTCCGGGCCGCGGGCTGCGGAACTTCCAGACCCGGCTGGCCGCGGTCTCCGGGCGGGTCGAGGTGGACTCGGCGCCCGGGGCCGGGACCACGGTCAGGGTGGAAGTGCCCCTGCCCGCCGAGCCGGCGCCCGCTTCCCCGGCGCCCGCCGCCCCGGCCTCCGCGCCCGCCGGGTCCCGGCCCCGCGCCGACCCGGCGACCCGGACGGGGCTGGTCGCGGCCGCGACCGATCGCGGCGCGGCGCCGGACGGGACCCCGGGCA
>NZ_DASXJS010000092.1:0-1622 GCF_036497245.1 Actinomycetospora sp. | reverse complement strand
CGAACTCCGGGCGCTCGAGGAGGTCGGCCACGCCGAGCCAGTCGTGGAGCAGGAAGTCCAGGTCGGCGCGAGAGAGGATCCGCTGCTCGGTCACGCGGCCAGCGTCGCACGGGAGCCGACTCGTTCGCCGCCGTGCAACACCGGACTGGAACTCCGGCGACCCGGCGCGGCAGGCTGAGCGGGTGGCCACCCCCGGCGGACCCGAGATGCGCGTCGTGCTCCTGCGGCACGGCGAGACCCACGGCTACTTCGACGACGTCGGGCTCACCGAGCTGGGGGAGTCCCAGGCGCGTGAGGCGGGGCGGGCGCTCGGGAAGGACCTGGCCGCGACGATGGGACCGGGGGAGCGGGTGCGTCTCCCGCACGCGCCTACCGCGCGCGGGACGGCCACGGCCGTGACCCTGCGCGAGGCGCTGGTCGCGACGCTCGACGAGGAGCTCGGCGCCGGACGGGGCCTCGTCGTCGGCGACCTCGAGCCCGACGCGCACTTCGACAGCCTGCAGTTCCTGTACGACGGCGAGGCGCGCGAGTCGTCCGGGGTCGCGGCCCGTCGCCTCGCGCTGGACCCGGGCGAGCCCACCCCGGACTGGGCGCTCGAGTTCGACCGGTTCGACTCCGACCACGGCGAGGACTCCAAGACCGGCGGGCCGATCGACCGCTGGCTGATCTCCACGACGCGCTACTTCGAGCCGCCGCAGATCGCGGTCTACCGACTGTGGGCCGGCATCCAGGCGCTCGCGGCGCAGCCCGAGCACGGCCGGGTCGCCCTGGTCAGCTCGCACTCCGGGCCGATGCGGGCCTTCGTCGCCGCCGCGATCGGCCAGGACCCCGGAGAACCGGTGAACCTCGAACAGGTCGACGTCCGCCTCGACGGCGACTCCGCGACCGTCGGCTTCCGCGAGCACCTGATGCCCGTCGACCTGACCACCGTGATCCCGCCCTGGATCGACCCGGCCTACCTGCGCGGCCGCCGGAAGGGTCCCGCCGGCGGATCGTGACCCGCCGCGGGCTCCCGAGTCAGCCCGGGCCCATCGTGGGGACCGCCATCCCGGCGAGTGCCGCGAGGACGGGATCGGTTGTCCGCACTACGACGAGGGCACAATTCTCTGGGGTGCCATTGACCGGAGGGTGTGCGCGCCGACACAGTGGGTCAGATCACCTTTCATGATCGACTGGAGGTCGACACGCCCGGCTACAAGTTCCTCGTCACCGCGTGGTCGATCGAGGCGGCGGGCGGGCCGAAGTGTTATCCCGGCCTGAGCATGGTGACGGCGCACGAGACGCTCGCCATCACCTCGGAGCAGTTCGACGCCGTCGCCTTCGAGATCGCCGCCACCCTGAACTTCCTCGGTGTGCCCGCCGCCGAGCACAAGGAGTTCATGGACGTCATCGAGCACTACCGCCCGGAGGTCACCAAGCAGGAGCCGGTCGATCGGGCCGGCACGCTGGAGCCCGCCGTCGCGCAGGCCTGACGCCGCGGGTCTGTCGCCTGCGGATCAGCCGGCGGCGAGGTCGCGGACGGCCCGTTCCAGCAGGTCGACACCCGGCCCGAGCACCGACTCGTCGAGGTCGAAGCCCGGCGTGTGGTGCGGACCCGCGAGGTCCGAGCCGATCGCGAGGTA
>NZ_DASXJS010000091.1:0-7650 GCF_036497245.1 Actinomycetospora sp. | reverse complement strand
CGCCCCGACGGGCTCGAGGAGGTCTGGCACGCCGCCGGGGCCGCCCTCGACCGGTCCGGCGAGCTGTACCCCTACGAGCCCGGCACCTGGGGGCCGACCGAGGCGCTGCGCCTGGCCGCCCCGGTGGGCTGGGCGCTCGGCAGTTGACGCCAGGTGAGCGCTCCGGCGCCATGACGCCGGAGTACTCACGGGCCCGGAGGCCACCTACGGCCATGGGTGGCGGCGTCCGCGGTCGGTCGCCCGCCGTGCCGACTCCCGGGCCGCCCGCCGCTCGGTGAGCTTGGCGACCCGTCGCGCCAATCGCTGCCGTTCACGCAAGTGCGGCATCAGGATGCGGCCGAGCCGTTCCGCCTCCCGCGTTTCGTCGCTGCCGTCGAACCAGGACAGGTAGAGGACATAGGCGTTCACGACGACGACCGCGGCGGCCAGAGCCGAGGCGATGACGGCGCCCGCGAGGTCCAGGACACCGGTCGCCTGCAGCACCTCGTCGCGCACCCGGACCCACATCATCGCGGCGATCAGAACCCACAGGACTGCGGTGAGGACCGTCATCGACCAGCCGACCGCATCCACGTCGGCCCAGGCCGCCCGTCGGCGGTCGTCGACGAACCGCGCGAGGTGCTCCCCGACGACGGCGGCCCATGCTGCGAGGGAGACGGTGGCGAGCAGGGCGAGTGCCACGGCGATCACGAACCTCGGGTCGAGCAGGCGCACGTCGACATTCAGAACGCCGATGAGGAACCACCAGAAGATGGCGCCATCGAGCACGGGCAAGAGGCGGCGAAGCCAACGCTGGCCGGTCGAGATCCGGCGATGCCGCTCCGGTGACCGGTCGGTGCGGATCGCCTGGTTCAGGTTCTTCACCCGCTCGCTGAGACCCCGCACCGTGTCTGCGCTGCCGTGCGCGTCCGGGACGACCCGGTCGCCGACCGCGGCGAGGTCGTGGCGGGCGACGGCGAGCTTGCCCCGCAGCCGGGATCCGGTGTGGTCGTCGGAGGGAGGTAGTTCCTCGGCGCCCGGTGGTGGCTCGGGGACGGTGATAGTGGACATGGGGACTACCTCTCTCGGGATCAGGGCCGGACCGGGGTCAGTACGACGACGACGCGCCTCAGGCTCGGATAGGTCCGCAGGTCCGGTCGTCCCTCGTTGTCACGAGACGCCGAAGGTGGGTCGGCGAGGGAGCCGTCCCCGGCGATCCGGGTCAGTGCCGCGGCGGGTGCGCCCGCCCCGAGCAGGAGCCCGGCGACCGCCCGGGCTCGGCACGTGGCGAGCTCGACGCCGTCGCCAGGACCGACGGGTGCCGTGCGTCCGGATACCGACGCCGTGCCCGTCCCGGTCCGGAGTCGATCCGCGACGCCCGCGAGGAGCGAGGCGGCCGCGGCAGGGTCGCGCAGGGCGCACGAGCCGGCAACGAACAGCACCGACGACGGGAGGGAGAGCTCGACGCCGCCGGCGACCGTCGCTCGTGTGCTCGCCCGCTCTACGGGTAAGACCGGTCCAGGCACGTCCGTCCGGACGCCGGCGCGGAGCGGCCGGGTCCCGTCGTCGATCACGCAGCGCGCCCCGGTCGCGGCGCACGCTGCTGTCCACTGGGCGCGCAGCGACTGCTGGGCCGACTCGTCGAGGGGTGGCTGGCGCCCGGCCGTCCGGCCCAATCCACTGAGCACGAGCGTGCGACCGGCCGCGTCGGGAACGGCGTGGGCCGCCCGGAGATCGGTCGCGATGCGCTGCGGGTCGGCGTCCCACCCGGACACCCGCATGTCGAACGGATCGGTGTCACTCAGGCCAGCTGACAGGACGTGCACGGTCGTCGACCCGAGGCGAACGGCGTTCCCAAGCGCGCCGAGCACGTCGGTGCTCCGCGAGCGCGACGCTGCGCGCTCGATCGTGGCGTCGAGGGCAGTCAGACGGGCCTCGATGAGCGCGTCGCGTCGCGGACCATGCTCGATCTCGCCGTTCGCTCTCCGCGGCTCTAGGTCCACGTCCTCGATGAGGGGATCGCCCGCCGCGAGGACCGAGACGACCGCGTCGTCCCGGCCCGATGCCAGCGCCCGGAATCCGGCCCGCTCGGCGTCCGAGAGGGCGGGGGGCAGCTCCGTGTCGTGATGCGCCACTACGACGGCGGCGCGCTCGACGCTCGGGGATCCGGTCGGTGGAGAACATCCGGCCGCGACGAGAGCGATGATCAGGCTGGCGAGAACCCACGCCGCCGTGTGTCGTTCGTGCCGTGTCGTCGTCATCATCCTGCTCCCGCCCGCAGCGTCCGGTGTCGACGCCGTCGTGGCAGGAGTAGGTCCGGGCAGCACGGTGTCACCCGGTTCGCGTGGTGCCGAGGCGGTCCGCGGGTGAACTGGGGATTCGCTGGACCTAGGTGTTCCCGAGGGGGTCGAGGGGCGTCCCCGGAGGAGGCACCGTGATGCTCGAGCGGCGCGGCGACCATGACGTGGGGGTGCGGATGCTCGACGGCCTGAGCGATGAGGAGATCGTGAGGCGTCTCGCCGAGAGCGGGTGCGAAGGACCACTGTGGGTGACCATCCAGGTCGATCTCTGGGCACATTGTCTTCCGGCTGTCGAGGCGATGGTCCTGGGCGGGTCCCTCGGCCATCGGACCGAGAGGCTCCGTCGCCCGATCCGCCTCACCGAAACGGAACGCGAGGCGCTGCAACAAGACCCTCACGCGTTACGTGAAATGTTCTCGATCGCCTTCGAGAAACAGCTCGACTACTTCGTCACCTGCCTTCTCCGAGGTGAGGGTTGGCGGCCGGGCGCGGGCCTACCGCTGCGCGCCTACTTCCTCAACGGCCTCTTGCTTCACCTCAAGAACCCGATAAGGGGCTGGTGGCGTGCTCGCCGGCGGTTGGCGAGCGAGGCGCCGGGATTCGACGAGCCGGACTTCGCGCAGTCCTGTGACGAGGACCTCGGACCGGAGGAGTGGCTGATCGCCTCCGAGGACATCGAGGCCTTGGTCACGGCACTGCACAACTTCGATCCCGGTCTCTGCCGCGCCTTCCTGATCCGGGCGGACACCGGATGGTCGTGGTCGCGGATCGCACAGGTGGTCGGGCTCTCCGCGAATCGTCTCCTGGCGCTCCGACAGGGCTTCCTCGAATACCTCCAGAACGACAACCGGCACGGCGAAGGTGGTGATTACGGATCATGAACTCGGACAGCAGCGACGACGCGTCCGGAACCGGGTTGTCCGACGCGAGTCGGGCGAAAGCCGGTCTCGTGGCGGACGTTCTCGAGCGCCGCGCCTCCGCGAGCGGCGCGGCCGCTCGCCAGGCCATGGCGGCACGTTTCCGAGCCGTGGCGCGGAATGACGGCGAGCCTGATCCGACCGTGGCCGATATCCTCGGGGTCGTCGAGGAGCTGGCACCTGGTGGGTGGCCGGGGACCGAGCGGACGTCGGTGTCGGACGATGAGCTCGCCCTGATGGCGCGGACGATGGATCGGGTCGAAGCGCGCCGGCGCCACCGGCGTGAGGCCGCGACCGCGGCGCGCGAATCCCGTTCGGTGCCTGCCCCGTCGAGCACCGATCCCGCAGCGGACTGGGCACGGGAGATCTGGGCGCTGCTCGGTGATCCGGCGACGGTGGATCGGGCCCTGCTCACCAGGATCGGTATGACGGACGAGCTCCCGGCCGACCCGGCGCGATGGTCGCTGGAAGCCGGGCCGGACCGTGCCCGCGAGCTCGTCGAGCTCGCGGGAGGCAGGTGGGACGAGGGTGACGGGCTGTACGGGGGAGGGAGCTACGCGAACCTCTACCGAGCGGCACGGATGGCGGGTGGTTGGGACGACCCGTCCGCTCCGGCCCCGGACAAGGCCTCGGGCGTCCTGAGCACGTCCACGGCCATGTCTCCGGTCGTCTCCGGGGTGGTGTTCACCGACGACGTGCGGCCCGCCCGGAGGGTTCGCGGCCGGACGACGATGGTGCACGCCCTGGCGAGTGCCGTGTGCGACGGGCGCGCAATTTGCGAGGTACTGGTCGGCGAGGCCGGAATGGGCAAGACCACCATTGCGGCCGAGGTCGCGCGACGGGTGATGGACATGGGGTTCCCTGCGTATTGGATCTCAGCGCCGGAGCGCAGCGCACTCATCGCCGGACTCGAGCAGGTTGCCCTGGCGCGAGATGTTCCGCTCTCATCCCTCCAAGCTGCTCACGGTCGCTCGAGCGTCCCCGAGGAGTACGTGGAGGCCCTCTGGAGGTTGCTCGCCGTGCAGCAGCCGACGGAACGGTGGCTGCTGGTACTCGACGACACCACCTGGGAGGTGGTCGGCGGCGGTCCTCGGCGCGCCGGCGGAAGCGGGGCCATCGTGATCACCACCCGTGGCGGGACCGGGATGCAGTGGGCCCCAGCCCGCGTCCAGCGCGTGACCGAGCTCAGCCGTTTCCACGCTGAGCAGGTCGTCCTCGACCGCTTCGAACTCGCCGGGCACGAATCGGGCAGACCGTCGATCGGCACGACAGCGCGGGGCGAAGAGCTGGCGAGTCGACTGTGTGACCTGCTCCCCGGGCTCCCGCTCGCTCTGGCGAGCGTGGGAGACCTGCTCGCCCGTAGCGGGCGCCCTGACCTCGACCGAATCGACCGCATCGCCACCGAGACCGGGGGCGACCCGGTCAGCGCCGTCTACGAGGTGTGTCTCGACGCTCTCGGTCGTGACCGCGACCGAGGTCGGGTCCTGCTGCGCCTGCTCGCGTGCTTCGCGGCCGACGAGCCGGTGCCCGAGCGAATCCTGATACGACCGGGTGCCCTTACCGAGGGGCTGGCGGCCCGGCCAGACGAGGTCCCCGGGCCTTCGGTCGGGGGTCTGGGTGACGGCGACACAGCCGAGGGAATCGCGGCACTCGTCAAGGTCGGCCTCGTGGAACGAGCCGGGCCGCATGGCGCTCGCGCTGCACTTCGCGTCCACCCTGCCATCGCCGAGCACTCCCGGCGGGACTACGGGGACGGGCCGGTGACCCTCTTCCTGGACACGCTGGCCCTCCACCTACTGGAGATCGAGCGAGGTCAGATCGACGCGGGCCAGCCCGGCGACTGGCCCGCAGTCGTCGCGATCGAGCCGCACGTCCATGAGCTCGTCACCAGTCCGGCCTTAGGCGCATGGCGGGTCGAGCCCGAGATCGGCGCTCGGGTGCTCGCTCTCGCCGACCGCACGTCCACGGCTCTCATGCGATCCGGTCGTCACGAGTGTGCGACCGCGTTGCTCGACGGCGCCATCGACGGGTATCGGTGGCTCGGCTCCGAGCACCCGTCCGTCCTCGCCGCCCGCCTGACCCGGGCCTGGATCACGGCGCTCGACCGCGGTGGCGACCTGCCTCGGGCGCGCATCCTGTTGGAGGAGCTTGCGGCGACATGCGAACGAGTCCTCGGGCCGGAGGCCGAAGTCACGATCTCGGTCCTCGACACGCTCGGATGGGTGCTCGCGGAGCAGGACGCACTCGTCGAGGCGCGGCACATGCTGACCCTGGTCGTGAGGCGGCGCGACGAACAGGGTCCGGGCGGCCGGCGTGCCGCGCTCGCGTCCCGGCACCGGCTCGCCTGGGTGCGGGTGATGTTGGGCGAGGGACCGGCCGCGGTCGAGGAGTTCGAGGAGGTCCTCGCCGAGCGCACGCGGACGCTCGGGTCGCCCGACCACCTCGACGTCCTCTCGACCCGGTACCGGCTGGCGTGGGCGTTGAGCCGGCTCGGCGCGCACGGGCCCGCCCGTGAACAGTTCGCCGCGCTGCTGGACGCGTCCGAGCGCATTCTCGGCCACGACCATCCGCTGACGTTGATGGTGCGTAGCCGCGTGGCGTGGGCGGCCATGTGGGCCGGCGAGCTCCGAGCAGCGAAGGAGATGTACTCGGAACTCCTCCCGACCCAGGAGAAGGTGCTCGGCGTCGTTCACCGTCGGGTGCTGGTCAACGCTCACAACCTCGCTGTACTGACCATGCGGCTCGGGGACCCCGCGACCGCTGAGGAAGAACTGCGGCGAATCGTCTTGGCGAGGGAGGAGCTCCTCGGAAGCGATCACCCATACAGCATGGAGAGCCGGGAGATGCACGCCTGGGCCCTGTTCCGGTCCGGGCGTGCCGAGGAGGCAGACCGGGAGCTGGTCGCGCTGCTCGCTGACCGCCGGCGCGTTCTCGGCGACGAGCACCTCGCGACTTTCGACGCGCGGTTCCGCATCGCGCGCGTCGTCCTCCATCGCGGCAGACTTTCGGATGCTGAGGGTCGGCTCCGGGCTCTGGCTGCGGACCGGGTCGCGCCAACGTCCTGGATGGATCGGCGGAACCTCCAGGTCCAACACGCGCTCGCGCTCGCGCTCGGTCTGCAGGGCGCGCACCGGGAAGCCTCGACCATCCTGCGTACCGTCCTCGGGGCACAGACCCTGGAGTTCGGCCCCGACGACGAGGACACTCTGGCGACCCGGGACCGGCTGGTCTGGTTGGACGGTGCAGCGGGCCGCCACGAGAGGCTCGTGGACGCGGCGAGGGGTGTCCTCGACGACCGTGTCCGGCTGCTCGGCTCCGACCACCCACACACCGCGACGAGCAGGTACCGACTTGCCTGGGCACTGCTGCAGGTCGGGCGGCTGCCCTCGGCCGCGCGGGCGTACGAGGACCTCGTTCACGATCTCGAATTGTTGCGTGGGAGGACTCATCCCCACACGGTGCGGGCGCGGATCGGACGGTTGCAGCTGTGGCGGATGACGCGGCGGGTCGGTGAGGTCGAAGCCGAGGCCGAGGCCGACGATCTCGTCCGGCTCGTGACAGTCACTCAGGGGTCGCTTGCGGTCGCGACGTTGCGAGCGGAGGAGGAACGGGCCCAGATCGCCGCCGTGCTGGGCCAGCTCGGGGACGCTGCGCTGCGGCTGCGCGACGTGCGGGTCCGCCAGCGGCGCGTGCTGGGAAGCAACCATCTCGACGTTCTCCGGCTCTACCGGTTGGAAGGAGGTGTCCGTGGTGGGCCTGTTCCTACGCCGGATTCCTACCCGGTGCGGTGACCGCCCGGAGCGGTGGCCCGCCTCGCTCACATGAGCGCGTCGAGCAGTCGGTCCACGTCCGTGTCGGTGTTGTGCAGGTGGAACGCGATGCGGGTCGCGCCGGCCCGGGGCGCGCAGCCGATGCCTGCCGCGGCGAGGCGGTCCCCGGCGTCGGGGTGCGGGATCGAGACGATCGGCGACGCCGAGGGCGGCAGGTCCAATGTCTTCCGGACGCGGCCGGCGAGCCCGACGCCGTGGTCGTGGACGGTGGCGCGGTCCAGACCGGCGTGCCAGTCCAGGGCGACCGCCGCGCCCACGAAGGACGCCCACGCGGGGGAGACGTCGAGGCGCCGCGCCCCGTCGGCGAGCGCGAGCGGCAAGCCGTACGTGCGCTGCCAGCGGTCGTCGCCCGCGTACCAGCCCGCGGCGCTCGGCGTGACCCGGTCGAGCAACCGCCCGGAGCACGCGAGCCAGGAGGCCCCGCGCGGCGCGATCAGCCACTTGTAGCCGCCCGCGACGACGGCGTCCGCCCACGACAGGTCCGCGGGCAGCCAGCCGACCGACTGGGTGCCGTCGAGGACGACGACGGTGTCGCCTGCCGCGGTCGCGGCGCGCTGCGCCTCGTGGTCGACGAGCGCGCCGTCGGCCGACTGCGCGACGCTCACGGCGACGACGTCGTACTCC
>NZ_DASXJS010000090.1:0-33682 GCF_036497245.1 Actinomycetospora sp. | reverse complement strand
GAGCACCCTCCCTCGGGGTCGCAGGCAGCGCGGACCCGGTAGCGCCCGCGCCGAGGAGCGAGGAGTTACCTCCACCGCTCAGTCCGGAGAAGTCATACCCCGACTCGGCGTGCTCCGACTCGTCGATGCCCGCGGCCTCCTTCTCGTCGCTCACACGGAACCCGATCGTGTACTTGATCAGGAGCGCGATGATCGACGTGACGACGAACGAGTAGATCAGTACGGAGAATGCGGCGATGGCCTGCTTACCGAGCTGGTCGAGCCCGCCTCCGTAGAACAGCCCGTCGGCGCTCGCGGAGTTCAGCGAGGTCGTCCCGAAGAACCCGATGAGCAGCGTGCCCACCAGACCACCGACGAGGTGGACGGCGACCACGTCGAGCGAGTCGTCGAAGCCGAACCGGAACTTGATCGACACGCAGAGCGCGCAGACCGCACCGGCGATGAACCCGACCGCGAGACCACCGACCGGGTTGACGTACGCACAGGCCGGGGTGATCGCGACGAGTCCGGCGACGGCACCCGAGGCGGCGCCGAGCGTGGTCGGCTTGCCGTCACGGAGCTGCTCGACGAGCAGCCAGCCGATCGTCGCCGCGGCGGTGGCCACGGTCGTCGTCGTGAAGGCGATCGCGGCGGTCGAGTTGGCACCCAGCGCCGAGCCGGCGTTGAAGCCGTACCACCCGAACCAGAGCAGGCTGGCGCCGAGGAGCACGAACGGCAGCGAGTGCGGGCGGCCCGGGTCACGCGGCCAGCCGCGGCGCCTGCCGAGGATGATCGCCAGCGCCAGACCCGCCGCACCGGCGTTGATGTGGACCGCGGTCCCGCCTGCGAAGTCGAGCGCCTTGAGCGAGTTGGCGATCCAGCCACCCTTGTCGGCCGCATAGCCGTCGAACGCGAACACCCAGTGCGCCACCGGGAAGTACACGATCGTCACCCACAGCGCGACGAAGATGCCCCAGCTCCAGAACTTGATGCGCTCCGGCACGGCGCCCGAGATCAGCGCCGGGGTGATGACGGCGAACATCAGCTGGAACATCGCGAAGGCGAGGATCGGAACACCGTCACCCGTGCTGCCGCCGACGATCGCCTGCGAGGCATCCGGGAACGTGTTGCCGAGGCCCAGGTACTGGAAGTTCCCGACGAGGCCGCCGAACGCGTCGTTACCGAACGCGAGCGAGAAGCCGTACAGGCACCACAGCACCCCGACGATCGCGAGGCACATGAAGTTCATCATGAGCATGTTCAGAACGCTCTTCGAGCGGACCATGCCGCCGTAGAAGAACGCGAGCCCTGGGGTCATGAGCATCACCAGCGCAGCGCTGGCGAGCACCCACGCGGTACTACCGGCATTCAACACGGTCGTTCGTCCCTCCTGCGTTCACCGACTCTGGGGCGATCACTGGGAGGGAAGGATGGTGAGCGTGTGTTTCGGGCAGTGTCGAGGAGTGTTTCTCGGCAGTTAACAGGCGCCCGCTCGATGTATCCATCAGATTGCCGATCCGGACACTCGGGTCGGAGTGTCACGCATCACTCGTCGGGCATTCACGGTGAGCGACATCGCGGGTCTCACGATCGCGCAGCGTGTCACCCGATCAGCGGCCGGACCACACGCGCGGCGCATCCTCCGGACGAGTGATCGCCGGCGGCGGGCTCAGCGCAGCAGGGCGTCGACGAAGGCCTCGGGCTCGAACGGCGCGAGGTCGTCGGGCCCCTCGCCGAGACCGACGAGCTTCACCGGGACCCCGAGCTCGCGCTGCACCTGGAACACGATGCCGCCCTTGGCGGTGCCGTCGAGCTTGGTGAGCACGACCCCCGTGACGTCGACGACCTCGCCGAACACCCGCGCCTGCGTCAGGCCGTTCTGCCCGGTGGTGGCGTCGAGCACGAGGAGCACCTCGTCCACCTCGGCCTGCCGCGAGACCACCCGCTTGACCTTGCCGAGCTCGTCCATGAGGCCGGTCTTGGTGTGCAGCCGGCCCGCGGTGTCGAGTAGCACCGCGTCGACGCCCGCCTCGGCGCCCTTCTTGACGGCGTCGAAGGCGACGCTCGCCGGGTCGGCGCCCTCTGCACCGCGGACCACCCGCGCCCCGGCCCGCTCGCCCCAGGTCTGCAGCTGCTCCGCCGCCGCCGCGCGGAAGGTGTCCGCCGCGCCCAGGACGATCTGGTGGCCACCACCGACGAGCACCCGCGCGAGCTTGCCGGTGGTGGTCGTCTTGCCGGTGCCGTTGACGCCCACGACGAGGACGACGGCAGGCCTGCCGTCGTGCGCGAGCGCACGCACCGAGCGCTCCAGGTCGGTCCCCAGGGTCTCGACGAGCACCTCGCGCAGCAGGTCGCGCACCTCCTCGGAGGTCCGCACCCCGCGCGAGGCGATGCGCTCGCGCAGCTTGCCGACGACCTCCTGGGTGGTGGCGGACCCGAGGTCGGCCATCAGCAGCTGGTCCTCGACCTCCTCCCAGGAGTCCTCGTCGAGGTCCCCCGCGCCGAGCAGGCCCAGCAGGCCGGTCCCGAGCGTCGAGCGCGAGCGGCCGAGCCGCCCGCGCAGGCGCTCGAGCCGACCCTCGGGTGAGTCGATGGGCTCGACGGGAGCGGGCGGGGCGTCGGTGTCGGCGGCGGGCTCCGGCTCCGGCTCCGCGGCGGGCTCCGGCTCCGGCTCCGGCTCCGCGGCGGGCTCCGGCTCAGCGACGGGCGCGGTCGGTTCCGCGCGAGGGGAACCCTCGGTCGGCTCTAGCGGCTCGATCCTCCCCTCGCGGGTCGGCTCGGTGGTGGACTCGGGCTCCGGCTCGACCGCGGCCGGCTCGGGCTCCGCGGCAGGCTCCGGCTCAGGAATGGGCTCAGGAATGGGCTCGGGAGTCGGCTCCGGCGCGCTCGGCCGCTCCTGGGTCGCCGCGCCCCCACCCGACCCCGAGGAGAACGAGAACCCCCCGCCGGCGCTGTAGCTGCCCTTGGCGGGCTTGGCCGCCTCGGCCTCCTCCGCCTCCTCGCGCAACGAGATCCGCCGGCGCCGGGCGATCACCAGGCCGACGAGGAACACCACCAGCAGCACGACGACGACCGCGGCGACGACGATCCCCGTCAGCACACCGGGCGCGAGGCCCGCGGCCGGAGCCTGGGCCGACAGGTCGGGGTGTCCGGGCAGCAGATCGGCGCCCCGGCGGGCGGTGTCAGTCAACGTCGAGCTCACCGGGCCATCCTGTCAGCCACGCCGTGGGCCGTCGGTGCTGCCGCCGCCCGCTCGCGGCATCCCGGCCCGTCCCGGCTGGGCCAAGCCCGGAGCAAGATCGTTGCGAACGGCGGCACAGGGCGCATCCCCCAGCGCTCACGGACCTGCCTGACGTACCCCTCGCCGAGCAGCAGCCACCCCGCTCGAAGACCAGCAGCACACAGCGCAGCGTCGACCGCCCCAGAACCTGCGCGATGTGCCCCTCGTCGGGTCGAAGCACCCGGCCCAAGACCGACGAGGACCGATCTAGACGAGCAGGGCGAGCGCCACCCCGGCCAGCACGCCCAACAGCACGAGCACGCCGAGCAGCATCCCGAGCAGTGCGAGCACCCCGACCGTCGACTGCGGCACCGGGCCGAGCGAGCCGGCCCGTCCGGGCAGGGCGGGCGCGCGGTAGTAGACGTCGACGGTGTGCCCGGCGGCCACCGGGACCGCGTCGACCACGCGACCCCAGCCGTCGCCCCGGTCCACCTTCACCTCGACGCGGTGCCGACCGGCGGGCAGGGCGATGTCGGTACGGCCCCAGCGCACGTGCAGCGGCAGGTCGTCGACGGTCACGGCGATGTGGCTCGAGGCGAGCTGGGGGCAGAGGACGCTGCGCGAGGTGTCGATGACGAGGTGACCGACGAGGGCCTGCGTGCCGCGTGACGGGGTCGCGCTGGATCGATTGAGCTGGACGTACCGTCCGGGCTGGAGCACCGTCATGCGTCCGACCTCTCCGGAGAGCCTCGCGTGGTGACCACCACGCCGACGACTTGACGGTAGGCCGGTGCCCGCCCCGACGGGATTCCCCGGCCGCGTCGTCGTCGGTCACGGACGCATGATCAGATTGATCACGCAGCGCTATGATAGCGCGACACTCCGTCACGACACGGGGGAGGGGTCCGCTCCGGCGAGTGGTCCTGGCGCGTCACTGCCGCGCAGGCGTTGGGACACGACCGCCGTGATGCCGTCGCCGCGCATGCTGACGCCGTAGAGCGCGTCGGCGATCTCCATCGTCGGCTTCTGGTGGGTGATGATCACCAGCTGCGACGCGCGCCGCAGATCGTCGAGCAGGCCGATGAGCCGTCGCAGGTTGGCGTCGTCGAGCGCCGCCTCCACCTCGTCGAGGACGTAGAACGGCGACGGGCGCGCCCGGAAGATCGCGACGAGCATCGCCACCGCGGTGAGCGACTTCTCGCCGCCGGAGAGCAGCGAGAGCCGCTTGACCTTCTTGCCCGGCGGGCGGGCCTCCACCTCGACGCCGGTGGTGAGCAGGTCGTCGGGGTCGGTGAGCACGAGCCGCCCGTCGCCTCCGGGGAACAGCACCGGGAAGACGACCTCGAACTCGCGGGCCACGTCGGTGAACGCCTCGGCGAAGACGTCGAGGATGCGCCGGTCGACGTCCGCGACGACGGAGAGCAGGTCGCGCTTCGAGGCCTTCACGTCCTCGAGCTGCGTCGACAGGAAGCGGTACCGCTCCTCGAGGGCCGCGTACTCCTCGAGGGCGAGCGGGTTGACCTTCCCGAGGGTGCCGAGCTCCTTCTCCGCGCGGGTGGCCCGTCGCTGCTGCTCGGCGCGGTCGTAGGCCATCGGGGGCGGCATCGAGACCTGCTCGCCGCGCTCGCGGGCCGCGGTCACCTCCGCCACCTCGGCCTCGCTCGGGGGAATCCCGACGTCCGGCCCGTACTCCCGCACCAGGTCGTCCAGGCCGATGCCGAAGCGCTCGCCGATCGACTCCTCCATCTGCGCGAGCCGGGTGCGTTGCTCGGCGCGCAGCACCTCGTCCCGGTGCACCGCGTCGGTGAGCCGCTCGAGGGTCTGCTGCAGGCCGCGCTGGCGCTCCCGCACACCCTCCAGCTCCGCGGCCCGGGCCTGACGCCCCGCGGCCAGCCGGTCCCGGTCCTGCGCGGCGCGGGTCATCGAGACCGCGATCCGTTCCACCCCCGCGCGGCCGTGCTCGAGGACCTCGTCGAGCAGCGCCGCCGCCCGCTCGCGCTCCTGGCGACGCTGCGTCGCCCGCTCCCGCTGCTCGCGCTCGCTCCGGGCCCGGTGACGCAGCGCCTCGGCCCGGCCGGTGACCGCCCGCGCCCGCTCCTCCGCCGTGCGCAGCGTGAGCCGCCCCTCGACCTCGGCGGCGCGGGCGGCCGTCAGCGCGGCCGACGCCGCGTCGCGCGCCGCGGTGTCCTCCTCGCCCTCGTCGTCCCCGTCGGTCTCGGCCTGGTCGGTGGCCATGGCGAGCCGCTCGCTGAGGTCGTCGAGCTCGGTACGGCGCTCGTCCCGGGCGGTCTCCACCGCGGCGCGGCGCTCGGTCAGCCGGGCGACCTCGGCCTCCGCGCCCCGGACGGTCTCGGCCAGCCGGCCGAGCCGCCGGGCCTCCTCGGCGCGGCGCGCGTCGTCCTGCGCGCGGCGGGCCTCGGCGGCCTTGCGGCGCTCGGTCGCGGCGCGGCGGTGGTCGTCGCGGACCTGCCGGGCGACGCCGACCTCGGCCCGCGCCGCCGTCTCCGCCTCCCGCGCCTCCTCCAGCGCGGCACCAGCCGCCGCGACGGCCCGCTCGGCCTCGGCCCGGCGGTCGCCCGCCTCGTCGGCCGCCGACTGCATCTGCAGGATCGACTGGTTGCCCGAAGGCCCGCCGACCGCCCACGAGCCGCCCAGCACGTCGCCCTCGCGCGTGGCCGCGGAGAGCTGCGGGTGTGCGGTGACGACGGCCCGCGCGGCGGCGAGGTCGTCGACGACGACGAGGCCGGCCAGCAGCTCCGAGACCGCCCCGCGCAGCGCCTCCGGGGCGCTCACCAGGTCGACCGCCCAGCGGGTGCCCGCCGGGGCGTCGCCGGACGGCACCGGGGCGTCGGCCCCGGTGACGACGAGGCCTGCCCGGCCCGCGTCGGCGGCATGCAGGTGCGCGAGCGCGTCGGCGGCGGCGTCCGGACCGGTCACGACGACGGCGTCCGCGGCGGGCCCCAGCGCGGCCGTGATCGCGGCCTCGTCGCCCGCGGCGACCCGCAGCAGCGCCGCGACCGAGCCGAGGACCCCGTCGCGCTCCCCCGCCAGCAGCTCACCGGCGCCGTCACGGCGGGTCAGCGTGAGCTCCAGGGCCTCGACGCGGGCCGTCCAGTGGGCGCGGTCGCGCTCGGCGTCCCGGTGCGCGGACCCGGCCCGGTCGAGCTCGGCGCGGACCTGCTCGTGGCGTTCCGTGGCGGCGTCGAACGCCGCCTCGGGGTCGGCCTGACCGGACCCGTCCTCGTGCGGGTGGCCGGACTCGTCGAGCGTGGCGGGCTCCGCTGCGGACCCGTCGTCACCGGCGGTCGTCCCGGCCTCCTCCTCCGCCTCCGCGAGCTCCTCGCGGGCAGCGGCGGCGCGCTCGGTGGCTTCGGTGATCGACGTGCCGAGCGTCTCGAGCTCCTCCACCGCGGACGCCACGCGCCCGCGCTGCGTCTCGACCTGCCCGGACAGCCGCGCGAGCCCCTCGCGCCGGTCGGCCGCCGCCCGCGTCGCCGCGGCGAGACGGCGCTCGGCGGCCGTGAGGGCCTCCTCGGCGTCCTCGCGCCGGGAGCCGGCGTCCTCGAGGACCTCGCGCGCGGCGGCGACCTCCTCCGCCAGCTCGGCCTCGGTGTCGGCGGCCTGCTCGGCCTGGCGTTCCAGCTCGTCGGGGTCCGGGCCGGTGGGGCCGTCCTCGGGCGCCGAGAGGTGACGGTGGCGCTCGGCGGCGAGGGCGACGGTCCCGCGCAGACGCTCGGCCAGGGAGGACAGCCGGTGGTGCGCGGCGACGGCCCGATCGTGCGCCGGGGCGTCGTGCTCGAGCGCGGCCTCGAGCTCCCCCATCGCCTCGGCCTCGGCGGCCAGCGCCCGCTCGGTCTCGTCCCGCTTGCGCCGCGCCTCGTCCTCGTCGGCGGAGTCCCGCGCGATCGTGGTGCGCAGGGTGACCAGGTCGTCCGCGGCGAGGCGCAGACGCGCGTCACGCAGGTCGGCCTGGATGGTCTGGGCGCGGCGCGCGATCTCGGCCTGGCGACCGAGGGGCTTCAACTGACGGCGCAGTTCGGTGGTGAGGTCGGCGAGGCGGGCGAGGTTCGCCTCCATCGCCTCCAGCTTCCGCAGCGCCTTCTCCTTGCGCTTGCGGTGCTTGAGGACGCCCGCCGCCTCCTCGATGAACGCGCGGCGCTCCTCGGGGCGCGACTGCAGGATGGTGTCGAGCTGGCCCTGCCCCACGAGGACGTGCAGCTCACGGCCGATGCCGGAGTCGGAGAGCAGCTCCTGGACGTCGAGCAGCCGGCACGAGCTGCCGTTGATCTCGTACTCGCCCGCGCCGGAGCGGAAGACCCGCCGGGTGATCGACACCTCGGTGTAGGAGATCGGCAGCACGCCGTCGGAGTTGTCGATCGTCAGCGTCACCTCGGCCCGGCCCAGCGGGGAGCGGCCGGACGTGCCGGCGAAGATGACGTCCTCCATCTTCCCGCCGCGCAGCGCCTTCGCGCCCTGCTCGCCGAGCACCCAGCTGATGGCGTCGACGACGTTGGACTTCCCCGAGCCGTTCGGCCCCACGACACAGGTGATGCCCGGCTCGAAGCGCAGCGTGGTCGACGAGGCGAAGGACTTGAACCCCTTCAGGGTGAGGCTCTTGAGGTGCACGTCACCCTCCCCCCGTCACACGGATCCGTCCCCGCGCGCGACGCTACGCGAGCCCACCGACGGCCTCACGCAGGACGGTGGCCGTCGCCTCCGTCCCGCCGGCCATGTCCCCCGTCCGGTCGATCACGGGCGTGGGCGCGTTCGTGACTTGCGCGGCACCTTCTGGCACGTGGGGCACCAGTACGAGGAGCGGTTCGTGAACGACGAGCGCACGATCGCCGTCCCGCAGCGCAGGCACGGCTCGTCCTCCCGCCCGTAGACCGCGAGCGAGCGCTCGAAGTACCCGGACTCGCCGTGCACGTCGACGTACAGCGCGTCGAACGAGGTCCCGCCCGCGGCGAGCGCCTCCCCCATCACCTCGAGGGCGGCGGTGAGGACCCGGCGCCCCTCGGGTCGGGTCAGCCGCGCGGTGGGCCGCAGCGAGTGCAGCTGGGCGCGCCACAGCGCCTCGTCCGCGTAGATGTTGCCGATCCCCGACACCACGGTCTGGTCGAGCAGCGCCCGTTTGAGCTCGGTCCGGCGCCGCCGGTACGCCCCGACCGCCGCCTCCAGGTCGAACCGCGGGTCCAGCGGGTCGCGGCCGATGTGGGCGACGGGGGTCGGCAGGAGCTCGGGACCCCCGCCGTCGGACACGTCCACCGTGTCGACCGCGGTCAGCCCCCCGAAGGTCCGCTGGTCGACGAACCGCAGCTCCGACCGGCCGTCGTCGAAACGCACCCGCACCCGCAGGTGGGTCTCGTCGGGGCGCTCGGCCGGCTGCACGAGCAGCTGGCCGCTCATCCCGAGGTGCACCAGGACGGCCCCGTCGGGGTCGCCGTCGGGACCGAGGAGGTCCACCCAGAGGAACTTGCCGCGACGGCGGGCGGCGACGAGCGTGCGCCCGATCAGCCGGTCCGCCAGCTCGGCGGCGCCGCCGGGCTGACGACGGACCGCACGGGGATGCAGGACCTCGACCGAGGCGACCGTGCGCCCGAGCGCATGGTCGGCGACTCCGCGCCGCACCACCTCGACCTCGGGGAGCTCGGGCAGCTCAGCCGCCGTCCGGACCCGAGGCGGTGTCGGTCGGGCCCTGGAGCGCCTCGTACGCGGCCTGCGCCGCCTTCTGCTCGGCGTCCTTCTTGGTGCGGCCCACCCCGACGCCGAGGTCCTCGCCGGCCACCACCGCGGTCGCCGTGAACTCCTTGGCGTGGTCCGGGCCCTCGTCGGTGATGCGGTACTCCGGGACGCCCCGACCCGTCGCCGCGGTCAGCTCCTGGAGGCTGGTCTTCCAGTCCAGGCCGGCACCGAGTCGCGGAGCGGCGTGCATGAGGTCGCCGAAGAGCCGCAGCACCAGGTCACGGGACACGTCGATCCCGAGCTGCAGGTGCACCGCCCCGAGGATCGCCTCGACGGCGTCGCCCAGGATCGAGTCCTTGTCGCGGCCGCCGGTCATCTCCTCGCCGCGCCCGAGATACATGAGCTCGCCGAGGCCGAGGGTGCGGGCCACGCCGGCGAGCGCGTGCATGTTGACCACGCTCGCCCGCAGCTTCGCCAGCTGGCCCTCGGGCAGGTCGGGGTGCTCACGGTAGAGGCGCTCGGTCACCGAGATGCCGAGCACCGAGTCCCCGAGGAACTCGAGCCGCTCGTTGGTGGGCAACCCGCCCTGCTCGTACGCGTACGAGCGGTGCGTGAGGGCGAGCAGCAGCAGTTCGGGGTCGACGTCGACCTCGAGCACGCGACTCAGCCGCTCGACCCGTGTCTCGTCACGCATCTCGTCCGTCCCGGGAGTCGCCGGGCCTTGTCCGTCGCGCCCCGTCGAGGGCGCGGGCGCCGTCGGGGGCACCAGTGGGATCAGGCCGGGCTGACGGCCCGGCGGCCGGCGTACTGGCCGCAGGTCGGGCACGCGACGTGCGGGGGCTTCGGCTGCCCGCAGGCCTTGTTCTGGCAGGCGACGAGCGTCGGCACGGACGCCTTCCACTGCGAGCGGCGGGCGTGGGTGTTCGCGCGCGACATCCGGCGCTTGGGGACGGCCACGGTGCTTCGATCTCCCTATCGGCGTGCTGTATTACGACGTCTCGGTGTTGCTGCCGCCGGCGAAACGCTCCTGCAGGGCGGCCCAGCGAGGATCAATTCTCTCACGCTCGGTCCCGGCAGGCACGAAGGCCCATGCCTCGGCGTCGGGCGAGGGCACTCCGAGGCAGTCGTCGCTGCACAGCGGCGCGTTCGGCAGCTCGAGCAGGACGGCGTCGCGCACGGCGGGCTCGAGGTCGATCTTCTCGTCGACGATCCGGCTGACGTCCTCCTCGTCGGTCGTCTCGTCGGTCACCGAGTCCGGGTAGGCGTACAGCTCGGTGACGTCGACCTCGACGTGGTCGTGCAGCGGGCCGAGGCACCGGGAGCACTCCCCGACGACCTCCGCGCTCACCGAACCGCTCGCGAGGACGCCCTCGACGACGGACTCGAGACGCAGGTCGACGTGGATCGGCTCGCCGGTCGGCACGCCGATGACCTCGAGGCCGAAGTCGGTCGGGGCGGGCACGTCGCGCACCCAGGGCTTCATGGTGCCGGGCCGCCGCGAGAGCTCCCGCGCGACGTCGACCGTCCACGGGCTCATCGGGTCGGGCAGCGCCGCCTTGTTCTGGGGGGTCTTCTCAGTAGTCATCTCGCCGCGTTCCAACGTGCTCGACCGGGGGACGTGTTCCCGACGGCGGCCGTCGCCCCCGGAGGGTACGGGCCGCTGCCGGGTGGTCCGACAGCTAGGCGCTGGCGCGATCGGGCCAGCGGGCTCCGTCGTCGGACCGGTCGTCCGACGATCCGTCCCGCGAGCTCGCCCCGACCTGACCGTTGCGCAGCTGGTGCCGGTGCCGCCCGACGGTGTCGAGCACTGACTCGAGCGTGTCGGTGAACTCGGCGAGGGCGGTGTCGACGTAGGAGTCGCAGTCGGTGCGGGCCCGGTGCGCGTCGTCGGCGGCGCGGTCGACGATGCGACCCGCCTCGTCCCGCGCCGCGGCGGTGACCTCGTGCTCGGAGACCAGACGCTGCTGCTCGGCTCGCCCGTCGACGATCGCGCGGTCGTAGCTCTGCCGCCCGGCCTCGGCCATGCGGTCGGCCTCGGCGGCGGCGCGGTCGGTGAGGTCGGCGTACTCGCGGCGCCCTCGGGACACCACGCGCTCCGCCTCGTGCTCGGCCTCAGCGATCATCTGCTGGGCCTGTTCGCGGGCCTCGGCGAGGACGCGGTCGGCCTCGGTCTGCGCTTCGGTGCGGGCCTTCTCGGCCTCCTCGGTCGCGTCGTTCACCAGCTGGTCGCGGTGATCGAGCACGTCTTGCGCGTCGTCGAGCTCCCCGGGGATCGCCTCCCGGATGTCGTCGAGCAGCTCCAGGACGTCACCCCGGGGCACGACGCAACTGGTCGTCATGGGGACCCCGCGAGCCTCCTCGCAGATGGTCACCAGCTCGTCGAGCGCCTCGAACACCCGGTACACCCGCGCCACCTCCCGCGTCTCGACGGCCGAGCCAGTGTGCGGCGCGACCGCCACGGAGCGGCGCATTCGATCGCACCGGGCGTGTCTGCACGACCCGAGAAGATCAGCCCTCGGCCAGCCTCGCGCTGAGCGCCGCCAGCACCGCGGGTGTGAGGAACGCGGACACGTCCCCGCCCCCGCGGGCGACCTCCTTCACCAGCGAGCTGGAGACGAAGGTGTGCGCCGGGTCGGCGGTGAGGAAGACGGTGTCGACGCCCGTGAGGTGCCGGTTCATCTGGGCCATCGGCAGTTCGTAGGCGTAGTCGGTGTCCGAGCGCAGGCCCTTGGCGATGACGCCGACGTCCTGCTCGCGGCACCAGTCGACGAGCAGGCCGGTGAAGGCGGCGGTGCTGACGTTCGGCAGGTCACCGACCGCGCCCGCGATCAGGTCACGGCGCTCGTCGACGGTGAACATCCCCTGCTTGTTCGGGTTGACCGCCACCGCGACCACGACCTCGTCGAACATCGCGGCCGCCCGGCGCACCACGTCGACGTGCCCGAGGGTCACCGGGTCGAAGGAGCCGGGGCAGACCGCGCGCATGACCGCTGATCATGCCGGATCCCCCGGCCGTCGCCCCACCGCCCCGCTCCGGCGGCCACCATGGTCGCCGTGGATCCCGGCCTGCTGCGCGCCGACCTCGCCGCGCTCTACCCCCAGTTCGGGGTGACGGCGGCCCACGCCGGCCTCGCGCTCGTGCCCCCGACGGACATGGAGCTCCTCGAACTGGCCGCGATCGTCGCCGAGCCCGGCGGCATCGTCGAACCGGGCCGGGAGGTCGAGCTGCTCGGGTGGCCGCCCGAGGTCGGGGACGCCGCCGCCCGCCGGTTCCTGGAGTGGGCGTGGCGCCTGCGGGAACCGCCGTCGCCCGGCCGCTGGCAGATCCCGCTGGCGGTCCTCGAGGGCGGCCGCGCACTCGGCCTCGTCGTCCTCTCGCGCGAGCCCGACGACCCCGCGGGAACGATGCGCACGTCCTCGTGGCTGGCGCGCGCCGACCAGGGCCGTGGCGTGGGACGGCGGGTACGGCTGATGCTGCTGGAGCTCGCGTTCGTCCATCTCGGCGCGGTGCGCGCGGTGACCGGGGCGGCCGAGGGCAATGCGGCGTCCCGACGGGTCAGCGCGCGGTGCGGGTATCGCGAGACGCACCGGGAGACGGGCTCGGACGGCGTCGTCGAGATGGTCTCCGCGGTGACGCCCGGTGCGTGGCGGCGCCGGCGGCTCGATGACGTCGTCGTCGAGGGGGTCGAGCCGATGCGCGCCGCGATCAGCCCAGCGTGATCGACCCGGAGACCGAGGGCGGTGTCCCCGGCACACCGGCCGCGACCGCGAGCGCGTCGTCACCCGGGTCGCCGTCGTGGTCGGCGACGATCCGCGTCCCGGCGAACGCGGGCCGGGAGAGCCGGTAGTCGAACGCGGTGACGGCGCGGTCGCCACGGCTGCGGCGGGGGACCTCCAGCAGCATCAGCGCGAGCAGCGGCCCGTGCACGACGAGGCCGGGGTAGCCCTCGACCCCGGTGACGTAGGGCTGGTCGTAGTGGATGCGGTGGGTGTTGTAGGTCAGCGCCGAGAACCGGAAGAGCAGCGGCGCGTCGGGGGTCAGGTCCACCGCCTCGCCGGAGGTCGCCTGCGGCTCGTCCGGGGCCGCGTCGAACCCGATCCCCCGCGCCTGCCCGGCGGCCTGCGAGCGGTAGACGATGTCGCACTCCTCGGTGACCACGGGCTCCCCGGCTCCGTCGCGCCGGAACTCGTCCCGCACCGTCACCAGCAGCATCTCGCCGCTGCGACCGTGCTTGACGTGGGCGCTGACGAGCGACGACCGCCGCGACAGGGTCTCGCCGACACGCATCGGCGTGCGGATCCACAGCCGACCGCCCGCCATCATGCGGCGCCGCTCGGGCATGGGCGGCAGGAAGTGCCCCGCGTCGAGGTGGCCGTCGTCGCCGAGCTGGTCCTGGCGGGGGTGCTCGAGGAACCCGAACCAGTGCCACATCGGAGGGAGCGGATCCCCCTCCCGTGCCACCGGGTCGAGGTCGAACAGGCCCGAGACGGCGGCGACGGTCCACGCCGACGTCGTCCCGGTCGTCGTCACGGGCTCCGGGGCCCACCCCTCGAGGGCACTCGCCAGATCGGTCACCGGCACATGGTGCTCCCCGCCCGGGGGTGCCGCAGTGCTGCCGATCGCGGCCCCGGGCAGCACCGAGGGGCCGCCCGGGTGTCAGTCCCGCGGCGACGCCAGGTGCAGCGTCGTCTCCCCGTAGACGCGCGGCTCCTCGGGGGTGAGCGCCTCCGGCCAGGCGGGCGTCCGGGTCCGCGAGTCCCGTTCCACGACGACGAGGGCGCCCGGGTCGAGCCACCCCGGGAGGGCGGCGAGCACGGCGTCGACCTCGTCCTCGGTGTCGGCGTACGGCGGGTCGACGAAGACCAGGTCGACGGAGTCGACGGGCCGCTTGACGAAGGTCGCGACCGCCGCACGGCGCACCATCGCGCCGCGCAGGTTCGTCGACGAGACGTTGTGCGCGATCACCCCGCACACCCGCGGATCGCGCTCGACCAGCATCGCGGTCATGGCGCCACGGCTCAGCGCCTCGAGGCCGAGGGCCCCGGAGCCCGCGTACAGGTCGAGCACGACGGCGTCCTCGAGCAGCCCACGGGACTCCAGCAGGGAGAACAGCGCCTCACGGACCCGGTCCGACGTCGGCCGGACCCCGGTCGGCGGCACCGCGATCCGCTGTCCGCCCGCCGTCCCCGCGACGATCCTGCTCACTGGCCCAACACCACTACGAGGTCTCCGCCCTCGACCTGCTGGACGTTCCCGATCGCCAGCCGCTCGACCGTCCCGCCCGTCGGCGCGGTGATCGAGGCCTCCATCTTCATGGCCTCGATCGTGGCGACGGTGTCGCCGGAGGAGACCTGGTCGCCCTCGGCCACCTGCAGCGTCACCACCCCGGCGAAGGGCGCCGCCACGTGGTTCGCGTCGGAGCGGTCGGCCTTCTCGGCGGCCTTGACGTCGGTCTCGACCGACCGGTCGCGCACCTGCAGCGGCCGCAGCTGTCCGTTGAGTGACATGAGCACGGTGCGCAGGGCCCGCTCGTCGGGCTCCGAGATCGCCTCCAGCTCGATGAGCAGCTGGACGCCGGGCTCGAGGTCCACCGCGTACTCGGCCTCCGAGCGCAGGCCGTAGAAGAACTCCTGGCTGCGCAGCACCGACGTGTCACCGTAGGACGTCCGGTGCTCGCGGAAGTCCTTGGTCGGACCGGGGAAGAGCAGCTCGTTCAGCGTCGCCGCGCGGTCGAACTCGAGCCCCTTGCGGTCTTCGTCGGAGAGCTCGGCCAGTCCGGGCTTCTCGGTCCGGCCCTCCAGCGCCCGGCTGCGCAGGGGCTCCGGCCAGCCGCCGGGCGGGTCACCGAGCTCCCCGCGCAGGAACCCGATCACCGAGTCCGGGATGTCGAACTTGGAGGGCTCGGCCTCGAAGTCGGCCGGGTCCACCCCGGCGCCCACGAAGTGCAGGGCGAGGTCGCCGACCACCTTGGACGACGGCGTCACCTTCACCAGGTGCCCGAGCATCCGGTCGGCGGCGGCGTAGGCGTCCTCGATCTGTTCGAAGCGGTCACCCAGGCCCAGCGCGACGGCCTGCGCGCGCAGGTTGGAGAGCTGCCCGCCGGGGATCTCGTGCGTGTAGACCCGCCCGGTGGGGCTCGTGAGGCCGGCCTCGAACGGTGCGTAGACCTTGCGGACCAGCTCCCAGTACGGCTCCAGGGCGTTGACGGCGTCGAGGTCCAGCCCGGTCGGTCGGTCGGTGTGGTCGGTCGCCGCGACCAGCGCCGAGAGCGGCGGCTGCGAGGTGGTCCCGGCCATCGAGGCGACGGCGGCGTCGACCGCGTCCACCCCGGAGTCGATCGCCGCGGTCAGCGTCGCGAGCTGACCGCCCGCGGTGTCGTGGGTGTGCAGGTGCACCGGCAGGTCGAAGCGCTCGCGCAGCGCGGTGACGAGCCGCCGCGCCGCGGGCGGCCGCAGGAGCCCGGCCATGTCCTTGATCGCCAGCACGTGGGCGCCCGCGTCGACGATCTGCTCGGCGAGGTGCAGGTAGTAGTCGAGGGTGTAGAGCTTCTCGCGCGGGTCGGACAGGTCGCCCGTGTAACAGAGCGCGACCTCCGCGATCGCCCCGCCGGACTGCCGCACCGCCTCGATCGCCGGCCGCATCTGGGACACGTCGTTGAGCGCGTCGAAGATGCGGAAGATGTCGATCCCGACGCGGGCCGCCTCCGCGACGAACGCGTCGGTCACCTCGGTGGGGTACGGGGTGTAGCCGACGGTGTTGCGCCCGCGCAGCAGCATCTGCAGGCACAGGTTCGGGACCGCCTCGCGCAGCCGGGCGAGGCGCTCCCACGGGTCCTCGGCGAGGAAGCGCAGCGCCACGTCGTAGGTCGCACCGCCCCAGCACTCCAGCGAGAACATCTCCGGCGTCGTCCGCGCGACGTACGGCGCGATCTCGACCAGGTCGCGGGTGCGCACGCGGGTGGCCAGGAGGGACTGGTGGGCGTCGCGGAACGTCGTGTCCGTCACCGCCACCTCGCTGCGCTCCCGCAGCCAGGACGCGAAGCCCTCGGGCCCGAGCTCACCCAGCCGCTGCCGCGACCCGTCGGGCGGCGGGACCGCGAGGTCGACGCCGGTGGGCAGCTTCTCCCGGGGGTCCGCGAGCGCGGGCGGGGCGCCGTTCGGCCGGTTGACCGTGACGTCGGCGAGGTAGGCCATGAGCCGCGTGCCGCGGTCGGCGGGCGCGCGGGCGGAGAGCAGTTCGGGGTGCTCGGCGATGAACGAGGTGGTGACCCGGCCCTCGCGGAAGTCGGGCTCGTCGAGCAGCGCCATGAGGAACGGGATGTTCGTCGAGACGCCGCGCACCCGGAACTCGGCGAGGGCACGCCGGGCACGCCGGACCGCCGTCGTGAAGTCGCGGCCGCGGCAGGTGACCTTCACCAGGAGCGAGTCGAAGTGGGCGCTGATCTGCGCCCCGGCGTACGCGGTGCCGCCGTCGAGGCGCACGCCCGAGCCCGACGCCGAGCGGTAGGCGGAGATCATCCCGATGTCGGGCCGGAACTCGTTGGCCGGGTCCTCGGTGGTGATGCGGCACTGGAGCGCGAACCCGTGCAACGCGACGGAGTCCTGCGAGAGGCCGAGGTCGGCGAGCGTCTCCCCCGAGGCGATGCGCATCTGGGCGCCGACGAGGTCGACGTCGGCGACCTCCTCGGTCACCGTGTGCTCGACCTGGATGCGGGGGTTCATCTCGATGAAGTGGTGGTTGCCGTCGCCGTCGAGCAGGAACTCGACGGTGCCCGCGTTCACGTAGCCGATCTGCTCGGCGAACCGCACCGCGTCCGCGCAGATCCGCTCGCGCAGCTCGGCGGACAGATGGGGCGCGGGGGCGATCTCGACGACCTTCTGGTGCCGGCGCTGCACCGAGCAGTCCCGCTCGAACAGGTGCATCACGTGGCCCTGGGCGTCGGCGAGGATCTGCACCTCGATGTGCCGCGGGTCGATCACCGCCTGCTCGAGGATCACCGTGGCGTCGCCGAACGCCGAGGACGCCTCGTTCATCGCCGCGGACAGCGCGTCGCGCAGCCCGCCCTCCTCGCGCACCAGCCGCATGCCGCGGCCGCCGCCGCCCGCGACGGCCTTGACGAACAGCGGGAACGTCATCTCCTCCGAGGCCGCGACCAGGGTGTCGATGTCGTCGGAGGGGTCGCTGGAGTCGAGCACCGGGACGCCGGCCTCGCGCGCCGCCGCCACGGCGCGGTGCTTGTTGCCCGCCATCGCGAGCACGCGCGGGGGCGGGCCGATGAAGGTGATGCCAGCCTCGTCGCACGCCGTCGCCAGGTCCGGGTTCTCGGAGAGGAAGCCGTAGCCGGGGTAGATCGCGTCGGCCCCCGCCCTGCGGGCGGCGGAGATCATCTCCTCGACCGAGAGATAGGCCCGGACGGGGTGGCCCTCCTCGCCGATCTGGTAGGCCTCGTCGGCCTTGAGCCGGTGCTCGGAGTTGCGGTCCTCGACCGGGAACACCGCCACCGTCCCGGCCCCGAGTTCGTACGCGGCGCGGAAGCCCCGGATCGCGATCTCGCCCCGGTTGGCCACCAGCACCTTGCGGAACATCGACACTTCCTCCCACGGAACCGGCCCGCGACGTCGGGCTCACCACCCTGCCCTGCCACCGCCCGGGCGACACCCCTCCGGACGGAGGTGACACGCCCCGGAGCCGGCGCACGGTATCGCGGGGACCTGGGGACCGCGTGACGCGCGCGCGAGGGTTCCGGTACCAAGGAAGGACACCCGCGGCGAGGAGGTCCGGAGATGACCGGCGGCACCACACCCCTGCGGCGTACCGCCGTGCCCTGGCTCTACGGGCTCGCGGTCCTCCTGGCGGTGCTCTCCCCGGTCGTCTTCCTCGGCGTGTGGGTGGCCGACGGGACCGTCGAGGGCCTCGGGGCCGCGCTGCTCGCCGCCGCCGTGGACCTGGTGGCGGCCGTGATCGCCGCGGCGGTCGCGACGGTGATCGTCACGCGCCGCGGGGTGCGCCGGGTGCGGTCGGTCGTCGTGGGTCATCCCGACGGCCGCGCGGGCCGCCTCTCGGCCTACGGCTCGGCCCGATGGACCCTCGCCCGCGACCGGTTCGCCGCCCTCCAGCGCGAGTACGCCGGGGTCGAGTCCGACCCGCGTGAGGTGGCGGCACGCCCCGCGCTCGTCGACGTCTCGGTGCCCGCGACCGGCCGGTTCGTCGAGGCGCTGGCCGACGCCCAGGATCTCGCCACGGCCACCGAGCCCGCGGACCCGCGGCACCGTGAGCAGTTCGCCTCGGCGGTCGATCGGGCGGTGGCCGCGTGGGACGAGGCGCGACGGTCCGCCGAGGCTCTCGCCCCGCCGCCCGCCCCGGACCCGGTGCCCGCCCCCACCGTGGCGCCCGGGGAGCCGGCGCAGGAGCGCGACGAGTACGCCGCGGTCGCGGACGCCGTGCGACAGGCCGCGGCGCGCGGGATGCGGGACCTGCGCGGCCGCATGCGCACCTGACGGGTCCGCCCCGACCGACCGTTCGGCGCCCGCCACCGACCGCCGGTCATGTGACCTACGCCACAATCATCGACCGAATCCGGTTGAGGTCCCGGTCGTTGGCCCACCCTTGCTGTGACGGACCCGGCCGGGGCCGGGTGACCGTCGAAGGACCATCGGTGTCTGGGAGCTGGGGAGCGTCCGTTCACCGAAAAAGGCCCGGGGTATCCCTTTCGGGGAGGGACCCCGGGCCGTTCCTCTGTTCGGGGACGGTCCGTCGTGACGGGACGTCCGTCGTGCGAGAAGTGGGTCAGGCGACGCGGCGCGCGCCGACCGCGTTCTTCTGAATCTTCGACAGCGGGGTGTACCTGACGTCCTCGCCGCTGTTCGGGGCCTCGATGACCTTGCCGTTGCCGACGTACATGACGACGTGGCTGACCGGGCTGTAGAGGAAGATCAGGTCGCCGGGCTTGAGGTCGTCCATGGAGACCTTGTCGCCGACCTTCGACTGGGCGGCGGAGGTCCGGGGCAGGTCCGCGCCTGCCTTCTCGAACGCGAACTGCATGAGGCCCGAGCAGTCGAAGGAGTTCGGGCCGGTGGCGCCCCAGACGTAGGGCTTCCCGAGCTTCGACTCCGCGGCCTCGATCGCCTCGGCGGCGGTCGAGGAGGGCTGGTCGGCGGCGGGCTTCGCGGCCGGCTTCGCGGCGGGAGCCGCCTGGCGCTGGGCCGCGGCTACCGTCTTGTACTGCGGCGCCTGGACCGACGACGCGGCGGGGACGACCGGCATGACCGTGGTGACCGCGGGCGCCTGCACCTGGTGGCTCGTGCCCTGCAGCGACAGGTTGCTCGCCGCGAGGTTCGCCGGGAGCGCGATGTCACCGGTGCTGGCGGGCTCGTCGCTCGGGAGGAGACCGTGGGCCGCGGCGCCGCCGGCACCGGCGAGGGCACCCAGCGCGGCCAGCGAGAGGCCGGCGGTGCGCGCCGCGCGGTTCAGCGGGGCGGGCCCGGGACGCGACTCGCGCTGCGGGCGGGGGGCGGCGGCTTCGCCGAGGGGGCTGCCGTGGGCCGCACGACCGGCCCACTCCTGCGGGATCGGGCCGAGAGAACCGGTGGTCGCGGCGTCGGGAGCACGGTGACGCCCGGCGGAGAGCGGCCTGGCCGAAGGAGGAAGGACAGCGGTCATGGGTCGTCTCCACGCCCGACGGTGACCGGACGGGGAGCGGGTCCCCGGTCGACCCGACCGCTGGGGAGTGCGGTGGGCCGACGATCTCCGTCCCGTCCTGAACGTCCACGCGCTCCGGGGAGGCCGCCGAACGGGTCGGGCGAAGCGGCCGAGCGCATCGGGGCGCTGTTGCGAACCGACAGCCGTACCGTAACCGAACCGTGACCGATCTGGGGCAACCGGGGACTGCGTGTCGCGCCCGGAGGTCGCCATCGCGCGCCGATCGGCCATCAGCGCGTACCCGAGTGGTCACGGGGCGTCCGCCCCGGTGGGCGTACCCCGTCCGCCGTCCGCCGCCCCCAGGGCCGTTCGGACCGGCAATGCTGCCGTTCGGACGCAGTTCGCCTGCCGTTCAGAGCCGGTCCAGGTTAGAGCCGGTCCAGGAACTGCGCTCCCTCGTCACCCACCACGGCGCGGACGAGCCCGTTGAGCCGTGGATGGCGGGTAAGACCCGGGTCCTGTTCGAGCACGGTGAGGGCCACCTCGCGGGCCTCCGCGATCTCCTCGCCGTGACGCCGCACCGACAGGAAGCGCAGCGTCGACACCCGCCCGGCCTGCTCCGTGCCCAGCACGTCGCCCTCGCTGCGCAGCTCGAGGTCCAGGTCGGCCATCGCGAACCCGTCGTGGATCTCGGCGATCCGCTCCAGACGGGCCATGGCCGCACCGTCGGACGGCAGGTCGGTCACGAGGAAGCACGACGCGGGTGAGCTGCCCCGGCCGACCCGGCCCCGCAGCTGGTGGAGCTGGGACACCCCGAAGCGCTCGGCGTCGAGCACGACCATCGCGGTCGCGTTCGCGACGTCGACGCCGACCTCGACGACCGTCGTGGCGACCAGGACGTCGATCTCGCCCGCGGAGAACCGGCGCATCACGTCGTCCTTCTCCTCGGACGGGAGCCGCCCGTGCAGGATCTCCACCCGGAGTCCGGCGAGCGGCCCGGCGGCGAGCAGCTCGCCCACCTCGAGCACGCCCAGCGGGGGTCGGCGCTCCTCCTCGGCGCCCTCGGGGTCCTCGGGCCCGTCGGCCGCCTCGTCTCCATACCCCGTCGCTCCGCTCGCCCCGGTCACCGCCGGCTCGTCTCCCCCGATACGCGGGCACACGACGTAGGCCTGGTGCCCCGCGTCGACCTCCTCGCGAACCCGCTCCCACACCCGGGCGAGCCACTTGGGCCGCCCGCCGGGGATCGCCCGCGTCTCGATCGGCTGCCGCCCGGCCGGGAGCTCGTCGAGCACCGAGACATCGAGGTCGCCGTAGAGGGTGAGCGCGACCGTCCGCGGGATCGGGGTCGCGGTCATGACCAGCAGGTGCGGCGCGGTGTCCCCGGTGCGGGACCGCAGCTCGTCACGCTGGCGCACCCCGAACCGGTGCTGCTCGTCGACGACGACCAGGCCGAGGTCGGCGAACCCGACACCCTCCTGGATCACGGCGTGGGTCCCGACGACGATGCCCGCCGCGCCGGACTGGACGTCGAGCAGCGCGGCGCGGCGCTCCTTCGCCGACAGCGAGCCGGTGAGCAGCACGATCCGGGTGGCCTGGTCGCTGGTCTCGAGCTCGACCGGCTCCGCCTCGCCGTCGTCGGCGAACAGCGCCGCGGGCTCGCCCGCCCGGCCCAGCGGGCCGAGCATCGCCCGCAGCGAACGGGCGTGCTGCGCCGCGAGCACCTCGGTGGGCGCGAGCAGGACGGTCTGCCGCCCGGCGTCGACGACCTGGAGCATGGCCCGCAGCGCCACGACGGTCTTGCCCGATCCGACGTCGCCCTGCAGCAGCCGGTTGAGCGGCCGGCTCCCGGCGAGGGCCTCGGCGAGGTCGGCCCCGACCTTGCGCTGCCCGGCGGTCAGCGCGAACGGCAGGCGCGCGTCGAACGCCGCCGCGAGCCCGTCCTCGATGCGGGGGCTGGCGGGCGCCGGACGGTCCGAGGCAGCGAGCTTCTCCCCCTGCAGCACCAGCTGCAGCGCGAGCGCCTCGTCCCAGGTGAGGCGCCGCATCGCGGGCTTGGTGTCCTCGAGCGTGGCCGGCAGGTGGATGTCGCGCAGCGCCCGTCCCAGGTCGACGAGGCCGTGGCGGCGCCGGATCTCCTCCGGCACCGGATCCAGCGGGTCGTCGAACACCTCCAGCGTCTGGCGCACCGCGGCGAGTAGGTCCCAGGTCTGGACGTTCCTCGTGGCCGGGTAGATCGGCGTGACCGGGGGGAGCTTCAGCGATTCCTCGTCGTCGTCGTCACCGGCGCTGCCCTCCGCGCGGATCTTGCGTGCCTGCGGGGAGCCGAGGACCCAGCGCCCCTGGAACTTCTCGAGCTTCCCGGCGAACATCGCCCGCGTGCCGCGGGGCATCTGCAGGTGGCGCCACGCCTGGTTGAAGAAGGTGACCCCGAGGTCGAGCGAGCCGACCGAGATCTGCATCGTCGTGATGTCCAGGAGCCCGCGGCCGCCCCTGCGGGGACGCCGCTGGTGGGTCGCACGCTCCACCTCGGCCACCACGGTGACGTAGGTGCCCTCGCGCAGCTCGCGCGGATCCATGGACCCCAGGTCGTTCACCAGCTGGTACTTGCGCGGCAGGTGGCGCAGGAGGTCCCCGACCGTCTCCATGTCGAGTGCTTTGCGCAGCGCGGCCGCCGAGCGCCCGCCGAGGGCCTCCGCGAGAGGGGAGTCCATGTCCACCACGGGGTGAAGGTTCTCATCCCCCACCGACGACGTCGCCCGACACGGCCGCGGGGCACCCCACCGGCCGGGGCCGCCCCGGTGCTCCGTTACGCTGGGAACCTGCCGCACGGTGGTCTCGTATGCCGTGCGCTCGGATGACCGGCGATGTCGAGAGGTGTTCGAAGTGGCTGCGGTGTGCGATGTGTGCGCGAAGGGCCCCGGTTTCGGGAAGTCGGTCTCGCACTCCCACCGCCGGACCAACCGCCGGTGGAACCCGAACGTGCAGACGGTGCACGCCCGTATCGGTAAGGGCAACCGTTCGCGGATGAACGTCTGCACGTCCTGCCTGAAGGCAGGCAAGGTCAGCCGCGCCTGATCACCGAGGTCCAGCCCGTGCCGGACCCCTCGCCTCCCGGGCCCGGCCGCCGACGCGCGTGCCGGGCCCGAGGTGTGTCCGGGCCCGTGATGCTCCTGAGCCGGCCGGGTCAGGACGCGACGGTGCCGCGCGGCGCGTAGGCGAACGGCTCGGCGAGGTCGTCGAACTCGCCGTCCTTGACCCCGCGCACGAACGCGTCCATCTCGGCCCGCGTGTAGTGCAGGACGGGCCCGTCGGCGTCGCCCGCGGCGCGGACCAGGAGCCCGCCGTCGGCGAGCCGCGCCGTCTCGACCCCGGCCCCGCTCACGCTCCACCCCGGCGTGTCGGGCATATCGACCCCTCTCCGATCGGCCGTGATGCGCGCCACCGGCAGACGCACATGCGCTCGTCCTTGCGCCTGCACGGTACGTAGGTGAAGATCGAACGAGTGCGCCGGGCAGGGGTGTGCGATGAACGGAGGTCGTGGTGAGCCGATCGGACACACCGACGACCACCGAACCTCGCGTACCGCGCGCCGAGCGCACCGTGCACCGCCGCTCGGCCCCCGTGCCGCTACGCGTCGTGTCGCAGCGACTCACGCCCGAACAGGCGCGCCCGCCCGAGGCCACGCCCGTCACCGGCCACGCGACCGGGGCGGCGGCCGCCCTCGCACGGCCCCCGTTGCCCTCGCCGGAGATCGTCGGCCTCCCGGCGGTCGCGGAACGCCCCCTGCCGGTGCTCGACCGCCGCCCCCGGCACACGCCGTTCACCCGGCTGATGAGCCTCGTGCGCGGGCGGCGCCGGGCGGAGCGGTGCGGACGGCACCGGCCGGACACCACCCCCAGCCGGGCGTGGAGCATGTTCGCCCCGCAACGCCGCTCACGGCGCCGGTTCGGCGTCCGGCGCTGAGCCCGCGTCCTCGCCCGCCCCGCGGGGTCAGGGCAGGCGCCAGTCCACCGGCTCGTCCCCGAGCTCCTCGAGGTACTCGTTCGCCCGGCTGAACGGGCGCGATCCGAAGAACCCGCCGGACGCGGACATCGGACTCGGGTGCGCCGACTCGACGGTCGGGACGTCCTCTCCGAGCAGCGACGTCAGCGACCGGGCGTCGCGGCCCCAGAGGATCGCCACCAGCGGGGCGTCGATGCGGTCGACGAGGGCGCGGATGGCCTGCTCGGTGACCTTCTCCCATCCCTTGTCGCGGTGCGAGCCCGGGGCACCGGGCGCCACCGAGAGGACGCGGTTGAGCAGCAGCACGCCCTGGTCGGTCCACGGCGTGAGGTCCCCGGTCGAGGGCGGCGGGTGGCCGAGGTCCTCGCCGTACTCACGGAAGATGTTCTGCAGGCTCTTGGGCAGCGGGCGCACGTCCGGCGCCACCGAGAACGAGAGCCCGACGGCGTGGCCCGGGGTCGGGTAGGGGTCCTGGCCGACGATCAGGACCCGCACGTCGGCGAAGGGCTGCGAGAACGCGCGCAGCAGGTTCGCGCCCGAGGGCAGGTACGTCCGGCCGGCGGCGACCTCGGCGCGCAGGAAGTCGCCCATCGCCGCCACGTCATCGGCCACCGGCTCGAGGGCCTGCGCCCAGCCGGCCTCGACGGTCTCGGAGAGCGGTCGCGCCATCAGTGGTTCCCGCGCGGGTCGTAGCTCGGCACGGAGGTCACGCTAACCGTGCCCGGGGCCGGGGCCCCGGCGGGGTGGACCCGTGATCAGGACCCGGGGTGGACGACGACGTCGCCGCTGGTTACCGGGAGGAACGGGATCGCGGGTGCGCACTTGCCGCCGAACGCCGCGGTCGGGAGCGGGCCGACGAAGCCGACCGAGTCCTTGTGCCCCGGCCCGCCGTCGTGGGCGGTGATGAGGATCGACGCGAACGGCAGCGCCGTGGGACGGGTGCCGTCGACGAGCGGGTAGAGGAACCCGACCGTGTCGCCGCGCACGTCCACGCACGTGGCCGGGCCCTGGGGTGCGATCAGCGTGCCCGCGGGCTGGATCAGAGTCGCCCGGAAGTACCCGCTCGCGGAGTGCGGGTCGGACCCGTGCTCGGTGACGTCGAACGAGAAGGAGAGCCCCGGCGCGGTCCCGGTGCCGTGCGCCGTACCTCCCGGGCTCACCGGCGGAGAGGCCGAGGCGATCCCGGTTCCCGCGAGGAGAAGGGCGGCGACGGCGACGAGGCACGCGAGAAGGCGCTGACGATGCACGACCCCTCAACGACCGTGCTCCACCCGGGTGATGCGGTACGTCCGAAGAGTCGCTCAGGCGAGCTCACGGGCGTAACAGACGCTGTCGCGCTCGTCCCGGTACACACCGAAGTTCGGCATCCGCCCGTACCCGCGGATCTCGTAGAACGCCTGGGCCTCGGGCTGCCGGACACCGGTCTCGAGGACCGTGCGCCCGCAGTCCGCCAGCCGGGCGGTGCGCTCGAGCTCGTCGAGCACCGCTCCGGCCAGCCCGCGGCGCCGATGGGCCGGGTCGACCCACATCCGCTTGATCTCGGCGTCCCGCGGGCGCAGCACCGCGGCGTCCGCGGCGGCGATGGTCGCCGCGGTATGGCGGCGCCAGCCACCGCAGCACACCGCGCCCCTCCCCGGGAGGCTGCCGATGAGGAACAGCCCCCGGGGCGGCGCGAACTCGGCGGGGTCGACCGGCGTCCGGTCGGCCCCGCCGTAGCGCTCGAGGTAGAAGGCCTGGACGGCCTCCACGAACCGGACACTCTCCGGGTCGTCGTAGGCGGCCACCCGCAGGACGAGCCCGGTGGTGTCCGGGCGCGAGCGGGACGCGGACACGTCAGTCGATGAGCGCGTAGGCCGGGAGGGTCAGGAACTCGACGTAGTCGTCGCCCAGGGCGACCGACTCGAAGACGTCGCGGGCCTCCTGCCAGCGACCCTTCTCGAAGGTCTCCTCGCCGACCGTGTTCTTGATCTTCTCGAGCTCCTCGCTGACCACGGTGCGGACGTAGTCGGGCGTGACCGTCCTCCCGTTGTCGAGACTGATGTCGTTGTGGATCCACTGCCAGATCTGCGAGCGCGAGATCTCCGCCGTGGCGGCGTCCTCCATGAGGTTGAAGATGCCCGCCGCGCCGGTGCCCGAGAGCCAGGACTGGATGTACTGCAGCCCGACCGACACGTCGTTGCGCAGCCCGGCCTCGGTGCACTCGCCCGGGGTCGACTTGACGTCGAGCAGGTCGGCGGCGGTCACCGAGACGTCCTCGCGGGTCTTCTCCAGCTGGTTGGGGGCGTCCCCGAGGACCTTGGTGAACTCTTCGCGGCAGATCTCCACGAGGTCGGGGTGCGCGACCCAGGAGCCGTCGTAGCCGTCGCCTGCCTCGCGCGCCTTGTCGTCGTGGACCTTCTGCATGGCCTTGTCGTTGACCTCGGGGTCCTTGCGCGAGGGGATGAAGGCCGCCATGCCGCCGATCGCGAACGCGCCCCGCTTGTGACAGGTGCGGACGAGCAGCTCGGAGTACGCCCGCATGAACGGCACCGTCATGCCGACCGAGTTGCGGTCCGGCAGGACGAAGTCCCGGCCCTGGGCCCGGAAGTTCTTGATGACCGAGAACAGGTAGTCCCAGCGGCCCGCGTTGAGCCCGGAGGCGTGGTCCCGCAGCTCGTAGAGGATCTCCTCCATCTCGAACGCGGCCGTGATCGTCTCGATGAGGACCGTGGCCCGGACCGTGCCCTGCGGGATGCCCAGGAGGTCCTGCGCCTTCACGAACACGTCGTTCCAGAGGCGGGCCTCGAGGTGGGACTCCGTCTTGGGCAGGTAGTAGTAGGGACCGCTGCCGCGCTCGGTCAGGGCCTTCGCGTTGTGGAAGAAGTACAGCCCGAAGTCGACCAGGCCGCCGGCGATCGGCGTGCCGTCCACGGTGATGTGCTTCTCGTCGAGGTGCCATCCGCGCGGGCGGACCACGACGGTCGGCTGGTCGTCCGCGGTGACCTCGTAGTGCTTGCCCTCGGGGCTGTCGAAGGTGAGCTTGCCGTCGCCTGACTGCGCGTCGACGAGGTTGGCCTGCCCACCGATGACCAGCTCCCAGGTGGGGCTGTGGGAGTCCTCGAAGTCGGCCAGCCAGACCTTCGCCCCGGAGTTCAGCGCGTTGATCGTCATCTTCCGGTCGGTCGGCCCGGTCATCTCGACGCGGCGGTCGGCCAGGTCGGCGGGGGCCCGGGCGACCCGCCACTCGCCCTCGCGGACGTCGCGCGTCTCCGGCAGGAAGTCCAGGGTGCCGGTGCGCGCGATCTCGGCGCGGCGCTCGCGGCGCCGGTCGAGCAGGGTCTCGCGGGTGGGCTGCGCGGTGCGGTGGAGTTCGGCGAGGAAGGCGAGCGCCTCGTCGGAGAGCACCTCCTGCTGGCGATCGGCCTGGTATCCCGTGACCTCGACACCCGTCGGCGGCATGGCTGCGTGCTCCTCTCTCGATGACGCGGTTCTCGATGACGCGGTGGCGCCGGGGACGACGGTACGGCCTCGGTCGTCGTATTTCTACACCGCGGAACTTGATTTTCGCGATGCGGAATGTTCAACTGATCCCGTCAGCCACCGTCGGACGGGCCGTGGGTAGCCGGGGAGGAGGTCAGCCATGCCGGAAACCACCGGCGGCCGTCCCGTGCAGTCCCTGCAGCGCGCGTTCGACCTGTTGGACGACCTCGCCGACGCCGGCGGCCGGGCCACGCTCTCCGAGCTCGCGGCCGCCTCCGGGCTGCCCGCCGCCACGATCCACCGGCTGCTGGCCACGCTCGTGGAGCTCGGGCACGTCCGCCGCGAGCCCGGGCGCCGGTACGCGCTGGGGCCCCGCCTGGTCCGGCTCGGGGACGCGGCCGGACGGGTCCTGGGCGACGGCGTGCGGCCCGTGCTGGCCGACCTCGTGGAGCGCACCGGCGAGTCGGCGAACCTCGCCGGGCTCGACGGGTCCTCGGCGGTCTACCTCGCGCAGGTCCCCTCGCCCCATCCGATGCGGATGTTCACCGAGGTGGGCGCCCACGTCCCGCTGCACTGCACCGGGGTCGGCAAGGCGCTGCTCTCCACCGTGGAGGCCGAGCTGGCGCACCGCCTGGTCGAGCGTGCGGGGATGCCCGCCCGCACCCCGGCGACGATCGTCGACGTCGTCACGCTCGACCGCGAGATCCGGGTCGGGGTGGAGCGCGGGTGGCACGTGGACGAGGGCGAGCAGGAGGTCGGGGTGCGCTGCGTCGCCGTTCCCGTCCCGGGCGCCCCGACGCCCTGCGCCGTCTCGGTCTCCGGACCGGAGGCGCGGCTCGGCCCGGAGCGCGTCGACGGGGTCGGGGCGCTGCTGCGCGAGGCGGCCCGGCGCATCTCCGACCAGCTGACCGGCATCACGGTGCCGGTCCGGCCGTCGGACCCGGCACCCGAGGGGGCGGGCCGGTGAGCCGCCCGGTCGGGGTGTGCTGGGACATCGACGGCACGCTGCTGCGCGGCGGTCGGGTCGGCGGCGACGTGCTGCGCCGGGCCTTCGTCTCCGTCGCCGGCCGGGAGCCGCCACCGGTACCCATGGGCGGGATGACCGACCATCTCGTGGCCGAGGCCTTCCGCGACGGCCTGCCCGCGGAGGAGGCGGCCGCACTGCACCGGCGCGGTGACGAGTACACCCGCGCGATGGTCGCCGCGATCGTGCGGGAGTGGGACGGTCGCGGGCCGGAGCTCGCCGAGGCACTCACGGTGCTGCCCGGCGTGCCGGAGGCGCTCGCCCTGCTCGCCGCGCGGCCGCGGGTCGACCAGCTCGTCGTCACCGGGAACGTCCGGGAGGGCGCCGAGCTCAAGCTCACCGTCGCGGGGCTCGCCCCGGGCCCGCTCGACCTCGAGGCCGGGGTCTACGGCGACCTCCCCGGCCCGCGGTCGGTCCTGATCCACGCCGCCCGGGCCACCCTCGAGCGCCGTCACGGCCGGCCCGTGGCCCTGGTCGTGGTCGGGGACACCCCACGGGACGTCGAGGCCGCCCACGCGGGGGGCGCCCTCGCCGTCGGGGTCGCCACCGGCGCCGCGACGGCCGCCGAGCTGACGGCCGCCGGCGCCGACCACGTCGCCGAGGACCTCTCCGACCCGGCGGCTCTGGTGGCGATCGTGGCCGCGGCGGGCGAGGATCCCGGAGCCACCTTCAGGGAGCGAGCAGACCGATGACGACAGCCACCACGACCGCGGGGCGCACCACCGGCGCCCTCGCCGCGGACTTCTCCGCCCTCCTGCCCGACGAGTGCGTGATCACCGACCACGTGGGCCTGCGCAGCTACGAGTGCGACGGGCTGACCGGCTTCCGGCAGGTCCCCGCCGTGGTCGTGCTCCCCCGCGACGCCGAGGAGGTCGCCGCCTGCGTCCGGGTCTGCGCCCGCCACGGGGTCCCGTTCGTCGCGCGAGGTGCGGGCACCGGCCTGTCCGGCGGCGCGCTCCCGGTCGCCGACGGCGTAGTCATCTCGCTGCAGAAGCTCCGGCGCATCCTCGAGATCGACGTCGAGAACCGGCGGGCGGTCCTGGAGCCGGGGGTGTTCAACCTCGACATCACGAAGGCGGCCGCCCCACACGGCCTCTACTACGCGCCGGACCCGTCCAGCCAGCAGGTGTGCACCATCGGCGGCAACGTCGCGGAGAACTCGGGCGGCGCGCACTGCCTCAAGTACGGCTTCACCACCAACCACGTGCTGTCGATGGAGGTCGTGCTCGCCGACGGCTCGCTCGTCACCCTCGGCGGCCCGACCGGCGAGCAGGCAGGCCCCGACCTGCGCGGGGTCTTTCTCGGCTCCGAGGGCACTCTCGGCATCTGTACCAAGGTCACCGTGCGGCTGCTGCAGAAGGCGGAGTCCAAGCGCCTCGTCCTGGCCGACTTCCCGTCCGTCCAGGCCGCGGGCGACACGGTCGGCGACATCGTGGACGCCTCGATCATCCCGGCCGCGGTGGAGATGATGGACTCGCTGGCCATGGAGGCCGCCGAGGCCGCCGTCGGCGCGGGCTACACCGTCGAGGCCCCGGCGGCGCTGATCATCGAGCTGGACGGTCCCGCCGACGAGTGCGACACCCAATTCGACCAGCTCACCGCGATCTGCGAGCGCAACGGCGCCACGCGCATCCACGTCGCCGAGACCGCGGACGAGCAGGCGAAGGTCTGGAAGGGACGCAAGGCCGCCTTCGCCGCGGTCGGGCGGATCAGCCCCGACTACATCGTCCAGGACGGCGTGGTCCCCCGCACCCGGCTCTCGGAGGTGCTCGCCCGTATCGCCGAGATGGGCTCCGCGGTCGGCCTGCGCGTGGCCAACGTCTTCCACGCCGGCGACGGCAACCTCCATCCACTGGTCCTCTACTCGGAGGCCGGCGGCGAGCACGACAAGGCCGAGGAGCTCTCCAGCAGTATCGCCGAACTGTGTGTCGAGCTCGGCGGCTCGCTGTCCGGCGAGCACGGCATCGGAGCCGACAAGGCCTGCTCGATGACGGCCATGTTCTCCGAGGACGACCTCGACGTCATGAAGCGCGTCCGTGCGGGCTTCGACGCCCACGGGCTGTGCAACCCGGGCAAGATCTTCCCTACACCACGCCTGTGCGGGGAGAAGCCGGGCAAGTACCAGGCCCATCCGCTGGAGGAGGCTGGAGTGATCGAGCGCCTGTGACCACATCGTCGGCCACCCCCACGGTCACGCCGGAGTCGCTGGACGACCTGCGCGACGCCGTCGGGGACCACACCGGACCGTTGCTCGTCGCCGGGGCGGGCACCGCCTCCGACTGGGCCGGAGTGCCCGAGCCGGGCGCCACGGTCCTGTCCACCACGTCTCTCACCGGCGTGATCAGCCACAACCCGGGCGACATGACCGTCGCCGTGCGCGCAGGCACCCCGCTGGTCGCACTGCAGGAGATCCTCGGCGAGCACGGGCAGCGCGTCGCTTTCGACGCCGCCCGTGTCGGCCGCGGCGCCACCCTGGGCGGGCTCTTCGCCACCGCCGACTCCGGTCCGCTCGCCCTGACCTACGGCTCCCTGCGCGACCTGGTCATCGGCGCCACGGTCGTCCTCGCCGACGGCACCGTCGCCCACAGCGGCGGTCATGTGATCAAGAACGTGGCCGGGTACGACCTGACGAAGCTGCTGCACGGGGCGCAGGGCACCCTCGGCGTGGTCGCCGAGCTGATCCTGCGCCTGCACCCGACTCCGGTCGCGACCGCGACCGTCTCCCTCCCCGCCCCGCAGGCCGACGCGGCGGGCCGCGCCCGGGCCGTGGCCGCGAGCCCCGTCGAGGCCTCGGCCGTCCAGTGGCTCCAGGAGGGGGCGACAGGCCGGTTGCTCGCCCGCCTCGAGGGCACCCGCGACGGCGTCGCCGGACGGGTCACCCGGCTCCGCGAGACCCTCGGCGCCGGGGCCGAACTGCTCTCCGAGACCGACGCATCCGCCGCCTGGGCCGCCCACGAGGCCGCCGTCGACGGCGCCGCCGACAACGGCGCCGCCGACCGCGCCGTCCTGCGGGTCGGGGTCACCCCGTCGCAGCTCACCGGCCTGCTCACCGGACTCACGCACGCCACCGGGGTGACCGCCGCACCCCTCACCGGGGTCGCGACGCTCTCCGTGCCCGCCACCGCCGGGGCCGTGGACGACGTCCACCGGCGGGTCGCCGACCTGGGCGGTACGTCGCTGCTCCGCCGCCGACCGGCCGGGCGCGCCGACCTTGCCGCGCTCGGCCCGGCTCCGACCTCCGCGACCCTGCTGCGCGCCGTGGCCGCCTCACTCGACCCCGACCAGCGTTTCGGCCGGGGGCGGCTCGCGCCCTGGCTGCCGACGGGAGTGACCGCATGACCCAGACCGGACCCACCGAGGCGACCGGCCCCTCGCCCGACTTCTCCTCGCAGCGTGGGGAGCAGCCGGCGCCCGAGCGCGCCGACCACGCCGGAGGTCACGAGGGCCAGGACGTGCTCGGCTCCTTCGGGGCCTTCGACGACCACCGCCCGCCGGCCCGCGAGCTGATGGACGACTGCGTGCACTGCGGGTTCTGCCTGCCGACCTGCCCGACCTACGCGCTGTGGGGCGAGGAGATGGACTCCCCGCGTGGGCGCATCTACCTCATGGAGATGGCGGAGAAGGGCGAGATCCCGCTCGAGGGCGCCTTCACCACGCACATGGACCGGTGCCTGGGCTGCATGGCGTGCGTGACCGCCTGTCCGTCCGGCGTGCAGTACGACCGGCTGCTGGAGGCCACCCGGCCGCAGATCGAGCGGAACGTGCCGCGCTCGCGGGCGGACCGGCTCTTCCGCGAGGCGATCTTCACGCTGTTCCCGTACCGGCGGCGGCTGCGGGCCGCCTCGCTGGGCGGGGCGCTGTACCAGAAGCTGCGGCCGGCGCGCATGGACCGCCTGCTCGCGCGCCTGCCGCGCCGTCTCGAGCGCCTCGTCGCGATGGAGTCCCTGCTGCCGCCGGTGTCGGTGCGCGACGCGTTCGCCCGGACCCCCGCGCGCACCCCGGCCGTCGGGCCGCGGCGCGGCCGGGTCGGCATGCTGACCGGGTGCGTCCAGGACGTCTTCTTCCATCAGGTCAACCTCGCGACCACGCGGGTCCTCGCCGCCGAGGGCTACGAGGTCGTCGCGCCCCGCGAGCAGGGGTGCTGTGGGGCGCTCGGGCTGCATGCCGGGCGGGAGGAGGAGTCGACCGGGCGGGCGAAGGCGCTCATCGCGGTGTTCGAGCGGGCCGACGTCGACGTCGTCGCGGTGAACGTCGCGGGCTGCGGCTCCTCGATGAAGGAGTACGGCGAGCTGCTGGCCGACGACCCGGAATGGGCGGATCGCGCGGCGCGATTCACGGCGAAGGTCCGCGACGTCTCCGAGGTGCTCGCCGACGCGCTCGAGGATTCGCGGGCGCCGCGACACCGGGTCGACGCGGCCGTGGTGTACCACGACGCCTGCCACCTCGGTCACGCCCAGAAGATCCGCACCCAGCCGCGGGACGTCCTGCGGTCGATCCCGGGCGTGGAGCTGACCGAACTGCCCGAGGCCGAGATCTGCTGCGGTTCGGCGGGGATCTACAACATGCTGCAGCCGGAGGCCGCGGGCGAGCTCGGGCGTCGCAAGGCCGAGAACATCCGCGGGACCGGGGCGGACCTGCTGGTCACCGCGAACCCCGGGTGCCTCCTGCAGATCCGCAAGTACCTGGAGGGCGAGCTGCCGATGCTGCACCCGGTCCAGCTGCTCGACGCCTCGATCCGGGGGGTGCGCCCACCCGGCCTCTGACCGGCCCCCCGCCTCAGCGCCAGTGCCGCCACCCGGGGTCGCCCGCGCCGCCCCACCGGTCGGCGTCCACGCTCACCCCGCTGCCGAGGCGGACGTCGGCGAAGACCGTCCACCCGTCGGGCACGGCGTCCTCCTCCCGGAAGCAGGCGACGAGCGCGTGGTCCTCGCCCCCGGTGAGCGTCCAGGTCAGCGCGTCGCGGCCCAGCGCGGAGGCCACGTCGCGGAGCTTGTCGGCCACCGGCACCAGGTCCGAGCGCACGTCGATGCGGACCCGGGAAGCCGCGGCAATGTGCCCCAGGTCGGCGAGCAGGCCGTCGGAGGTGTCGACCATCGCCGTGGCCCCGGCCCGCGCGGCCACCGGGCCCTCGGTGAACGGGGGCCGAGGGGTGCGGTGTGCGGCGACCATCGCGAGCGGGGACCGGAAACCGCGGCGCAGCACCTCCATCCCGGCCGCCGACCAGCCGAGCACACCGCGGACCGCGACCACGTCGCCGACCTTCGCGCCCGCCCGCCGGACCGGGGCGCGGCCCTCCAGGTCGCCCAGCGCCGTGATGGACACCACGATCTGCTCGGCGGAGACGGTGTCCCCGCCCACGACGCCTACGCCTGCCTCGGACGCCGCGTCCCAGATGCCGGAGGCCAGGCCGTCGACGACGTCGGCCGGCGTCGAGGCCGGGCAGGCCAGCGAGAGCAGCAGCGCCGTCGGGACGGCCCCCATCGCGGCGATGTCGGCGAGGTTCGCGGCGACCGCCTTGCGCCCCACCTGTTCGGGTCCGGACCAGTCGAGGCGGAAGTGCACGCCCTGCACCAGGGTGTCGACGGTCGCGACGACCCGGCCGTCCGGCGCCGCCACCACCGCGGCGTCGTCCCCCGGACCGAGCAGGGTCCCCTCGGGCTGGGGCCGATCGGCGGTG
>NZ_DASXJS010000089.1:0-16077 GCF_036497245.1 Actinomycetospora sp. | reverse complement strand
TCCTTCGCGAGCTCGTGCACCCGGGCCTTGCCTGCCACTGATCTCCTCATTCTCGAGGTCGGCGGCGTGCCCGCGACCTCGTGTCCTACGCCTGCGCGCTCATCGCGAGTGCTTCACGGCTGGCTCATCGGGGGTCGACCTGCTTCCTTGTTCTCCGGCGACGACGGGGCCGTCGGCGCCTGCACCCTGGTCGGACGACGGCGGATCCGGGTCGAGCAGTACGTGCAGCGCCCCGGTGTCGAGCGACCCCTGGACGCGTAACGCCCGGGGGAACGCCGACCGGCGCTCCGCGCGGTGCAGACAGTCGGTGACGGGATGCAACCAGGCTCCCCGCCCCGGCTCGCGACGCCGTGGGTCGGGTTCGCATGCCCCGTCCACGGCCACCACTCGCAACAGTTCCGACGCCGGCCCCCGCGATCGGCACCCCACGCAGGTGCGCACCGGTCCATCGATCGGTGGAACCTCACGGAGGACCGGGCGGGTCCGGGCCATGGGTAACTCTACCGCGCCCCGCCGTCGCCGTCCGATGCGGTCCGGGCGGAAGGGCGTGACCGGATCGATCCGGGTCAGGGCGCGACGAGGTCCGGCTCGGCCGGACCCGGCTCGGCGTCGGACCGGATGTCGATCCGCCAGCCGGTCAGACGCGCGGCGAGACGGGCGTTCTGCCCTTCCTTCCCGATCGCCAGCGAGAGCTGGTAGTCGGGGACGACGACGCGGGCGGCGCGCGCCCGTTCGTCGACGACCTCGACCGAGACGACCTTCGACGGCGAGAGCGCGTTGCCGACGAACTCGGCCGGGTCGTCCGAGTGGTCGATGATGTCGATCTTCTCGCCGTGCAGCTCGTCCATGACCCCCCGCACCCGCGCACCCATCGGGCCGATGCAGGCGCCCTTGGCGTTCAGCCCGGCCACGCTCGAGCGGACCGCCATCTTGGAGCGGTACCCGGCCTCGCGGGCGATCGCGGTGATCTCGACGGCCCCGCTGGCGATCTCGGGGACCTCGAACGCGAAGAGCTTGCGCACCAGGTTGGGATGGGTGCGGGACAGCGTCACCGCCGTCCCGCGCGGCGTCCTCGTCACCCCGATCACGTAGCAGCGGACACGTTCGCCGTGTTCCAGCTTCTCCCCGGGGACCTGCTCGGCGGACGGGATGACGCCCTCGATCGAGCCGATGTCCACGACGACCACGCCGCGGGCGTTCGCCCGGGCGTCGCGCTGGACGACACCCGCGACGACCTCGCCCTCGCGGGTGGCGTACTCGCCGTAGTTGCGGTCGTTCTCCGCGTCGCGCAGCCGGGCGACGACGACCTGGCGCGCCGTGGCCGCGGCGATGCGGTCGAACCCGGCGGGGGTGTCGTCCACCTCGCCCAGCGTCTCGCCCTCGTCGCCGACCTCGGGGACCAGCACACGGATCTCGCCGCTCTCCCGGTCGACCTCGGCGCGGGCGCCCGGGGTCTCGCGCCCGGTCTGGCGGTAGGCCGAGAGGAGCGCGGACTCGATCGCCGAGACGACGCTCTCGAAGGAGATGTCCTTGTCGCGCTCGATGGCGCGCAGGGCCATCAGGTCGACCTTCACTGCCCCTCCTCCTCGTCGCGGCCCGTTCCGCGCCGCGCTGCCCGCAGCGCCTCGACCTCGGCGTCGGGCGCGGGCTTGAACTCGACCTCGACCGAGGCGCGGGTGACGTCGTCGAGGGTCACCGTGCGCAGCTCCGTCCCGTGCTTCCCGACGGCGAGCGTGACCGTCGCGGGCCCGTCCGCCCCGGTCGCGACGGCGCCGACCCGGCCGGTGAGGGTCTCCCCGTCGGCCAGCGTGACGGCGACGCGACGCAGCCAGGCACGCTCCCAGTGGCGGGGCTCGGTGAGCGGGCGGTCGGTGCCGGGCGTGGTCACCTCGAGGGTGTAGGCGCCGGCGAGCGCGGAGCGCACTGTCGGGTCCTCGGCCTCCCGGGCGTCCACCGCGGCCGACACCTCGCGGGACAGGTGCGCGACGGCGTCGAGGTCGACGCCGCCGACCGGGCCGTCGTCGACCCCCGGGACGTCGGTCGAGTCGACGGTGACGCGGACGACGACCTGGCGACCGGCGGGGCGGACGTCCAGTTCGTCGAGCACGAAGCCGGCGCGCGCCACGACGTCGTCGACGACGGGTTGCAGCGCGCTGGCGGCGGCACCGGTGGGTGAGCCCACGGGCGCACGGGACACGGGGGTCCTCCTGGCTGGGTGGAGTCCGGGCTGGGGGCGCCCCGGGGCAAGGACAGGGCGCCCGCGGGCCCCCCAGCCTAGCCCGCACCGTGGCGGTGCGGCCCGGCCCCGCGTCCGGTCCGCCACCCGGTCCGACTGGCAGGATGGCCGCCGATGTCCATCCCGTCCCCGTCGCGGCGCAGCGTCCTGCGCGCCACGGCCGGACTGGCGCTGACCGGGTCCGCGCTGACCGTCGCGGCGGCCTGCGGGAACGGCGACGAGGGCCCCGACGAGCTGGAGGCCCCGCTCGCGGCGGCCCGGGCCGACGCGGCGCTGGCGACCGTGGCCGGGCAGGTGTTCCCCGATCTCGCCGCGCGGGTGTCCCCGGTCGCGCAGACCCGCCGTGCCCACGCCGACGCGCTCGCCGCCGAGGTCCGCCGGGCCCGCCCGGACCGCACGGACGCCGTCGACGCTCGGGTGGCCGACCCGCCACCGCCCGCCTCGTCCGCCGCCGCGGCGGCCGCGCTGCGCAGCTCGCTCGGCGCCGCTCGCGACGCCGGGTCGGAGCTCGCGGTCCGCACGGCGCGTTATCGCAGCGGGCTCGTGGCGTCCGTGGCGGCCTCTTGCGGCGGACTCGCCGAGGTGCTGACGTGACCGGGGTGGCGTGCTGATGGCGGGTCCGCTCGACGACTCCGACACCCGGACCGCCGTCACGGCCGCCCTGGGCGCGGAGCACGCCGCGGTGTGGTCGTGCGGCCTCGCGAGCGCCTACCTCGCGCCGGGCGACCAGGGCGCGCTCTCCGAGGCGGCGCTCGCCCACCGGGAGCGTCGCGACGCGCTGGTGGCGCTGTGCGAGGCGGCCGGGGTCGCGCCCGTGCCCGCGGCGGCGGCCTACGCCACCCCGCGGCCGGTGGACGACGCCGCGAGCGCGGCCGCGCTGCTCGTCGTGGCCGAGGACGACACCGCCGTCGCGTGGCGGGCGGTCCTGGAGCGCACCGACGACGCGGGACTGCGCCGGTCCGGGGTGACGGCCGTGGTCTCGGCGGCGACCGTGGGGGTGCGCTGGCGGCAACGGGCCGGCACCGAGCCCGTGGTGTCGGTGTTCCCGGGCACCCGCTGAGCAGCCACCTCCACGAGGGACTCAGTGCGCAGACAACCGACCCGCCGAACCTGCCTCCAGTGCTCCTGATCTTGCGGGCGGGGTGAGGAGTCATCGTGCCCGAGGCCCTGCGGATCGCCACCCTCGTCTTCGCCGGGCTGCTGGCCGGGGAGGAGTTCATCGTGCGGTGGGGTGTGGCCCCCGCACTGCGTGCCCTCGACGACGGGGCCCACGTGGCGGCGCGGATCGCGCTCGTCCGGCAGCTCCGGGTCGTCGTGCCCGCCCTGATCGTGCCGACGGTCGTCACGAGCGCCGTCGCCGCGCCATGGGCAGGCACGGCAGCGGCCTGGGCCGGGCTCGGCGTGCTCGTCGTCTTCGTGCTGTGCTCGGCGTTCGGGACGGTGCCGATCAACATGGCGGTCTCGGAGTGGGCCGCCGCCGATCCGCCCGCGGACTGGCGCGCGACCGTCCGGCGCTGGGAGGCGATCGACGTCGCGCGGTCCTCGGCGGCGGTCGTCGGGTTCGCGCTCCTGCTCGTCGGGCTGGGCCCGTGATCAGCGCAGGCCGAGCGCCTGTTTCGCGACCTTGTCGAGCGTGCTCTCCCCCACCGACCCGGAGCCGGACGGCGCGGTCTCGGCGATGACCACCGTGTCCCCGAGCAAGGCGGATCCGTAGCCGGCCTTGCCGAGCGAGGCAGGCGCGCCCTGGAAGCCCCGACCCTCGCGCAGGAGGTCCGCGACGTTGCCGGTGCCGGACGAGTCGACCAGCGACTTGAACGCCGAGGCCGACGACGCGTCGCGCATCCGGACCGCGGTGACCGACGCGACCATCGGGGTGCCGCCGACGTCGCCGGACCACAGTGAGCGGTCGAGCTGGGTGCAGGGCCGCTCCCGGAGGAACTGCACCGCGAGCCCGTAGGCGTGTCCCTCACAGGTGGGCTCGGTGGCGACGACGCGCTGGGTCCAGGACACCCCGTCGAGGACGCGCACCGGCTGGGCCGAGACGTCCTCGGGCGTCGGGGACACCCCGCGGACCACGAGGACGGCGACGCCGAGCGCCACCGCGAACGTCACGACGGCGGCGAGGGCGAGGCCGCGCCACGTGCTGAGCCAGACGGCGAACGCCGGTCGGCGCGTCGGCCGCCCCCGACGGCGGCGCGCTCCGGTCCCGGCGTTCGGCGCGGCCCAGGGGCCGGGCGCGGCGGATGGGCCGGCGGAGACGCCCGTGGCGCGGCCGTCGGCTGCCGGGATCGGGGAGGTCGCCGGGCGCGGTGCCGCCTCGTCGTCGGGGAAGCCGTCGGGGCCGACGGGCAGGACCCCGGTGCGCGGGGGGCCGGCGGCCGCGGGCGCTCCCCCGGGGCTCGAGGCGCCCGCGGAGCGCGCGGAGGGGACGACGGCCGGGACGGCTCCGGAGGACCCCGCCGGGCCGCTGGACGGCGCGATGCCCGGCGGGACCGAGCGCGGGCCGGAGGACGAACCCGACGGTGCGGCGCCGGACGGTTCACGACCCGGACCGCCGTCGGGGAGCTCGCCCGGGAACCCGGCCGTGTGGAGATCGGCGGCGTCCGGGACGAACTCGGCGAGACGCCAGGCCGCGAAGAGGCGGCGTACCTCGGAGGCGTCGAGGACGGTCGGCCCCGCGGAGGCGGTCAGGACCAGGCGCGCGGCGGTCGCGACGCCCACGCCGGTGTCCTCGTCGGTCCGCTCGGGGTCCTCGTGGCGCGAGGAGTCCGGCGGGCGGCGGTCGACGATCGGGACGACCTGGCGCGGAGCGGTCGGGGTCGGGTCGGCCAGCGCGAGCAGGCGGTCGATCTCCGCCGCGGCGAGCTCCTGCGGTCCGGCGCCCGCATCGGCGGAACCGCTGTCGGCACCCGTCGTCGTGGCCCCGACGCTCACCCGGTCCCGGCGCGACGACGTCGCCGGGACGAGCCCCAGGACGCCGTCGGGACGCAGCACCAGCGCATCCAGCTCGCCGTCGGCTCCACCGGGGAGCGCGACCGCGACGCCGGGCGCAGTGGGCAGCCCGTCCAGCAGGGTACGAACCCTGCTGATGCGCTCCGGAGAGATCCCCAGGCGGGGATCCGGGGCGACGAGGAGCATCCGGCCTCCACGTTCGGGGGACGACGATCGGCGCTCACCGTAGCCCGTGAGATCACGGCGACGTCACGACCCCCGGACCGCGGGCCGGTCACCGGACGGTGCGGCGCCGTTCACCGATGCGGGCGACCATCGGGGTCAGGACGCGGGAGGCAGCCGGGAGCACGGACTGTGTCCGCGTGAGCCAGCCGCGCCAGGCGGGCAGGACCTTGAGCTGGCGCCGGGAGTCGAGCAGATCCATCGCGCCGGTGACGACCTCGTCGACCCCGAGCACCCGTGGGCCGGTGAACAGCAGGGCCGAGCTGGGGCGGTCGGCGACGGCGTGCAGCAGGTCGGTGCTCACCGCGTCCGGGCACAGCGCGCGCACCCGGATCGGACGCCGCGCGGCGCCCAGCTCGATGTGCAGGGCCTGCGAGTACGACAGCGCGGCCGCCTTGCTCGCGCCGTAGATCGCGAGGCCCGGCGTCGGGCCCAGGGCGGAGAGCGACACCACGTTGAGGATGTCGCCACGGCGCATGACGTCGACGGCGGCCCGGCAGCCGTGGACCACCCCGAGCGTGTTGATCTCGATGGTGGAGGTGACCTCGGCGTCGGTGGCCTCCCAGACCGACGCGGTGGACAGCACGCCCGCGTTGTTGACCCAGACGGTGACCTCGCCGAGGTCCGCGGCGGCGAGGGCGACCGCACGGTGGGCGGCCGGGTCGCGGACGTCGAGGGGCATCGCGGTGGCGGGCCCGTCGAGCGCGTCGGCGGTCGCGCGGGCCGTGTCGCCGTTCACGTCGGTGACGACGACGTGGTGGCCGCGCGCGGACAGGGCCCTGGCGATCCCGGCGCCGATGCCGCGCCCGGCTCCGGTGACCACGGCGACTCCGGCGTGAGCGGTCATGGGGAGGTCCTCTCTGTTCGGGTCCGGCGGGGCGTCAGCGATGCGGCATCGCTGACGTCGGACGTCAGGAACGCCACATTCTCGCGGGCGGGCCGGGCGATTCTGGCGCACCGCCACGCGCCGTAGGCTCGCGATCGATGCGCAGCGAGGAGATCGAGATCCGGACCGGTGATGTAGAGGCCGTCCGCGACATCACCCGCGAGTGCGAGCGATTCCTCGCCGAGGCGAACGCCGACGACGGCCTGCTGCACATCTTCGTCCCGCACGCCACCGCGGGCCTCGCCGTCATCGAGACCGGCGCGGGCAGCGACACCGACCTGCTGCGCCAGCTCCGCGAGCTCCTCCCCACCGACGACCGCTGGGGCCACCGCCACGGCGCCCCCGGGCACGGACGTGACCACGTGCTGCCCGCGCTGATCAGCCCGTCGCTCTCGGTCCCGGTGCTCGGCGGGCGGATGGCGCTGGGCACCTGGCAGTCGGTGTGCCTCGTCGACACCAACGGCGACAACCCGAACCGTCGCGTCCGTCTCAGCCTGCTCGCCGACTGAGTCGAGCAGGCATCCTGGGGACCGTGAGCACTCCGACGCGTACCGACGTCCTCGTCGTCGGCGCCGGCCCCGCCGGGTCGGCCGCCGCGGCCAGGGCCGCCGAGGCCGGGCACGACGTCGTGCTCGCCGACGCCGCCGTCTTCCCCCGTGACAAGGCCTGCGGCGACGGCCTCACCCCGCGCGCCATCGCCGAGCTGCAGCACCTCGGCCTGGGCGACTGGGTACGCGGCCGCGGGACGAACCGCGGGCTGCGCGCGGCCGGGTTCGGTCAGCTGCTCGAGCTGCCCTGGCCGGGCGGCTCACTGCCCGCGCACGGCGGCGCCGTCGCGCGCACCGAGCTGGACGCCCGCATCCGCACCGCGGCGCTCGAACGCGGCGCCGTGCCGGTCGAGGGCGCCCGCGCGGTCGACGTCGAGCGCGACGGCGACCGCGTCAGCGCCGTCGTCTTCGAGGGCGCCGCCGGCACGACGACGATCGCCTGCCGCCACCTGATCGTCGCGGACGGTGCCCGCTCGACGCTGGGCCGCGTCCTCGGCCGCGTCTGGCACCGCGACACCGCCTACGGGGTGGCCGCCCGCGGCTACGTCCGCTCCGGACGCCACGACGACGAGTGGATCTCCTCGCACCTGGAGCTACGGGGCACCGAGAACGAGGTGCTCTCCGGATACGGCTGGGTGTTCCCGCTGCACGACGGCAACGTCAACATCGGGGTCGGGACCCTCGCGACCGAGGCGCGGCCCGCACAGATCCGCCTCCGCTCGCTGATCGAGCACTACGCGAACCAGCGGCGCGAGGACTGGCAGCTCGACGGCGAGGTGCGCGACGTCGCGTCGGCGCTGCTGCCGATGGGCGGCGCCGTCTCGCACGTGGCGGGGCGAAACTGGGCGCTCGTCGGCGACGCGGCCGGCTGCGTCAACCCGCTCAACGGCGAGGGCATCGACTACGGCCTGGAGACGGGCCGCACGGTGGTCGAGCTGCTGGAGTCCGACGGTCCCGACGCCGACCTCTCCCTCGCCTGGCCCGCGACGCTGCGCACCCACTACGGGTCGGCGTTCTCCATCGCCCGGCGGCTGGCCAAGCTCCTGACGACGCCGCGGCTGCTGCCGCTGGCCGGACCGGTGGGCATGCGCTCGCGCGCGCTGATGACCGTGGCGCTGCGCGTGATGGGGAACCTCGTCACCGACGAGGACGCCGACGTCGTCGCGCGGGCCTGGCGCCTGGCCGGCCGGGCGTCGCTGCGCGTCGACGAGCTCCCGCCGTTCCCGGCCGCGGATCTGCGCACCCCGGCCTGACGCCGGCCGGCCGGGCCGAGCGGACTCCCGCGGCTGCCCGAGCAGCCCCCGGAGCCCACTCGGCCACGGCCTGATCAGCAGCACACCACGCACGCCCCAGGCGTCCCGGGACTGCGTGGCGTACTGCTGATCATGGATCGAGCGGGGATCGTCAGGGCGTGATGACGACCTTCAGCGCGAGGTTCGCGGCCGCGTTGCCGAAGACGTCGTAGGCCTCGTCGAACTGGTCGAACGTGAACGAGTGCGTCCCCATCTTCTCGGCGGGGATGCGGCCGCTCGCGACCATCTTCAGCAGCGTCGGGATCGACACCGTGTCGACGAGCCCCATCGTCATCGTCACGTTCGCGATCCACATGTCCTGCATGGGGATCTCCACGGGCGTGCCGTGGACGCCGACGTTGGCGATCGTCCCGCCGGGACGCACGAGCGACGCCGCCGTCAACAGCGTCTCCGGGTAGCCGACCGCCTCGATCGCCACGTCCACGCCGAGGCCGTCGGTCAGCGCGATGACGTCGGAGACGGTGCCCGGACCCACCTCGATCGCGTCGGTGGCCCCGAACTCCATCGCCCGCTCCAGGCGGAACTTGTTGGAGTCGATCGCGATGACCTTCGATGCGCCCCAGAGCCCCGTCGTGAGGACCGCCGAGAGGCCGACCGCACCGGCTCCGACGACGGCGACCGTGTTGCCCGGCCGGACCCCGCCGGCGAGCACGCCGACCTCGTAGCCGGTCGGCAGCGAGTCGGCCAGGAAGATCGCCTGCTCGTTGGTCACGGACGGGGGCACCGCGTAGAGCGAGGTGTCGGCGTAGGGCACGCGTACGTACTCGGCCTGGGTGCCGTCGATGAGGTGCCCGAAGATCCACCCGATGCCGCCGACGGTCTGGCAGTGCGAGGGCATCCCGCGCTGGCAGTACTCGCACCGTCCGCACTTGGTGATGGCCGGGACGAGGACGCGGTCACCCACGGAGAATCCGCGGATCGCGTCGCCGACCTCGGTGATCGTCCCGACGGCCTCGTGGCCGAGGATGCGTCCGTCGGTGACCGCGGCGACGTCGCCCTGCAGGATGTGCAGGTCGGTGCCGCAGATCGTGGTCGTGTCGACCTTCACGACGACGTCGGTGGATTCCTGGACCCGGGCGTCGGGAACGTCCTCCCACGCCTTGGAACCGGGACCGTGGTAGACAAGGGCCTTCATGTGCGTCGACCTCCGTGGCTGCGCTGCGTCGTGACCGACGCTAGTGGCGCAGGCCACACCCGGGCTGTCCGATATCGAGACGATCGGACGGCCTCCCGGAGCCTGCTGATCGATCACTGTCCCGGAACCGGGACAGTGAGGTGCGCTAGGCGATGTAGCTGATCCCGAACGCGTCGATCTTGCGGTAGAGCGAGGACCGCGCGATGCCGAGCAGGGCGGCGGCCTTGTAGCGGTTGCCGCGGGTCTCATAGAGCGCGTGGATGATCGCGTCGGCCTGGGCGGTCTCGAGCATCGTCAGGCGGGGGGCGCTGGTGAAGCAGAACGCCGGGAGGTCCGGGGCCTGCACGACCCCGACCGGTTTGCGGGCCACCACGTAGCGCAGCACGTCCTCGAGCTCGGCGATGTTGCCCGGCCACGAGTAGCCCTCGAGCACCCGGACCACCTGGTGGGACAGCCGCAGCGAGCGCGCCCCGCTGGTCGAGCGCAGCACCGACCGGGCGATCTCGGCGAGCTCGTCGGTGCGGTGGCGCAGGGCCGGGACGCGGACGGTCTCGTGGAAGTGGCGCAGCAGCAGCCCGTAGGGCCGGCCCGCGTCGACCGAGGCGCTGTCGAGGCAGCCGACGACCACGACCCGGCCCGGCAGCACGGTGTGCGGGCGCAGCACCTCGTCGAGGCGGCGGGCGCTGCGCGGGGTGAGCGCGTGGACCTGGTCGAGCAGCACCAGGTGCACGTCGGCTCCGGGGTCACCGACGAGCCCGTCGTCGTCGGGCGTGGAGTGCTCGCCGAGCGCCGCGCAGTCGATCGTCGTGGACGTGCCGACGGGGAACAGGTGCGCGAACCGCTCCCGGGCCAGCGTTCGCTTCCCGACGCCCGTCTCCCCCACGAGCAGCAGATGGCGACGGTGCCCGAGGGTCGCCGTGACGTCGCGGCGGGCCCGGACGTACGGGCTGAAGAGCTCCTGGTTCGCCCGCAGCCGCGCCTCCTCCGACGCCTCGCGCGACGGGCCCCGGTGCAGGTCGGCGGCGAAGTCACGGCGGGCCGTCGGCGCCACGTGCGAGCCCTGGCGCCTGCGGGCCTCCCGCGCCGCGGTCGACGCGGATCCCGCCGCGACGTGGGTCTCGACGGGGACGCCGCCCAGGACCGCCCCGACGACCTCGCCCTGCTCACCGCGGACCTCACGGATGCGGACCTCGGCGCACAGCCCCGAGGGCAGGTCGAGGTGGCGGGCGGCGCCGGTCTCGTCGAGCAGCACGCTCGCGGTGAGCAGGTCGTGCAACGACTGCTGGTCGGGCGGGGGCAGCGCCTGGACGCCGCGCCCGACCCAGAGGTCGTCGCCCGCCGTGGCCAGCACCCACGGCACGCCCTCGGCCCGCAGCGCCGCCGTCACGTCGTGCATCGCGAGCACCCGCCGCTGCCGCGCCCGCTCGTCGTGCTCCGCGACGCCCCGGGCGAGCATCCGGGCCAGCGCGAGCGGCGCCCCGCCCTGCTCGGCGGCATGGGTGACGACGACGACGGCGGCCCGGTGGGCCCCGCGCGTCACCGGCGCCGCCGCGTCGCGCAGGACCCGCAGGGCCGGGTGGAGATGCTCGGGTCCCTCGACGAGCACCGGACGACGGGTCTCCCGGGCGATCGCGGCGGCCGTCGTGCCCACCGAGCCCTCGTCGTGCCGGTGCCCCGGGACCCACCACGCCGCGTCGAGCAGTTCGCCGGGCGCGGTGGCGGTGTCGTGGCGGACCCGCAGCGTGCCGTCGTCGGAGACGAGCCCCACCGAGCACCCGGCGTCGGGGTTCTCCGTCGCGAAGGCGCCCAGCACGGCGTCGGCGGCGGCGAGCAGCGGCCCGCCGTCGTGGTGGCCGACGAACGGGGCGGGCCCGGAGTCGGCGCCGCCCCCGTCCGGGCATGCGGAGCGCTCCCAGGACGCGAGCACCTCGGCCCGCACCTCCTCCGGCACGAGCGCCGACCGGCCGCCGCGCCGGAAACGGGCGCGAGCGGCGTCGAGGTCCTGCTCACGCACCACGGACGGACCGTAGGCCGCGGGCCCCCACGAGCACCACCGCCGAGGGGGTCACCCGGCCGCGCGGGCCAGCCCCTCCGCGCTCGTCACGTCGTCGAGGGCGAGGGCGACGGCGCCGTCGAGGGCGGCGTCGTCGCCGTGGACACCGTCGCGGACCGGGGTCGGGTCGGCCCGTCGGAAGCCCATCAGCCCGCGCGAGTAGGCCTCGTCGAACCCCGGGCCGCGCAGCCGCGGGGCGAGGCCGCCGAGGACGACGACGTCGGGGTCGTGCGCGTTGACCAGCCCGGCCACCCCGCGCCCCAGCGCAGCGGAGACCCGCGCGACGGCGGCGTGCGCGGCGGAGTCGCCCGCGGCGGCCCGGTCGCAGACCTCGACGGCGAACGTGCGCGGGTCGGCGGGCGGTTCGACGCCGAGGTGGCGCGCCAGCGCCCGCCCGTCGAGCTCCGGTCCCCAGCAGCCCCACGCTCCGCACGGGCAGGCGACCGCCGGGTCACCGAAGGGCAGGTGCCCGAACTCCCCGGCCGTCCCGTGGGCGCCGAGCTGCGGACGCCCGTCGAGCAGCAGCGTCCCGCCGAGCCCGACCTCGACGGTGAGCGACAACGCCGTCCCCGCCCCCGCGGCCGCTCCGGTGCGGGCCTCGGCGAGCCCGGCGAGCGTCGCGTCGTTGCCGGGCAGCACCGGGATCCCGGGGTCGCCGAGCCCCGCGACGAGGCCGTCGGAGACCACCGTGGCCCAGTCCAGCTCGGTGGCGCGGACGAACACGTCGTCCGAGAGCGGAGCCGGGGCGGCGAGCCCGAGGGCCAGCGGACGGCGCTCGTGCCTCGCAGTCGGAGCAGTCGGAGCCGCCGCAGCCGCAGCCGCCGGAACGAACGACTCGTTTGTGGCTTCTAGCTGCACGAACGAGTCGTTCGTTCCGACGGCCGTCCCGCCGATCGCCCGCGCCAACTGCTCCGCCAGGTCGTCGCCGCGCCGCCCGGAGCAGAGCACCTTCGGCACGCCGTCGAGCCCCGCGACGGCGAGGCGCCAGACCTCGTGGCGCAGGTCGAGCGCGAGCACGCGCGGTCCGTCGGGGGCGGGTCGCAGGCACGTCGTCGGCCGGCCGCGGCCGCTGACCGGCGCGCGCTGTTCGCAGAGCCAGCCCGCCTCACGCAGGCGGGCGACGGTCTCGGTGGTCGTCGCGCTGGAAAGCCCGAGACGCGCCGCCAGCTCCACGCGGGTCAGCCCGGGCGAGCGCCGGACCTCGTCGAGCACGCTCGCGCTCGTGCGCCATCGGTCGACGCGGGCGCGATAGGGCTCACACCGCTCGATGCCGTCGCCGGCCTCCACGAAGCCCATGCCGCCATTATCCTCGGATAGCGAGGAAAAGCACGGGGAGGGAACCGGACATGACGCGGACGAGCGATCGCCCCACGGTCGAGGCGTTCGCCGCGGTGCTGTTCGACATGGACGGCACCCTGGTCGACTCGGACGCCGCCGTCGAGCGCTCCTGGCGCATGTGGGCGCGGGAGTACGGCGTCGACGCCGAGCAGGTGCTCGCCGCCATGCCGGGCCACCCCGCCGCGGACACCGTGGCCCGGATGCGGCCGGACCTGGACCCGGTCGCGGTCGAGGCCGCCGGACGGGCCCAGCTCGAGCGCGAGTACCACGACCTCGAGGGCGTCGTCGCCACGCCGGGCGCCCTGGTGCTCGTCGCGGAACTGGACCGCACCGGCCGTCCGTGGGCCGTGGTGACCAGCGCGGACGCCCGGCTGGCCGCGATCCGACTGGAGGCCGCGGGCATCCGGGCACCGCTCGTGATCGACCGTGACGCCGTCGTCGCGGGCAAGCCCGATCCCGAGGGCTACCGCCTCGCCGCCGAGCGCCTCGGCGTCGATCCGCACGACTGCCTCGTCGTCGAGGACACCCCGACCGGCACCGCCGCGGGCCGCGCGGCGGGCGCGACGGTCGCCGGCCTCAAGGGCGGCGCAGGCGGAGCCGCCGACTTCCCCCTCGCCACCCTCACCGACCTCATCTCCACTCCGTGAGCCCGGAGGCCACCTCAGTGAGCACATCCGTCGAGTCCCCCGCCACGACAGCGTCGGGGTCGACGACCAGCCGGACCCCTCTCGGGCGCGTGCCCGCCGGGGTCAGCCTCGCCGCGCTCTCGCTCGGCGGGCTCGCGATCGGGACCACCGAGTTCGCGAGCATGGGCGTGCTGCCCGGGTTCGCGTCCGACCTCGGGGTCTCGATCCCGACGGCGGGCACCGCGATCAGCGCGTACGCCCTCGGCGTCGTCGTCGGCGCCCCGTTGATCACGCTGATCGGAGCCCGTTGGCCCCGCAAGCGGCTGGTCGTCGCCCTGGCCGTCGCCCTCGTCGTGTTCAACGCGCTGTCCGCGCTCGCGCCGGCGTTCCTGCCGTTCGTGGGCCTGCGCTTCCTGGCCGGACTGCCGCACGGCGCCTACTTCGGCGCGGCGGCCGTCCTCGGCTCGTCGCTGGTGCCCCCGGAGCGCCGGGCTCGGGCGCTCGCGACGGTCATGCTCGGCCTGACCATCGCCAACATCGTCGGCGTCCCCGCCGCGACCTGGCTGGGCGACACCTTCGGCTGGCGCAGCGCCTACGTGGCGGTCACGGTGATCGCGCTGCTCACGGTGCTCGCCGTGGTGACGCTCGTCCCGAACCCGCCGACCGACGGCCACGGCAGCCTGCGCGGCGAGATGACGGCCCTGACCCGCCCCCAGGTGTGGCTGACGCTGGGCGTCATCGCCGCGGGCTTCGGGGGCCTGTTCGCGGTCTACAGCTACATCAGCCCGATCCTCACGACGCAGGCCGGGGTCTCGACGGCGACCGTGCCGCTGCTGCTCGGTGCGCTCGGGATCGGGATGACGGCGGGCAACGTCGCGGGTGGCCGGTTCGCCGAGCGCGCCCCGCGGGCGACGATCGCGATCGCCCTGGTCGTCTACTCGGCGGTGCTCGTCGCGTTCACCGTCGGCGCCCACCACGCGGTCACCGCGACGCTGGGACTCTTCGCGCTGGGCTTCGTCGGCATGTCGGCAGGTCCCGCACTCATGGGACGGCTCATCGACTTCGCGGCCGACGGCCCGTCGCTGGCTGCGGCCAGCTTCCACTCCGCGTTCAACGTCGCGAACGCCCTCGGCGCCGCGCTCGGCGGCGCGGTCCTGGCCGCCGGGCTGGGCTTCGACGCACCGGCTGCCGTCGGGGCGGTGCTCCCGATCGTCGGGATCGTGGTCTTCGCGATCAGCGTCGCGCTCGAACGCCGACGCCGTCCCGCTTGACCGGCTGGTGTCAGCGATGCGGCATCGCTGACGCTGGACGTCAGCAGCTCCACATCCTCAGCTCCCGCCGGTCAGCGCCCCGACCACTTCGTCGACGGGCACCTCGCGCCGCTCCCCGGTCGCCCGCTCGGTGACCTCGACGACCCCGGTCGCGAGCCCCCGGCCCACGGTGATCGAGGTCGGGACGCCGAGGAGCTCGGAGTCGGCGAACTTGACCCCGGGCGAGGCCTTGCGGTCGTCGAGGAGCACCTCGAGGCCCGCCTCGGCGAGCCCGGCCGCGATGGTCTCGGCGGCCTCCTTCTGGGCGTCGTCCTTGCCGGCGATCACCAGGTGCACCTCGAACGGCGCGACCTCGCGGGGCCAGACCAGGCCCTTCGCGTCGGCGTGCTGCTCGCAGATCGCGGCCACCGCGCGGGAGACGCCCACCCCGTAGGACCCCATCGTCACCGTCACCGGCTTGCCGTCCGACCCGAGCGCGGTGAGGCCGAGCGCCTCGGCGTACTTGCGGCCGAGCTGGAAGATGTGGCCCATCTCGATGCCGCGCGCGGCGACGAGCGGACCCGCCCCGTCGGGCGAGGGGTCGCCCTCACGGACGTCGGCGGCCTCGACGGTCCCGTCGGGGGTGAAGTCGCGGCCCGCGACGAGGTCGACGACGTGGCGGCCGTGCTCGTCGGCGCCGGTCACCCAGGCGGTCCCGGTGACGATGCGCGGGTCGACGAGGTAGCGCACGCCGTTCTTCGCGAGGCCCACCGGGCCGATGTAGCCCTTGGTCAGGAACGGGTTCGCCGTGAAGTCGGCGTCCTCGAGCAGCGCGACCTCCGCGGGTGAGACAGCGGCCTCGAGGCGCTTCATGTCGACGTCGCGGTCACCCGGCACCCCGACGCCGAGCACCGTCCATTCCGAGGTCCCCGGCATCCGCGTCTTCACCATGACGTTCTTCAGCGTGTCCGCGGCGGTGAACTGCCTGGCCCCGGATCCGTCACGCAGACCGAGCGTGTTCACGTGCGCGACGAGCGTCTCGATCGTCGGGGTGTCCGGGGTGTCGTACACGACCGCCTCGGGCTTGTCGGCGATCGACTGCTCCGGCGGGGCGGGCGTGGTGACCGCCTCGACGTTGGCGGCGTAGCCCGACTCCAGGCACCGCACGTAGGTGTCCTCGCCGGTCTCGCACGGCGCGAGGAACTCCTCCGACGCCGAGCCGCCCATCGCCCCCGACATCGCCGAGACGATCTGCGTGTTCAGGCCGAGGCGAGAGAACAACCGCTGGTAGGCGAGGCGGTGCGCGGCGTAGGACTCGGCGAGCCCCTCGTCGGACAGGTCGAACGAGTACGAGTCCTTCATGATGAACTCACGCCCGCGCAGGATCCCCGCGCGCGGCCGCTCCTCGTCCCGGTACTTGGTCTGGATCTGGTAGAGCGTCACCGGGAAGTCCCGGTACGACGACGTCTCCCCCTTCACCATCAGCGTGAACAGCTCCTCGTGCGTGGGCCCGAGGAG
>NZ_DASXJS010000088.1:0-74331 GCF_036497245.1 Actinomycetospora sp. | reverse complement strand
GTCGCGTCGACGTCGCCGGGCGTTCCGCACTCGAAGGCGATCGCGACCCGGCCGTCGCCGGTCGGCGGCGTGAAGTCCGGGTCGAACGAGCGGATCGTGTCCTCGGTGTCGAGGGCCAGGACCAGCGGGCCGAACGGGAGGTTGACGTGCGGCTGCGACTCGGCGCCGTCGGGGACCTCGAGCCCCAGCGCGCGGTAGAAGGCGAGCGAGGCGGTCATGTCCGCGACGACGATCCCGACGAAGGCCGGCTGCGGCGAAGGGGTACCCATGCCGTGGCACGCTAGGGCCGTGTCGGGGCCCGCGTCATGGATCCATCGGACACGCGAGCTGACCTTCACCCCGCCGCTGAATCCCGAGAACCTCTACGGGCACCTCGTGGCGACCGCCGTGCCGGGCGTCGAGGAGTGGCACGACGGGGCCTACCGGCGCACCCTCGCGCTGGCCGGGGGCCCGGGGATCGTCGTGCTGCCCCCGCCGTCGGGCACGGTGGTGACCGCGGTCCTGCACCTGGCCGATCCCGCCGATGAGGACGAGGCGGCGGGTCTTGCCCGTCGCATCCTCGACCTGGACGCCGACCCGGCCGCGTTCGACGCGGTGCTGCGCGGTGACGAGGTCATGGCCCCGCTGGTCGACGCCGCACCGGGCCGTCGGGTCCCCGGTAACCCGGATCCGGACGAGTTCGCGGTGCGCGCCGTGCTCGGTCAGCAGGTCTCGACGGCGGCCGCCCGGACCCATGCCGCCCGGCTCGTCCGAGGGCATGGGACGCCGTTGCCCGGCCCGGCGCCCGGCGGGTCGTCGCTGACGCACATCTTCCCGTCGGCGCACCAGCTCACCGCACTCACCGACGACGAGCTGGGGATGCCCGCGAGCCGCAAGCGCACCCTGCACGGGCTGGTCGCGGCGTTGGCCGACGGCACCGTCGACCTCCACGCGGACCTCGCCACCGCGCGCCGCGAACTGGGTGCGCTGCGCGGGATCGGGCCCTGGACGGTCGACTCGGTCGCCATGCGGGCGCTCGGTGATCCCGACGCGTTCCTGCCCGCCGATCTCGGGGTCCGGGTGGCGGCCCGCTCGCTGGGGCTGCCCGAACGGGACCGCGATCTCGTCGCCCGTGCCGAGGCCTGGCGGCCCTACCGCGCGTACGCGACGCAGTACCTGTGGTCGGCCCTCGACCACGCGGTGAACACCATGCCCGGGTGAACACCACGCCGGCGTGATCAACGGCCGAAAACTGACGTCCAGTGTCAGGAACGCGACTTTTCTGACATCCGGCCCGGCTAGAACAGCATCCGGTCCGCGGCCTCCAGGTCGAGCAGGGTGCGCTTGCGCTCGATCCCGCCCGCGTAGCCGGTGAGCGAGCCGTCGGACCCGACGACCCGGTGACACGGCACGACGATCGCCACCGGGTTGGTGGCCATGGCCCCGCCCACGCGCCGGGACTCCGAGACGGGCAGTCCGACCGACGTCGCCAGCTCTCCGTAGGTGATCGTCTCGCCCCAGCCGACCGGCGCGAGGCCGTCGAGGACCCGCCGGTGCCCGGCGCTGCGGCCCGAGAGGTCGACGGGGACGGTGAACTTCCGCAGGGTTCCGTCGAGGTAGGCGTCCAGCTCCTCACAGGCGGCCGCGAGGATCTTCTCGCCTGCGGCGCCGGGGGAGGTGCCGGGCTCCTCGGGCGGCGAGAAGCCGAGCAGGGTCAGCCCGACCTCGGAGGCCTCCAGGTACAGCGTCCCGATGCGGGTCTCGTGCGTGACGGTCATGCTCCTGAGAACACCACGGCGAGCCGATCCGTGGCAGTTCCGCCGAGATCATCGGGTACTCATCGGGCTCGGTCGCGCTGCACGGCCTGATGCGTGCCCGTTGAACGTCAGCCAACAGGGGACCGCGCAGGGCGGAGGGTCAGCCGCCCGCGAACGGCGGGAGCACGTCGACGGTCGCGCCGTCGGGCAGCGCCTGGTCGCGATCGTGGACCGCGAGACCGTCGAGCAACAGGCTGCACGCGCCCAGGACACGGACGAGAGCCTCGCCGTGATCGGCGGCCACGGCCGCGACGAGGTCGGCGACGGTGGTGCCCGCCGGCAGCGTCACGGTCTCGGCCGACGTGCCTGCCGCGGCCTTCGCGCCGGCGAAGTAGCGCACGGTGGCGGTGAGGTCGGCGGAACCCGTATCGGGATCGACGACGGGGTCGACGAGGGAACGGGTCACGGTGCTGGCTCCCATCCGGTTCATCCGCCGATCGCGCTCATCGGACGGTCGGGCTGCAGGAAGCCCGGGTCGTCGATCCCGTGGCCTGCCTTCTTGCCCCACATCGCGACGCGCCAGGCGTCGGCGACCTCGTCGTCGGTGCCGTCGCCGCGCAGCAGGCCGCGGAGGTCGTTCTCGGTGCGGGCGAACAGGCAGGTCCGGACCTGGCCGTCCGCGGTGAGGCGGGTCCGGTCGCAGTTCCCGCAGAACGGGCGGGTCACGGACGCGATGATCCCGACCCGGGCCGGGCCGCCGTCGGGACGGAGGTACCCGTCGACGAGGAACCGCTCCGCCGGGGCGCCGCCACGCTCGGCGGGGTCCGGGGTGAGGGCGAAGTGCTCGCGCAGCGAACCGAGGATCTGCTCGGCGGTGACCATCCGGTCGCGCTGCCAGGAGTGACCGGCGTCCAGCGGCATCTGCTCGATGATCCGCAGTTCGAAGCCCTCGGCGAGCGCCCAGGCCAGGAGGTCCGGGGCCTCGTCGTCGTTCAGGCCCGGCATCAGCACGGTGTTGATCTTCACCGGGGTCAGGCCCGCGTCGCGGGCGGCGGCCAGCCCGGCGAGCACGTCGCCCAGGCGGTCGCGTCGGGTGATCTCGGCGAAGCGCTCCGGGCGCAGGGTGTCCAGCGAGACGTTCACGCGGTCCAGGCCCGCCGTGGCGAGCCCGCGGGCGCGCTTCACGAGGCCGAGCGCGTTGGTGGTCACCGACGTCTCGGGACGCTGCGGCAGCGCGGCGGTCGCCGCGACGATGTCCTCGAGGCCGCGACGCAGCAGGGGCTCCCCGCCGGTGAACCGGATCTCGCGGACCCCCAGCCGCTCGACGGCGATCCGGACGAGCCGGATCACCTCGTCGTCGGTGAGGGCCTCCTCGGTCGGCATCCACTCCAGGCCCTCCGCGGGCATGCAGTAGGTGCAGCGCAGATTGCAGCGGTCGGTCAGCGAGACACGCAGATCAGTCGCGACGCGGCCGAAACTGTCGACCAGGCGGTCGTCGCCCGGCCGGCCCGAGGTGTCGACACGGTCCGCGCCGGGGGTGGGCACGGACGGGACGCCGAGGTCGAGGATGGTCATCACCGCCACGATAACCGCGTCGCGCGCGGCTGCGTGAGGCGTATCTCCGCAGGTCGCAGCGATGATCCGCAGATGCGGAACGCAGTCGGCGCCTCGTACGCACGTGCGGGGAGCGAATGCCGAGGACCCTGCGATCGGGCAGGTCGAGCGGCTGCGTCGCGAGCCTGCTCCCGGTTCGGTGTCGTCGTCGCACGTCCGGGTGACACGCCGAGGGGTTCCCGCCTCCGGGGCGTCGGACACCGAGGTCACTACCGTTCTGTCGTGTCTTCCGCCGGGGCCGCCACGGTCGTCAGTCCGGCGGCCCCTCCCCGACGGCGGCCCCGCAGGCGCAGGCGTCGTCGCCCGGTGGTGGCGGGGCTCCTCCTGGTCGTGCTCGCGGCCGTGGCCGGGCTGCTGCTGCTCGGCGGCGACGCGCCCTTCGCCCCGCAGACCACCGTGCCGGTGGTGCGCGGCACGGTCACCGCGGAGGTCTCCGCACCGGGCTCCGTCGTGAGCGCCACGGCCTCGGACGCGGGCTTCGCGGCCGACGGCACCGTCGCGGCCGTCGACGTCGCGGTCGGGACGCCGGTGCGCACCGGGGACGTCCTCGCCACCCTCGACGACGGAACTGCTCGGGCGCGCGTCGCGGCCGCCGCCGCGACGCTCGAGGCGGACCGTCGCGCGCGGGACGCGGCGGGCGCGGTCCCGGTGCCCGACCCCGTCGCGCTCGCCCGGCTCGACGCCGCGATCGCGACCGACCGGGCGGGCGTCACCGAGGCCGACGGGGCACTCGACGCCACGGTGCTGCGCGCGACCCAGGACGGCACCGTCACCGCGGTGGCCGCCCACCCCGGCGACCGGATCACCGCCACCTCCCCGCCCGCCGTGCGGATCGCCGACCTCACGACGCTCGTCGTCCGGACCGGGATCGGTCCACGTGACGTGGCCGGGATGGCGGCCGGGCAGCCGGCGACGGTCGCCGTGGACGGCGGGCCGCCCACCGCGGGCCAGGTCGCCGACGTCGCGCCGGCACCCGGCCCCGACGGGCGCTACACGGTCGCCGTGGACGCCATGCTCCCGCCGACGGCGAGGATCGGTCAGCCCGCCGACGCGACCGTGGTCCTCGCCCAGCGCACCGACGTCCTCGTCGTGCCCGCCGCGGCGCTGGCCCCCGACGGGCGCACCGTGCTCGTCAGCGGACCCGACGGGGAACGCCCGCGTGCCGTGACCGTGGGTCTCGTCGGCCGGGAGGGCGTGGAGATCCTCGACGGGGTGGTGGCGGGTCAGCTCGTGGTCGTGTCCGACGATCCACGCACCGCGTCGTAGGTGTTCCCGAGCGCGGCCCCGGTGAGGTCGGCGGTCGCCGAGGTGGTGTTCGCGGTGTCCCGGTAGAGCCCGACCTTCCAGTAGCTCGACTGCCCCGGGTACAGCGTGCCGCCCGGCGGCCGGTAGTCCGTGAGCTTCTGCTGCCCGTCGATCCAGACGTCCACCCGGCCCTTGGCGGGGTCGGACGAGAACCGGATCCCGGCGACGATGTCGACGGCCCGCCCCGTGACCACCGGCGCGATGTCGGTCGAGAACAGCGCCGACCCGCCCGGCCGGGCGTAGCCGCCGCCGAGGACGAACCGGCCCCTCTCGACGCGCAGCTCCAGCGGGGGCGACCCGTCCCCGTCGTTCTTCCACTGGGTGGCGAGCTGGAAACCCTGCGGGTCGGTCGGGAACGACGGGGGCAGCACGTACGTGACCCGGAAGTAGCGGGTCTCGCCCTCGGTGAAGTGGCCGACGTCCGGTTCGATCTCGGCACGCTGCGAGCCGGCCGGGACGGTGAAGCGGATCGCCTTCGTCGGAGCGTCGACGACGGTGACGCTGGAGCTCCCGGTGACGTTGTACGGGGTGTCCTTGAACCCCGTCAGGCCGGTCGTGGCGATCGCCGCGTCCCAGAGCGCCGCCACCGGGGGCACGACGATCCCGCCGGCGGCGGGGCTCGTGGTGGTGGTGGTGGTGGTGGTGGTGGTGGGTGTCGTGGTCGTCGGCGTCACCGTCGCCGCGGCGGGCACGATCTGCGGGACCACCACGGGCGGGATCGCGACGGGCGGGATCGCGACGGGCGGGATCGCGACCGGCGGCACCGCGACGAGGGGTGGCGTGGTCGTCGTCGTCGGCTTCGGTGGGCCCGGCGGCGTGGGGCGTGTGGGCCGCGTGGGCGGGCCGGGCTTCGTCGTCGGCGTGGCCGGCGTGGTGGTCGACGGCGTGGTGGTCGTGGGCGTGGTGGTCGTGGGCTTCGTGGTCGTCGGCTTGGTGGTGGTCGTGGGCGTGGTGGTCGTCGGCTTGGTGGTGGTCGTGGGTGTGGTGGTCGTCGGCTTGGTGGTGGTCGTGGGCCTGGTGGTGGTGGTGGTGGTCGTCGTCGGAGCGGGCTTCGTCGTCGGGGTCACCCCCAGCGCCGAGAGCCAGACCTCCCGGACGACAGGGGTGGCCCCGTTCGCCGCGCCGTGCAGGAGGAGCCGGACCTGGACGTCGACGGTGGGAGACCCGAAGCGCGCCGGGGAGCCACCACGCACCGGGAGCCAGTCGCCCCAGACGCCCCGGCGGTCGAGCCCACGGGCCTGCACGTCGACCCCGGTCCCGGGCGGGAGGTCGGCCGTGAGCGCTTCCGCCAGTCCGGACGTGGGCGCGGCGAGCCGGCGCGGGGCCAGGGTCAGGACACCCTCGGCCGGGCGTCCCGGCGTGCCCGCGGCGCTCAGGCGGACCCCGCCGTCGGAGAGCACGAGCCCGGAGTCGTCGCCGCCGTCGAGCGCCAGCTCGGCCGCCCAGGATTCGCCGAGGGAGGCGGTGCTGGTCGCCGGCACGGGCCGCGGCGCGGCCGGGGTGACCACGGCGAGCGCAGTGCCGACGCCGCCCATCAGCAGGCTCACGGTCAGAGCCGCGGCGACCCCGCCGCGGCGCAGCGCGCATCGGGGGCACGCGGCCTCGTCGCGCTCAGCACGTCGGGACATCGCGGGCCTCCAGGGCGTCGGCGGGGACGTAGCGGTCGGGGCCGATGCGCAGCCAGCCGTTCGGGCTCGCGCCGGCGCGACCGGCAGGTACCGGCGCCGAGGTCGCGCACTGCACCGGGACACGGGAGTGCGGTGCCACCACCCCGACGTCGCGGCCTCCGGACGCGGCGGACGCCCGCACCGTGATCGGGTCGTCCCCGCGCGCGGTGCCGGAGCGGCCGGTGCCGGTCCAGAGGTAGGTGACCTGGACCCAGGAGTTGTCACGCAGCCCCAGGTCATCGGTGAAGGTGCCGTCGGCCAGGTCGATGCCCGCGGGGTTGGTGACCCTGCGCCCGGAGCCGTCGCGCCCGCCGGCGTAAGCGTCGGTGACCGCGGCCTGGGCCTCGGGCACGCCGCGCGGCAGGTCGGCGAAGTTCTCGCGGGTCGCCGGCGTCGACCAGTAGTCGTCGCGGGTGTTCCACGGGCCGAGGTCCCAGACCGGCGCCCAGGAGCAGCGGCCGGCATCCGTGCAGACCTGCGCGGTGTAGTCACCGGTGCCGTCCGGGGCGAGCCCGCGCCGCGACGGCAGCGCCACGAAGCGGTCGTCCGCCACCACCCGGTGCCCGTTGGCCGTGCGGTTGCCGACGAGGCCCACGCGGGTCGCGAACACGCGGGCGGTGAGGGCGACCGTCGACGCGGGCGGTGTGCTCGAGGCGGGCGCGCGGTCGGCGGTGAGCCAGAGCCGGCGCAGCGACGGGGACACCCCGCCGGTCCCGGCGACGAGCGTGACCCGGATCTGCACCTGGAGCGTGGCCTCGGGGAGCAGGGCGGGCGCCGACGCCGTCGCGGTCGTCCACTGGCTCCAGGACCCGTCGCTGCGCAGCCCGCGCACCGCGACGACGACGTCCGAGCCCGCCGGCCGGTCGGCGGTCGCGTCCGCCGCCACCCGGTCGGTCACGGCGGCGACCCGGCGGGGCGGCAGGAGCAGCTCGCCCTCCGCCGGTGCCGGGCCGGTCGAGGTCGTGCGCGGCGAGGTGCTCGCCAACCGGATCGCGCCGTCATGCGCGGCCACGTTCGCGTCGTCACCGCCGCCTACCGAGAGCTCCGCGGCCCACGACTCGCTGCCCGCGATCGCCCATGCCGCGCCGCCCGGCAGGGTCGCGGCGCCGAGGGCCAGGACGACCACCGCCGTCGCTCGTGCCCAGCGGACCCGTCGTCGGGATCCGTTCCGACTCGCCATCACCGCTCCTGGTCCGGAGCCCGCGCTGCTGTGGGCCGTCCGGAGAGCAGCAAAGGATCATCGCGCGCCGTGGTCAACCGAAACGCGCGTGACGCGTGTGAGTGAGACCCAGGTGGGTGAATTACACCGATGTCGTGAGCTTGACCGGCGTTCGGGTCCCTGGCCGTGCGCTCGGACGAGTGACGCGGTACATGTTCCAGTTGGAGCTCGGGGGCGGGCGAGGGGGACCGATGGGCAGGACGTGCGTGGTGCACGACCCGCGGGAACAGGCGCGGCACCGGCTGGAGCTGTTGCTGCGGGCCCACGCGGACGTGGACGAGATCGTCACGACGGCCGACGACGACGACCTGCTCGCCCGGGCGGGGGAGGGGCCGACGGAGCTCGTCGTCCTCGGGGTCTCGCGGACCGGGGACGCGGCGGACATGGTCCGGCGCATCCGGGAGGTGTCCCCGACGACGGCCGTGCTGCTCGCCGGTGCCACCGAGGACGCCGGGTCGGTCGCCGCCGCCCTGGCCGCCGGGGCGGTCGGCTTCCTGCGTTGGGAGGCGCCACGCGCGCTGGTCCGGACCCTCGTCCAGGTGGCGGGCGAGTCATCGGCGGGCGAGGACCTGCTCCCGTTGACGTCCGCCGGGCCGGGGGAGGAGTCGCGATCGGTCGAGGTGCGGGTGGATCTCTCCGTGCAGCAGGCCCTCGGTCTCTCGGTGCGCGAGGTCCAGGTGCTGATCGGCGTCGGGCGCGGGCTCACCAACGCGGACATCGGGCGCAGGCTCTATCTGTCGGGTCAGACGGTGAAGACCCACGCCGCCCGGCTCTTCCGCAAGCTCGGCGCGGCCGACCGCGCGGAGGCGGTCGGCCGGGCCTGGGCCGCGGGGCTGTTCATCCGCGCCAGGTAGACGGCGCGGGCGGGGTCAGGAGCGGGCCTTGATCTCCTGGCGGGCGACGGAGCGCAGGTGCACCTCGTCCGGTCCGTCGGCCAGGCGCAGCGCGCGCGCCCAGGCGTAGGCGGAGGCCAGCGGGAAGTCGTCGGACACCCCGCCCCCGCCGTGGACCTGGATGGCGCGGTCGATCACGGCGCACGCCATCCGCGGGCAGATCACCTTGATCGCCGCGATCTCGGTCGCCGCGCCGCGCGCGCCCACCTCGTCGATGAGGTAGGCGGTCTTGAGCACCAGCAGCCGGGCCTGCTCGATCTCGATCCGGCTCTCGGCGATCTGCGCCTGGACGACGCCCTGGGCGGCCAGCGGCTTGCCGAACGCGACCCGGTCGTTCGCCCGGCGCACCATCGCGTCGAGGGCGCGCTCGGCCATCCCGATCAGCCGCATGCAGTGGTGGATGCGCCCGGGGCCGAGGCGGGCCTGGGCGATCGCGAAGCCGCCGCCCTCCTCGCCGACCAGGTTGGACGCGGGCACGCGCACGTCGTCGAGCTCGATCTCGCAGTGCCCGTGCTGGTCCTGGTAGCCGAACACCGGCAGCGGCCGGGTGATCGTGAGGCCCGGGGCGTCGCGCGGGACCAGGATCATCGACTGCTGACGGTGCGCCGAGGCCTCCGGGTCGGTCTTGCCCATGACGATGAAGATCGCGCAGCGCGGGTCGGACGCGCCGGAGATCCACCACTTGCGGCCGTTGATGACGTAGTCGTCGCCATCGCGGCGGACCGAGGTCGTGATGTTGGTGGCGTCCGACGAGGCGACGGCGGGCTCGGTCATCGCGAACGCGGAGCGGATCTCACCGGCGAGCAGCGGCGCCAGCCAGTCCTGCTTCTGCTCGGCGGTCCCGAACAGGTGCAGCGTCTCCATGTTCCCGGTGTCGGGCGCCTGGCAGTTGATCGCCTCGGGCGCGATGACCGGCGACCACCCGGTGACCTCGGCGACGGCGGCGTACTCGAGGTTCGACAGGCCCGACTCGGCCGGCAGGAACAGGTTCCACAGACCGCGCTCGCGGGCCTCGGCCTTGAGCGTCTCGACCACCGGCGGCAGGTCGTGCTCGGCGGGCGTTCCGCGGCGCTCCTCGCGCCAGGCGTCGTACTCCGCTTCCGCAGGCAGGATCGACTCGTCGAGGAAGGCGCGCATGCGCTTCGTGTAGTCATCGGCCACGGCGCTGGGTGCGAAGTCCACGCCCGGACTCTCCCACCGGCCGCCGGGGATCGCGAGAGCGCTCATGATCACGCCAGGTCGCCGCCCGGCCCACCCTGGCGAAATTCCTGACCGATCATCGCAGCGCAACCGCATGTGCGCCTCTACACTCCGTCGCCGTGACGCAGTTCCGGATCGCCGAGGCCGCCCGCCTGCTCGGTGTCAGCGACGACACGGTGCGTCGCTGGACCGACGGCGGAGCGCTACCGGTCGAGGCCGACAGCAGCGGCCGGAAGGTCATCGCCGGCGCAGACCTGGCGTCGTTCGCGCGTGCCCAGGCCCACGCCACGCCGGACCCATCGGGAATCGGACGATCCGCACGCAATCGGTTCGTCGGTCTCGTCACGGACATCCAGAGCGACAAGGTCATGTCCCAGGTGGAGATCCAGTGCGGTCCCCACCGGGTCGTCTCGCTCATGAGCACCGAGGCGGTGAACGAGCTCGCCCTCGAGGTGGGCTCGCTCGCGGTCGCCGTCGTGAAGGCCACTCACATCATCGTCGAGACCCCCGGAGGTACCGCGTGAGCACGCAGCGTTCTCCCCGGACGGCGCGCCGCGGCGCCGTCCTCCTCGCTGCCCTGGCCGCCCTGCTCGGTCTGGCCCTCGCCGCCTGCGGCGGCTCGGGCTCGTCGGGCCAGCCCTCGGCCCAGGCCCCGCCGCCGCAGACGCTCACCGTCTCCGCGGCGGCGTCGCTCACCGAGGTCTACCAGGGCCTCGCGCAGCAGTTCCAGGCCGCGAACCCCGGGGCGACGGTCAAGTTCAACTTCGGCGGCTCGGACCAGCTCGCCCAGCAGGTCGTGCAGGGCGCGCCCGCCGACGTGCTCGCCACCGCCAGCTCGAAGACGATGCAGACCGCCGTGGCGGCCGGCAAGATCCAGGGTGAGCCCGTCATCTACGCGACCAACAAGCTGCAGATCGCGGTCGCGCCGAACAACCCCAAGCAGGTCGCACAGCTGGCCGACCTGAACAAGCCGGGCGTCACCTCCGTGGTCTGCGCCCCCGCGGTGCCCTGCGGGGCGGCGGCCGTGGCCGCCGAGAAGGCCGCGAACGTGACGCTGAAGCCCGTCAGCGAGGAGCAGGACGTCAAGGGCGTGCTCACCCGGGTCGAGACCGGCAACGCCGACGGCGGGCTGGTCTACGTCACCGACGTGAAGAGCGCCTCCGGCAAGGTCACCGGTGTCGACTTCCCGCAGGCGACCGCCCAGGGCGTCACGCAGTCCTACCCGATCGGCGTGGTCACCGGCAGCCAGAACGCCCAGCTCGCGCAGTCCTGGGTGAGCTTCGTGACCGGCCCGCAGGGCAAGGCGGCACTCCAGCAGGCGGGCTTCACCACGAAGTGATCGCCGCGAGGGGGCGGTTCGACCGGGTCGACGGGACGGCGGGGGGCGCGTGAGCCGCGTCCCCCGCGTCCTGTGGGTGCCCGCGGTCCTGGCGTGGCTGCTGGTGGCCGTTCCCGTCGTGGGGCTCATCGTCCGGGTGGACCTGTCGAACTTCTTCGCCCTGGTCACCTCCGACGCGGCGCTGGCCGCTCTGTGGCTCTCGCTGAAGACCGGGCTGGCGACGATGGTGTGCTGTCTGGTCTTCGGCGGGCCGCTCGCGGTCGTCCTCGCCCGCTCGCAGCTGCCGGGGCTGCCGTTCATCCGCTCGGTGGTGCTCCTGCCGTTGGTGCTCCCTCCGGTGGTCGGCGGCCTCACCCTGCTCTTCCTGCTCGGGCGGACCGGCCCCGTCGGAGCCTTCCTCTACGAGCGCTTCGACATCACCGTGCCGTTCTCGACGACGGCCGTGGTGCTGGCCCAGACCTTCGTCGCGATGCCGTTCCTCGTGGTGTCCCTCGAGGGGTCGCTGCGCACCGCGGGGGAGCGGTACGAGGCGGTTGCGGCCACTCTCGGGGCCTCGCCGCTGACCACACTGTGGCGGGTGACGGTCCCCGTCGTCATGCCCGGTCTGCTCTCCGGCAGCGTGCTGGCCTTCGCCCGCGCTCTGGGTGAGTTCGGCGCGACGATCACCTTCGCCGGTTCCCTCCAGGGCACCACGCGCACGCTGCCCCTGCTCATCTACCTGCAGTCCCAGGACGACATCGACGGTGCCGTCGCGATGTCCCTCGTACTCGTGGTGGTGGCCATCGTCGTGATCATCGTGAGCCGCACCCGGGACGTGCAGTGAGCGCCCTGTCGGCCGACGTCGCCGTCGTGCGCGGCTCGTTCGAGCTGGACGTGTCGCTCGCGGTGTCCAGCGGGGAGGTCGTCGGGGTCCTCGGCTCGAACGGGGCGGGCAAGTCGACCCTCCTCGGGGTGCTCGCCGGGCTGTACCGCCCCACCCGCGGCGAGATCGTGCTCGGTGACCGCACGCTCGCCTCGCCCACCGCGTCGATCCCGGTGCATCGCCGCAGGGTCGGGCTGCTCAGCCAGCAGGCACTGCTGTTCCCACACCTGTCCGCGATCGACAACGTCGCGTTCGGCCCCCGCTCCACGGGCGCGGGCCGGCGAGAGGCCCGCGCGACGGCCGAGCGCTGGCTCGCCGAGGTCGACGCGTCCGCGCTCGCGGACCGCCGGCCTGCGCAGCTCTCCGGCGGCCAGGCCCAGCGGGTCGCGATCGCCCGCGCGCTGGCCTGCGGCCCCGAGCTCCTGCTGCTCGACGAGCCCTTCGCCGCCCTCGACGTCGACGCCACCCCGGCGATCCGCTCGCTGCTGCGCCGGGTGGTGCGCGCGACCGGGGTCACGACGCTCATGGTCACCCACGACGTCCTCGACGCGGTCGTCGTCGCGAACCGGATTCTCGTGCTCGACGGGGGCCGCGTCGTCGAGTCCGGGACCACCACCGACGTCCTCGCCCGGCCGCGCTCGGCGTTCGCGGCGCGCATCGCGGGCCTCGACCTCGTTCCCGGAGTGTCCTGCGCCGACGGGCTGGAGACCGCCGAGGGCACCGTCGTCGCCGGCACCCATCCGGAGCCGCTCGACCACGGCGAGCATGCGGTCGCGCTGTTCGCCCCGGCTTCGGTGGCGGTGTTCCGGGCTGATCCGGGTGGCTCCCCGCGCACCGCGCTGGCGGTCCGGCTCGCCGCGATGGAGCCGCACGGTGAACTGGTCCGGCTGCGCGCGGCTCCGTCGGCCGACGGCCCCGACTGGGTGGAGGGACTCGCCGCGGACGTCACCCCGGCCGCCGTCGCCGAGCTGGGGGTGGAGCCCGGCGACGAGGTCTGGTTCGCCGTCAAGGCGGCCGAGGTGACGGTGCATCCGGCGGGGCGCTGACGGGGCCGGCGCCCTTCCCGCGCTGCTGGGAGCGGATCCGCGCTGCCCGCAGCGGAGATCGTGGCGACCGGGTTCTCCCCGCCGCGACGGTGGGGCCATGACCGAATCGACGCCCAGCAGCTTCTCCCCGGAGCTGCGAGCCAACCTGCTCCGCCACCGGGTGCTCGTCCTCGACGGCGCCCTCGACGACGACAACGGCACCGCCCTGACCGGTCACCTGCTGACCCTCGCCGCGGAGAACGACTCGGCGGACGTCGCGCTGTGGATCCACTCACCCGGCGGGTCGGTGCCGGCGATGTTGGCCATCCGGGACGTCATGCGGCTCGTGCCGTGCGACGTGTCGACGCTCGCGCTGGGCCTGGCGTGCAGCGCCGGCCAGTTCCTGCTCTCGGCGGGCACGCCCGGGAAGCGGTACTCCCTCCCGCACGCCAAGATCCTGATGCACCAGGGGTCGTCCGGCATCGGAGGATCGGCCGTCGAGGTGGAGGTGCAGGCCAACGACCTCCGGCACACCCGCGACACCGTGCTCGGCCTCATCGCCTCCGACACCGGCCAGCCACCCGACCGCGTCTTCGAGGATTCCCTGCACGACCGGTGGTTCACCCCCGAGCAGGCCCGCGACTACGGGTTCGTCGACGGGATCGTCGCCTCGTTCGACCAGGTGATGCCGGTGCGCCGGCTCCGCGTCGGCATGGCTGTCGGGTCGGGGGCGGCGGCCTGATGAGCAGCTACACGATCCCGAACGTCGTCACCCGGGACTCGCGCGGTGAGCGCGTCGTCGACGTGTACTCCCACCTGCTCTCCGAGCGCATCGTCTACCTCGGCACCGGGATCGACGCGGGCGTGGCCAACGCCCTCATCGCCCAGCTGCTCCACCTGGAGGCGGACGCCCCGGAGCAGGAGATCTCGATGTACGTGAACTGCGAGGGTGGCGACATCGCGGCGATGCTCGCGGTCTACGACACCATGCAGTACGTCCGCGCCCCGGTCGCCACCACATGCGTGGGCCAGGCCGTGGCGGCGGGCGCGGTGCTGCTCGCGGCGGGCGCGCCGGGTCGACGCTCGGCCCTGCCGCACACCCGCGTGGTGCTCCACCAGCCGGCGGCCCAGGGCCGCGGTGCGATCCCCGACCTCATTCTCGCGGCCGACGAGGTGGTGCGCGTGCGGGCCGAGATGGAGACGATCCTCGCGAAGCACACCGGCCGGGACACTCACACCCTGCGCCACGACACCGACCGCGACCTCGTCCTCACGGCCGCCGCGGCCCGGGACTACGGGATCGTCGACCAGGTGATCGAGGCCCGGTAGGTCGGGCCGGTAGGTAGGGGCGGGGGTTCGGTCAGGCGGCGAGCCTCACGGAGCCCCGGGACCCCGCACCGCGGGCGAGGTCGGCGTGCGCCAGCCGGACGATCTCCCGCAGCGGGACCCCGAGCGCTCCGGCGGCGGCCGCGAGGATCTCGCTCGACGGATCCTTGCGGCCCCGCTCGAGCTCGGAGAGGTACTGCGGGGACATGCCCGCCCGCGCGGCGGTGTCGGCGAGGCGCTCGCCGCGCGCCCGCCGCAGGTCGCGGAGCCGTCGGCCCACGACCTCCCGCCACAACGGTTCCGTCGGGCCGGGCGCGGGGGAGGCCGGCCACGGTTCCGGGCTCGTGCGCCGGGGCACGGCGTCCGGCGGCCCGGCCTCCGGCGGCACGGCGCTCCGACGGCGGCTCTCGAGAGATATGACCTCGCCCATGTCGGGAGGCTAGGAGGTCTCGGCGCTCCTGCGGCCGGATTCCGCCGCGGGCGAACGGCCGCCCGCCCCGCTGGCCCGCCCCGCTGGCCCGGCCCGGCCCGGTCCGGCCCGGCCCGGCCCGGCCCGGCACGAGGGGAGGCCTCGTCCCCGTAGAGCGATCGGATCCTCCCCTCGCGCTGGACCCACTCGATCCCGGAGTGATCATCGGGTACCAGTCGGGCTCCCCGGGCCTCGGCGAGCCGATACGTACCCGGTGATCTTCCGCCGCGTCAGAGCCGGCGGCTCCAGAGCCGGACGAACCCCGCCGCGGCGACCAGCAGCACCGTCGCCACCGGCATCGCCCACCTCGCGCGCCGCGCGCCGCGCAGTGCCCGGCCATCAGCGCGTCCCGCCGCGGAGCCGGGCCGACCGTCCCCCGTGGGCGGGACGTGACCGCTCAGGTGTCCGACGGCCCCCCGAACAGCGGCTCGTCGACCGAGCGGATCTCCTGGCTCGGCAGGCCCTCCGCGTGCTCCTGGCGCACCCGTTCCACTGCGGACAGGGCGATCCCGAGGTGCTGGCGCTTGGAGGTCTCGTAGAACTGCTGGGCGCCGGCCGAGAGCTTGGGCGACCCGTGGAGCGGCTTGTCCGAGACGCAGAGCAGCGTCGCGTTCGGGACCCGGTAGCGGAAGCCGTTCGCGGCGATCGTCGCCGACTCCATGTCCACCGCGACGCTGCGCGAGGCCTGCATCGCGGCGAGCGTGGTGCGCTGGTTGAGCTCCCAGTTGCGGTTGTCCGTGGTGTGCACGGTGCCGATCCGGTACTCCGCCCCGGCGGTTTCCAGGGCGTCCAGCAGGAACATGTTGAGCCGGTGGTTGGGGATCACCGGGACGTTGAGGGGCAGGACCTCGTCGAGCACGTGGTCGAAGCGCTGGTAGCCGGTGGCCAGGACGAAGTCACCCTTCTGCTGGTGGTTCCGCAGGCCGCCGCAGTGACCGATCATGATCATGGTGTCGGGCCGCAGGACCGCCACGTGGTCGGTGGCCGTCTTCGCGTTCGCCGGCCCGACACCGATGTTGACCAGCGAGACGCCGTCGCCGTCGTCGGTCACGTGGTGGTAGGCGGGCATCTGCACGCCGCCACGCTCCGGGCCGATCGCGTCCGGGTAGCGCTCGAGGAACGCCTCCACGTGCATGGCGTAGTTGGTGAAGAGCACGTGGCGCTGGAAGGTCTCGGCGGGAGTACCGGTGTAGTGGCCGAGCCGGTCGACCGAGAGCCCCATCCGCTCCGGGCCGAACAGGAAGAGCTTCTTGGAGCGCGCGTCGACGCGGTCCTCGTCGAGGGCGGCGAAGAACGACGGGTCGTCGAACCCGAGCGCGGGGCGGGCGGGGCGTGCCGTCACCCGGGCGCCGGCGCGCAGCAGCGCCTCCAGCTCCCGGTGCAGGTAGCGCCGGATGGCGTGGGTGCGGGAGAACTCCCCGGTCAGCCGCGGGTTCACCGTCGACCAGGGCCGCACGACCTCGATCGTCGAGTACCAGCCGTCGTCGTCGATCGCCGCGAGGGTGTCGACGAGGCCGTCGGCGGCCGCGTCGACGTCGCCGGTGGCGAGGGACGCGCCGTCGACGCTCGCGCTCGTCGTCGCGGACGTCGTGCCGGAGGAGGTCGTGGCCGAGGAATCGGTGGCCGTCACGGGAGACGATCGTGCCAGCCCCGTCCGAGCGGTCGCAGAGGGATGCGCGAGAGCCGCGCGCGAAGGCATAGTGAGCGAGACCACGATCCTCACGTCTGGAGGCCGCACCGGTGACCGCCCCCGCCGTCCCGTCCCTGCCCTCGTACGCCTCGGGGTTCTCCGACGAGCCCCTGCTCGGGGACACCATCGGCGACAACCTCGATCGCACGGCCGCCCGCGTCCCCGACGGCGAGGCGCTCGTCGACCGCGCGCAGGGTCTGCGCTACACGTGGGCCGAGTTCGTCACCGAGGTCGACGCGCTGGCGGTCGGGTTGCTCGACCTCGGCATCGAGAAGGGCGACCGCGTCGGGATCTGGGCGCCGAACTGCGCGCAGTGGACGCTGCTGCAGTACGCCGCGGCGAAGGTCGGCGCGATCCTCGTCAACGTCAACCCGGCCTACCGCACCCACGAGCTGGAGTTCGTGGTCAACCAGGCCGGGGTCCGGATGCTGGTCGCGGCGCGCAGCTTCAAGACCTCGATGTACGCCGAGATGATCGAGACCGTGCGGCCGAACTGCCCGGGGCTCGAGCGGGTGGTCATCACCGACACCGAACAGTGGGCGTCGCTGTTCGTCCACGACGGGGACCTGGGACGGGTGCGGAGCAGGCAGGATCAGCTCTCCGCCGACGACGCGATCAACATCCAGTACACGAGCGGGACCACCGGCTTCCCCAAGGGCGCCACGCTGTCCCACCACAACATCCTGAACAACGGGTACTTCGTTGGCCGGCTGTGCGGCTATACCGAGGCCGACCGGGTGTGCATCCCGGTGCCCTTCTACCACTGCTTCGGCATGGTCATGGGCAACCTCGCGTGCAGCAGCTCCGGGGCGACGATGGTCATCCCCGCGCCGGGGTTCGACCCGAAGCTCACCCTCGAGGCCTGCGCCGAGGAGCGGTGCACCAGCCTCTACGGCGTCCCGACGATGTTCATCGCCGAGCTGTCCCTGCCCGACGCCGACTCCTACGACCTCGCCCCGCTGCGCACCGGGATCATGGCCGGCTCGCCGTGTCCGGTGGAGGTCATGAAGCAGGTCGTCGAGCGCTTCGGGATGACCGAGGTGACGATCTGCTACGGCATGACCGAGACCTCGCCGGTGTCCACCCAGACCCGCGCCGACGACTCGCTGGACCGCCGGGTCTCGACCGTCGGACGCACGTTGCCCCACCTCGAGTCGAAGATCGTCGACCCGGAGACCGGACTGACGGTCCCGCGCGGCACCCCGGGTGAGCTCTGCACCCGCGGTTACTCGGTGATGCTCGGCTACTGGGAGCAGCCGGAGAAGACCGCCGAGGTGATCGACCGGGCGCGCTGGATGCACACCGGAGACCTCGGGGTGATGGACGACGAGGGCTACGTCAACATCACCGGCCGGATCAAGGACATGGTCATCCGGGGCGGGGAGAACGTGTACCCGCGGGAGATCGAGGAGTTCCTCTACACCCACCCGGACATCCTGGACGCGCAGGTCATCGGCGTGCCGGACGAGCGCTACGGCGAGGAGCTCATGGCCTGGGTGCGGCTGCGCGACGGCGTCGCGGAGCTCTCCGCCGAGGCGGTGCGGGAGTTCGCCTCCGGCAAGCTCGCCCACTACAAGATCCCGCGCTACGTCCGTGTGGTCGAGGAGTTCCCGATGACCGTGACGGGCAAGGTCCGCAAGGTCGAGATGCGGTCCGAGGCGGTCGAGCTGCTCGGCCTGGGGAACGTCAGCCCGACCGCCTGAGCGGTGATCACCCGGGGCTCACGCCGCCCCGACGGGGATACGATGGCGCGACGCGCTCCGGCACCTCGCCGGGGCGCGTTCTCGTCGACGAGAGAACAGGTGAGCACGGTGCCGACCGGCAAGGTCAAGTGGTACGACGCCGAGAAGGGCTTCGGGTTCCTCTCCCAGGAGGACGGGGGCGACGTGTACGTCCCCAAGGGTGCGCTCCCGGGTGAGGTGGAGGCGCTGAAGTCCGGTCAGCGCGTCGAGTTCGGGATCGCCGAGGGTCGTCGCGGCCCGCAGGCCCTGCAGGTCCGCCTGGTCGACCCGCTGCCCTCGGTGGCCGAGGCCAAGCGCCGCTCGCCCGACGAGCTCCACGGGCTCATCGACGACATGATCAAGCTGCTCGAGGTGAAGGTGCAGCCCGACCTCCGCCGTGGCCGCTACCCCGACCGCCGCAACACCAAGCGCCTCGCCGAGGTCGTCCGGGCCGTCGCGCGCGAGCTGGAGGGCTGATGCCCCCGGGTCGGCGCCCGACGGCGCCGGCCCGGTCGGTCAGCCGTTCACGAGCACCCAGGTGGAGCGCGTCGAGAACAGGCTCCCCTGGGGCGTGAGGGTCTCGCTCGCCCCGAACTGCTGGACCTCGACGCGCTGCAGACGCCAGCGCGGGTCCGGCAGCGCGAGATGGAACTGGCCGCGGGCCTTCGGGGCGAACACCTGGCTGCGCCCGCTCTGCTGGGTGCCGTTCTCGTCGAGGTAGGTGAACGCCACCTGCCACGGCGTGGCGAGCACGGTGTCCGGGACGGTGATGTCCACCGAGGCTCCGGGCGGCAGCGGGAGCGCGACGACGTCGGTCGGCTCGTTCTCGCAGTCGGTCACCATGACGTCGCAGTAGACCGTCGGCTGCGCGGACAGCGACTGACCGTTCGCGGCGAACGTGACGTCGCCGGGGGAGTCCGGCCCCGAGGTCAGGACGAGCGCCGTGACGGTCGCGGCCACCACCACGACGACCGCGGCGACCGCGATCCACACCCACCGCGGCACGGCCCGCAACCGGGCGAGCACGCCACCGCGGGACACCGGCCGGGACTCCTGGTCGGAGGCGGTCACGACGAGGCCCGCCTGCGGGGGATCAGCGAACGGCCGCGCGTGGTGAGCACGGTCTGCACGGTACCGACCGCCAGCACGGCGCTGATCACGGTGAACCCGATCCACCACGTCGGGGGCAGCAGCACCCCGAGCGCGCCGCCGAACACCCAGGAGAGCTGCAGGATCGTCTCGGAGCGCCCGAACGCCGACGCGCGCGCCGCCTCGGGCATGTCGCGCTGGACGACGGCGTCGAGGCACACCTTGAGCAGCGCGGACGCCGTCGCGCCGACGAGGGCGACGACCGCCGCCGTCGCCAGGCCGACGACGACCGCGGCGACCACCGTCGCCGCGAGGCTCGCGCACAGGCCGGTGACGAGCAGGGCGTCGGGCTTGTCGAAGCGCCGCCGCGCGCCGAGGGCGTTGCCGAGGAACCCGCCCGCACCCGCGGCGGCACCGACGATGCCGAGCAGCAGCAGCTGGCGGCCCGGGGTGCCCTCGGTCTGGTGCTTGACGACGAACGCCGCGAACAGCGTGAGGAAGCCGGTGAGGGCTCGGATCGAGCCGTTGGCCCACAGCGCGGTGATCACGTGCGCGCTCATCCCGACCCTGGGGATCTTCCCGTCCGCGCCCGGCCGCGGGATGAGGACGGTCTCCGTCTCGCCCTCGGTGACCTCCACCCACGACGGGATCCGCAGGCACAGCCACACCCCGACCCCGCAGATCACCGCGGTCAGCCAGGCGGCGCCCGCCGAGCCGGAGAAGTACGAGATCCCCGCGCCGATCCCGCCGAAGACCCCCGACGCGATCAGCCCGAAGACGGTGAGGCGCGAGTTCGTCGTGACCAGGGTGATGCCGGGTGGCAGCACCCGGGGGGTGACGGCCGCCTTGAGCACCCCGAACGACTTGGACAGCACCATGATCCCGAGCGCGGCCGGATAGAGCGCCCACGTGTCCATGAACAGGGCGAGCACGACGGCGAGCACGCCCTGGCCCGCCGTCGAGAGCGCGAGGGCGAGGCGACGGCCGCGCTGGATGCGGTCGAGCAGCGGGCCCACCACCGGCGCGATCAGCGCGAACGGCGCGACGGTGATGAGCAGGTAGAGCGCGACCTTGTCCTTGGACTCGGCGCTCGCGGCCGAGAAGAACAGGGTGTTCGCGAGGGCGACGGCGAGGGTGGCGTCGGAGGCGTAGTTCGCCATCCACGCGTAGGTCAGCGCGGTGAGCCCGGAACGGTCGGCGCCGTCGGCCGAGGCCGCGCGGTGGAAGGCGCGCACGCCTGCCCGGGTGAGGTTCCGCGTCCGCCACGCCGCGACCCGGGTGACGGTGATCTTCCTCGGGCCCTGGTCGCCGGGGTCCTGGCCGGCGAAGCGGCGGGTCGGGGGCGGCTCGGGAGTGTCAGAAAAGTCGCGTTCCAGACGTCGAGTGTCAGGTTTTCGACTTTCACTCCCCCGCTGGTCCCGCGGATCGTCACGCCTCCGGCGACCCGCCGACCACCCCGGACGCCCGGGATCGCCTGGCTGGTCGGAGCGGGTCACCGCCTCATCGTCGCCCATCGGCGCGGCGGAGGGGGAGGACGGTGGTGATCACCGGGTGGGGCCCCGGGCGCGGGCACCCCGCCGGTCGGCGATACCGACGTGGAGGGAAGGGCCGAGGCTGTCGGGGCGTTCTCCTAGACTGGAATCGATCGTTTCAGGTTTCTGCGAAGGGCTCTGGTGTCCTCCTCCGGCACTCCCCACGGACCGACGGCCCAACCACCGACGGCACTGTCCGGTCTCGCCTCCGTCGTGCTCGCCGACCCCGGCCTGCGCACCGTCGTCGACGCGGCGGGTCGCGACGCCGCGGTGGAGGGCCCGACGGCGCTGCGACCGCTGCTGGCCACCGCGCTCGCCGCGGATCCCGACGGCGAGCAGGGCGGCGCCGGGCGCACCGTGCTGCTCGTGTGCGCCACCGAGCGCGAGGCCGAGGAACTGGCCACCGCGACCGGGGAGATGGTCGGCGAGGACGTCGTGGCGTACCTCCCCAGCTGGGAGACGCTGCCCCACGAGCGGCTCTCCCCGCGGGCGGACACCGTCGGTCGCCGGATCGCGATCCTGCGCCGCCTGGCCCACCCCGAGCTCGACCCGCACGGCCGCCTGCACGTCGTCACGGCCGCCACCCGCAGCCTCATCCAGCCGCTGGTCCCGGGCCTCGGCGACCTCGAGCCGGTCGTGCTGCGCGAGGGCACCGAGATCGAGCTGGACCACCTCACCGAGCGCCTCGTGGACCTCGCGTACGCGCGGGTCGAGATGGTCGAGAAGCGCGGCGAGTTCGCGGTGCGCGGCGGGATCGTCGACCTCTTCCCGCCCACCGCCGAGTCGCCGGTGCGCATCGAGTTCTGGGGCGACGAGGTCTCCGAGCTGCGGTGCTTCTCGGTGGCCGACCAGCGCTCGCTGCCCGACTCCGTCGAGGCGCGGCCCGACGAGGTCGTCGCGCCGCCGTGCCGCGAGCTGCTGCTGACCGCCGACGTCCGCGAGCGCGCCGCCGAGCTGTCGCGCACGCACGCGGGCACCGGCTCCTTCGGTGGGGACAAGGCGCTGGCCGAGCTGCTCGGCAAGGTCGCCGAAGGCATCCCCACCGAGGGGATGGAGTCGCTGATCCCGGCCCTGCTCCCGGGTGAGCTCGCGCTGCTCCCCGAGCTGCTGCCCGACGGCGGGCACGTCGTCGTCTGCCACCCCGAGCGCGTCGAGCGCCGCGCCGCCGACCTCGTGCGCACCGGCCAGGAGTTCCTCGAGGCGAGCTGGCTGGTGGCCGCCGACTCGACCGAGGGCCGCGCCCCCATCGACCTCGGCGCCTCCGCCTACCGCGACCTCGACGTCGTGCGCGCCGCCTCGCGCGAGGGCGGGCACCCCTGGTGGACGCTCTCCAGCCTCGCCACCGACCCCGACCTGTCGGATGATTCGGTCACCAGCGGCGGCGTCCGCGTCGTGCGCACCGGCCTCACCGGCGTGGAGTCCTACCGGGGCGACTGGGAGAAGGCCGCGGTCGACCTGCGTGCCCACGCCGCGTCGGGCGGGGCGGCCCTCGTCGTCGTCCCGGCCGCCGGGACGGCGCAGCGGGCGGTCGAGCAGCTGAACGAGTTCGTCGGCGAGGACGTGCCCGTGGTGGGTGCGGACGAGCCCGCGACCCCGGTACCCGGCACCATCGCGGTGGTCCGCGGCCGTCTCGCGGACGGTTTCGTCTCGACGGCGAGCGCGCTCGTCGTGCTCACCGAGGCCGACCTCACGGGCAGCCGCGCCACCGGCAGCGACGCCCCGGCCAAGCGGGCCGCGGTCAAGCGCCGCAACGCCGTCGACCCGCTGACGCTGCAGACCGGGGACTTCGTCGTCCACGCCCAGCACGGCATCGGCAAGTTCGTCGAGATGACCCAGCGGACCACCGGCACCGGCAAGGCCGCGACCACCCGCGAGTACCTCGTGCTGGAGTACTCCAGCTCCAAGCGCGGGCAGCAGTCCGACCGGCTGTTCGTCCCCACCGACCAGCTCGACCAGGTCAGCCGCTACGTCGGGGGCGAGCTCCCGACGCTGAACAAGCTCGGCGGCTCCGACTGGTCGAAGACGAAGTCCAAGGCGCGCAAGGCCGTCCGGGACATCGCCGCGAGCCTCGTGCAGCTCTATGCCGCCCGGCAGGCCGCGCCGGGCCACGCGTTCGCGCTCGACACCCCGTGGCAGCGCGAGATGGAGGACGCCTTCCCGTACACCGAGACGCCGGACCAGGCGTCCGCGATCGACGAGGTCAAGGCGGACATGGAGAAGGCGGTCCCGATGGACCGGGTCATCTCCGGCGACGTCGGCTACGGCAAGACCGAGATCGGGGTGCGGGCGGCGTTCAAGGCGGTGCAGGACGGCAAGCAGGTCGCCATCCTGGTCCCGACGACGCTGCTCGCCTCGCAGCACCTGCAGACGTTCACCGACCGGATGCGGAACTTCCCGGTGACGGTGAAGGGCCTCTCGCGCTTCACCGCGCCCAAGGAGGCCGACGCGACGATCCGCGGGCTCGCCGACGGGACCGTCGACGTCGTCGTCGGGACCCACCGGCTGCTGCAGACCGGGGTCACCTGGAAGGACCTCGGGCTGGTGATCATCGACGAGGAGCAGCGCTTCGGCGTCGAGCACAAGGAGCACATCACCGGGCTGCGGGCCCACGTGGACATGCTCTCGATGTCCGCGACGCCGATCCCGCGCACGCTGGAGATGAGCCTCGCCGGCATCCGCGAGATGTCGACGATCCTCACGCCGCCCGAGGAGCGCCACCCCACGCTGACCTACGTCGGCGCCTATGACGAGAAGCAGGTCGCCGCCGCGGTTCGCCGCGAGCTGCTGCGCGACGGTCAGGTCTTCTACATCCACAACCGGGTGGCCTCGATCGACGACAGCGCCGCGAAGCTGCGCCGCCTCGTCCCGGAGGCGCGCATCGCCACGGCACACGGCCAGATGGCCGAGGAGCGGCTCGAGCGGACCGTCAGCGAGTTCTGGGAGCGCGAGCACGACGTCCTGGTCTGCACGACGATCGTCGAGAACGGCCTGGACATCTCGAACGCGAACACGCTGATCGTCGAGCGCTCGGACACGCTGGGGCTCTCCCAGCTCCACCAGCTGCGCGGGCGCGTGGGCCGCGGTCGGGAGCGCGGCTACGCGTACTTCCTCTACCCGAACGACAAGCCGCTGACCGAGACCAGCCACGAGCGCCTCGCCACCATCGCGCAGCACTCCGAGCTGGGCGCGGGCACCGCGGTCGCGATGAAGGACCTCGAGATCCGTGGTGCCGGGAACATCCTCGGCGCGGAGCAGTCCGGGCACATCGCGGGCGTCGGGTTCGACCTGTACGTGCGCCTGGTGGGCGAGGCCGTCGAGGCGTTCAAGAAGCACACCGGGGCCGACACCGACGACGCCGACGAGCCGCTCGCCGACGTTCGCGTCGACCTGCCGATCGACGCCCACGTGCCGCACGACTACGTCGACACCGAGCGGCTGCGCCTCGACGTCTACCGCAAGATCGCCGAGGCCCCCGACGGCCCGGCGCTCGACGCGGTGCGCGAGGAGCTCGTCGACCGGTACGGCGAACCGCCGATGCCGGTGACGAACCTGCTGGCGGTCGCGGCCTTCCGGCACGCGTGCCGGCGCTACGGGATCACCGAGGTCGCGGGGCAGGGCAACCAGATCCGGTTCGCGCCGGTCGACCTGCCCGAGTCCGCGCAGATGCGGCTCAAGCGGCTTCACCCACGGGCCCAGCTCAAGGCGGCCAGCCAGACGCTGAGCCTGCCCAAGCCGACCGAGGGCGAGTCCGGGGGAGGCGGCGCCAAGGGCCCGGTGCGCATGGGGGCCGCGCCGCTGCGCGACCTCGAACTGCTGGCCTGGTGCGAGCAGCTGTTCGTCGCGCTCTACGGGGAGCGCCCGGCCGCGCCGACTCCGGAGAAGGTCCCTGCGGGGGTCTGACGGTGTCGTCGGGTCAGACGAAGAGCTTGAAGCCCGACGCGTAGTCCAGCTCGCAGAGCTCGGTGTCCGGGGACCGCCGCGCCAGGGCCTCCCGGATCGGGGCGACGTCGACGGCGCCCGCGAAGCCGGGCAGCCAGTCGTCGTGGTGGGAGAGCACGAGCCGCCGCGGCCCCAGCCACGACGCCTCCTCGGCGACGAAGTCGGCCAGCGAGCCCTGCACCGGCTCGCCGTCGCGGTTGCCCCGACCCGCCGCGGCGAGGATCGCGACGTCGGGGGACTCCGCGCCGAGCACGCCCGTCCAGGCCCCGACGGTGTCCTGCACGAGCAGCGACCCCTCGGAGGTCTCCACGACGAACACCAGCGCGCCGCCGTCGCCCCGTTCGTCCTGCGAGGCCTGCTGCAGGTGGGTGAGCACGTCCTGACCCAGCGCCGGCAGGCCCGCGAACATCGCCCGGATCCGCTCCTGGCGCTCCTGCCAGGTCACCCCCAGCTCGCCGAGGCAGACCTGGTCGGCGGCGGGGAACGACACCTCCGACCAGATGCACGAGTGCAGGCTGGGCAGGACGCGCACGGTGGTCGCGTCGTCGAGCCGGACCCGCTCCCCGCCCGACACCGCGACGAGCTGCTCCTCGGGCACCCCGCACGCGGCCATCACCCGGACCGTCTCGTAGGACCCGACGATCCGCGCGCCCGACGCGGCGAGCCGCTCGGCCCCGTAGAGGTGGTCGAAGTGCGAGTGCCCGACGAGGACCCAGTCGCCCGGGCCCATCCCGGCGGCCACCTCCGCGACGCCGACCCCGCTCTGCGGCGCGTCCGGGACCCGGTCCAGGTACGCGTCGAGCATCACCGTGAGCCCCTCGGCGGTGACGAGGCGGAAGGTGGCGCAGCCGTACCAGTCCAGTCGGGCGGTGCTCATGACACCAGGCCTATCACCAGGACGACGATCAGGACAGCGGGGAGAACGCGGTCGGCCACGCCATGATCGACTCCGCGCCGAGGATGTTCTCGGGTCCGCCGGGCGGGGGCCACCGGTTCGACTCGTAGAGCTCGCGACGGACCGTGACCCGCTCGTCGAGGCTGTCGAACGGCCAGATGTGGACGATGCGGGCGGGACCGTCGAGGGCGTACATGACCACGGTCAGCGGATCGACGACGTGGCGCCCGGGGAGCCGCTGCCGCCATCCGTCGATCGTCTCCGGCAGGCCGCCGGGGACCAGGTGGTAGTCGCGGATCTCGTAGACGCGGCCGAACTGCCCGGGGATCACCCGGGGGACGAACGGGAACGGCGCGAACCCGCACATCCGCAGGTCGGTGAGGTGTTCCCCGGCGCCGAACGGGTGCGGGCTGCGCGCCGCCCGCTCGCGCTCGGCCGCGAGCGCCGCGTCGTCGTCGAAGGCGCGCAGGACGTACGCCCGGCCGAGGGGACCGTGCTCGCTGTACCAGCAGCCGAGGAGCTCGCCCCCGGCCTCGGGCGCGCGGACCCAGGGCTCGATCCCGTCCAGGGCGGCGTCGGCCCGGTGCAGGCGGAAGTGCAGGGTGGCGAGCTCATAGCGGACGGCCCGGTCGGCCGCGTCGACGTCGTCGCCGGTGATCGGCAGGGGCTGGGTGGGCACGCCCCCCATCCTCGTCCGCCGCCCCCGCACGCCGCCGCCCTAGGGTCCGGACCCGTGACCCGACTCGCGCTCCTCGCCACCGGCGGCACCATCGCCACCCGCGCCACCGCCGAGGGCCGCGCGGTCGCGGCCTCGGCGCGCGACCTGCTCGGCACCGTGACCGGCGCCGACACCGGCGTCGAGGTCGTCCCGATCGACGCCGCGGGCCGCCTCTCCTTCGCCGCGACCCTCGACGACCTCGCCGCCCTCGCGAGGACGGTCCGCGAGGCCTGCGCGGAGCACGACGGCGTCGTGGTCACCCACGGCACGGACACGCTCGAGGAGACGGCGGCGCTGCTCGCGCTGACCCACGACGGCGCGACCCCGGTCACCCTGACCGGCGCCCAGCGCCCCTTCGACGACCCGGCGCCCGACGGCCCGGGGAACCTCGGCGCCGCACTGCGCTGGGCCGCCCACGGCCGCCCGGGCGTGACGGTGACCTTCGCGGGCCGGGTACTGCCCGCGATCGGCGTCCGCAAGGTCCACACCGCCGCGCTCGCCGCGTTCGCCGCGCCCGACCGGGGACCGCTCGCGAGCGTGGACGGCGCGGGCGTCCGCGAGCACGCCGTCGCCCCCGACGCGGTCCTCGGCGACCCGCCCACGACCCTGCCGCGCGTGGACGTCGTCGCCCAGTACGTCGGCGCCGACGCGCACGCCCTCGACGCCGCGATGGCGGCCGGGGCGCGCGGGGTGGTCGTCGCCGCGTTCGGCGCGGGCAACGCGACGCCCGCCGTCGTCGACTCCGCCCGCCGCCTGCTCGAGCGGGGCGTCCCGGTCGTGGTGGCGAGCCGGACCGGGGCCGGGGCCGTCGAGGGGCTCTACGCGGGCGGGGGCGCCGACCTGGCCCGTGCCGGGGCCCTCTTCGCCGGGGACCTGTCGCCCTGGCAGGCGCGGCTGCTGCTCGCGGTGGCCCTCGCGAGCGCGCCGGACGACCCGGTCGGCGCCGCCCGGGCGTGGGCGGCCCGGACCGGGGTGGCCTGAACCGGCCGGCGTCCTCCGAACCCACCGTAGAGTGATCCGCCCCGTGAGAAGGTGACGCCGTGACCGGTCCGGCACCCACCACCGTCGTCGTCGACCCCCGGCTGGGGGCGGTCCTGCCGGCCCGGGCGGTCCGCCTCGTGGCGGCCGCCCCCGTCGTCCTGCTCGACGCCTCCCTGCCGCCGGGGCTGGCCCGGCGCTTCGCCGAGGACCTCGGGGCCGTGCCGGCCGGCTCGACCGGTGACGACGATCCGGGGCCCGGCGCGGTGCTGCTCGCCGCGGGCCCCGGACCGGAGGCGCCCGCGGGCGCGGAGCTGCTCGAGGCCGTCGCCGTGATGGACCGGCTGCGCGCGCCGGGCGGTTGCCCCTGGGACGCCGAGCAGACCCACGAGAGCCTGCTGCGCTACCTCGTCGAGGAGACCTACGAGCTCTACGACGCGCTCGCTGCCGGGGACGTCGCGGCCACCCGCGAGGAGCTCGGCGACGTGCTGCTCCAGGTGCTCTTCCACGCGCGGGTGGCGGCGGAGGCCGACGGCGAAGCGCGGTTCGACGTCGACGACGTGGCCGGTGAGCTCGTCGCGAAGCTGGTCGGTAGGCACCCCCACGTGTTCGCCGACGAGGCGGGCGTGGCCACCGCCGGCGACCAGGACGTGCGCTGGGAGGAGCTCAAGGCCACCGAGAAGCGCCGGGAGTCGGTGCTCGACGGGGTCGCCCTCGCCCAGCCCGGTGCCGCGCTGCTCGCGAAGTACGTGAGCCGCGCGAAGCGCGCGGGCGTGCCGCCGGACCTGCTCGCCGAGGCCGTCCCCGACGGTGCTCCGGAGGCCGTCGTGGCGGCCTACCTCGCGGGCGAGGACCCCGAGGGTCAGCTGCGCGCCGCCGCGACCGCCCTGGACATCCGGCTCCGTGACGTGGAGGCAAGGCTGCCCGTAGCGACCGACGGGCAACCGCGCCGGACGACCCCGGACGACTGGCGATCACACTGGCGGTGACCTCTATCGGTGTGCTGTAGGACTTTTGTCCGGATTTCGAGGGTTGTCACTCGGACGGATCACAGAAGTCGATCGCCTTTTCGCACCCAGGGTGCTTGACGCGAAGGTGAGGCAAACCTAAGACTTCCGCGTGCGAGGCGGCCACTCCGGTCGCCGCGGATCGAGGAGGCGCGGCGGTGCTGGCGACGTTCGTCATCGGACTCCGGGAGGGGCTCGAGGCCGCCCTGATCGTCGGGATCGTCGCCGGGTTCCTGCGCCGCCGGGGTGACTCCGCGGCGCTGCGCCCGATGTGGGCAGGCGTGGCACTCGCCGTGCTGATCTGCGTGATCGTCGCCGTGGTCCTCGAGGTGGTCTCCGCCGACCTGCCCCAGCAGGAGCAGGAGGGGCTGGAGACGGTGATCGGCCTGGTGGCCGTCGGGATGATCACCTACATGATCGTGTGGATGCGCAAGCACGCGCGGTCCATGCGCGGCGAACTCGAGAAGGCCGCCGAGTCCGCGCTGGCCAAGGGCTCGACGTGGGCGCTCGTCGGGATGGCCTTCCTCGCCGTGCTCCGCGAGGGCTTCGAGACCACGGTCTTCCTGCTCGCCGCCTTCCAGTCCTCGACGAGCCCGGTCGCCGCAGGTGGCGGTGCCGCGCTCGGGATCCTCGTCGCCATCGGTCTCGGCTACGGGATCTACCGCGGCTCGGTCCACATCGACCTGGCCCGGTTCTTCACGATCACCGCCGTCTTCCTGGTCCTCGTCGCGGCGGGACTGTTCGTCAGCGCGGTGCACACCGCCCACGAGGCGACCTGGATCAACGTCGGTCAGACCCAGGTCGCCGACCTGTCCGCGATCGTCCGGCCCGGCACCCCGATCTCGTCGCTGCTCACCGGCGTCCTGGGGATCCAGCCGCAGCCGACGGTCATCGAGGTCGTCGCCTGGTTGATCTACCTGGTGCCGATGCTCGTCTTCGTCCTCTGGCCCGTCCGACGGCCGTCGCGGTCCACCGCGTCGGCCACCGCGAGCGCCTCCGCCTGACCTCCGGTCCGACCCCGCCCGCCGACTCGTCAGGACACCTGCGTCCCCGGTCGCCCTTCGAAAGGACCCACCCGTGTCCCCCGTCTCGCCCCTCCCGGTGCGGCCCCGACGTCGCGGCACCGCCGTCGTCGGTGCCCTCGCCGTCGCCGTGGTCACCGCCGGGCTGATGGCGGCCTGCTCCTCCGGCGGCTCCGGTGACCAGGCCGCCGAGGGGGCCAAGGTCTCGCTGCCCCTCTCCGACGCCGGGTGTGCGCCGGAGCCCGCGTCGGTGCCCGCCGGGCCGGTCTCCTTCACCGTCACGAACAACGGCACGGCGAAGGTGACCGAGGGCGAGATCCAGAAGGACAGCCGGATCCTGGGCGAGAAGGAGAACATCACCGAGGGCATCTCGGGTGACTTCTCGCTGCGCCTCGACCCGGGCACCTACACGGTGTACTGCCCGGGCGCGGCGCAGGACACCGCGCAGCTCACCGTCACCGGAGCGGGCGGTCAGTCGCAGGCCGCGACCGACGCCTCCCTCGCGACGGCGACCACGGGCTACAAGCAGTACGTCAACGGCGAGGTCGCCGCGCTCGTGCCGGCGACGAAGCAGTTCACCGACGCGGTGCGCGCCAACGACGTGGCCAGGGCGCAGCAGCTGTTCGCCCCGGCGCGCTACCACTACGAGACGATCGAGCCCGTGGCGGAGAGCTTCGGTGACCTCGACCCGGCCATCGACCTCCGCGAGCCCGACGTGGAGCCCGGCCAGGACTGGACCGGCTTCCACCGCATCGAGAAGTCGCTGTGGGTCGACAAGAACACGACGGGGATGGCGCCCTACGCCGACAAGCTCGACGCGGACATCGCCCAGCTCCAGAAGCTCGTCGGCACCGCCGAGTACCAGCCGGCCCAGCTCGCCAACGGCGCGAGCGAGCTGCTGACCGAGGTCTCCACCTCGAAGGTCACCGGCGAGGAGGACGCCTTCTCCCACACCGACCTGTCGGACTTCGACGCCAACATCGCCGGAGCCCAGGAGGCGTTCGAGCTGCTCAAGCCGTCGCTGCAGACCAAGGACCCGGCTCTGGCGACGCAGCTGCAGGCCCGGTTCACCGGCATCACCGACGAGCTGCAGCCCTTCCGCACCGGTGCCGAGGCCGCTCCCGGCATCGCGGTCTACGTGGACTACTCGACGGTGAACGAGGCCCAGCGTCGCGTCCTGGCCGACCGGGTGAACGCGCTGGCCGAACCGTTGTCGCAGGTCTCCGGAAAGGTCGCATGACGAGCATCTCCCGCCGTTCTCTCCTCGGCCGCGCCGGCCTCCTCGCGGGGGCCGGCGTGGCCGGTGGCGTGCTCGCCGGTTGTTCGACCGACAGCGCGCCACCGCCCCCGGTCGTCGACTTCCGCGGCGCCCACCAGGCCGGGATTGACACCGCGGCGCAGGACCGGTTGGCCTTCGCGGCGTTCGACGTCGTCCCCGGCTCGACCCGCGCCGACCTCGTCGCCCTCCTGACGACCTGGTCCGCGGCCGCCGAGGCCATGACCGCCGGGCGGCCCGTGCCCGGCGACAACGAGGACCAGAACTCCCCGCCCGCCGACACCGGCGAGGCGTTCGACCTCGCGCCGGGCAATCTGACGGTGACCGTCGGGTTCGGCCCGGGACTCTTCGACGCCCGGTTCGGGCTCGCCGACCGGCGGCCCGCCGAGCTCGCCGTCCTGCCCGCGCTGCCCGGGGACACACTCGACCCGGCGATCTCCGGGGGTGACCTCGCGATCCAGGCGTGCTCGGAGGACCCCCAGGTCGCCTTCCACGCGGTGCGCAACCTCGCCCGGCTGGGCCGCGGCACCGTCGTGACCCGGTGGACCCAGCTCGGGTTCGGCCGGACGTCGTCGACCTCGACGGCGCAGGCGACCCCCCGCAACCTCATGGGCTTCAAGGACGGCACCCGCAACCTCAAGGTCGAGGACCCCGCGGCGGTGACCCGCTCGGTGTGGGTGGCGCCCGCCGACGCGCCCGGCCCGGCGGCGTGGTTCGCCGGTGGCAGCTTCCTTGTCTCCCGGCGGATCCGGATGATCATCGAGACGTGGGACCGCGACGTCCTCTCCGACCAGGAGAACGTGTTCGGCCGGAGCAAGGCCGCGGGCGCACCGCTGTCGGGCGGCGACGAGTTCACCCCGCCCGACTTCGCCAAGACGCTGGCCTCGGGCCTGCCCGCGATCCCCCTCGACGCCCACGTGCGGCTCGCGGCGCCGGAGAACAACAACGGGACCGCGATCCTGCGCCGCAGCTACTCCTTCACCGACGGCGTCGACCAGACGACCGGCATGCTCGACGCCGGACTGTTCTTCATCGCCTTCATGCGCTCGCCGACACAGTTCACGACGCTGCAGACGCAGCTCGGGGCGCGTGACGCGCTCAACGAGTACATCCGGCACACCTCGTCCGCGGTGTTCGCCTGCCCGCCGGGCGTCGCGCCGGGGAACGCGGGCGACTACTGGGGCCGGGCGCTGCTCGAGGGGTAGCGCTCGGGGTGGGCCGGGCGAAGGGCGCCGTGGCCGGGCCGTAACCTTGCTCACCGATGAGCGCGAGCGTCGACTCCCTGCGCGGGGCGGGTCCGCCCGATCCGTCCGACGACGGCACGGCGACCGATCGCTTCCGCGCGCCCACGGCGGACGACGCCACCGAACGCTTCCGCGCCCCGCGTGCCGACGAGGACCAGCCGGCGCCGGACGCGTTCGGCTGGGAGCTCCCCGGGGCCGAGGCCGGTTCGACCGGGCAGCCCGACGACGCGGGCGACACCGACGGCGCGGACGTCACCGACGACGCGGACGGCACCGACGACTCCGGGGAGATCGGCAGCGCCGGCGAGACCGGGGATCCCGACCCGGCCGACGACCAGGTGACGGGCACGCTCGAGGGGCTGGGGGACGCGTCTCGCTCCCGGCGACGCTCGCGGGGGATGCGGGTGCCCTCCGCTCCGCGCACCACCGATGTCCCGCTCCCGCCGGGGGCCGGCGCGATCACCGGTTCGGCGCGCGGCACCGACCTCGCCGTCGGCGTCCCGTCCGCCCCGATCTCCGCCGCGCTGACCGCGACCTCGCCCGCCCTCGGACCGGGCGCATCGTCCGGTGCCGGAGCTCCGCCTCCGGTGCTGCCGCTCGGCGGGCCGCCCCCGCCGTCGTCGTCACCGACCCCGCCGCGACGGACCGCCGCGATCGGGCGCCTGGCGCTCGTGCTGGTCCTGGTCGCCGCCGTCGTCGGCACCGTCGTCGTGCTGCAGCAGGGCAGCAAGTTCGGCCGCAACGACGCCGGGCCGGAGGAGATCCCCGCGCTGGAGGTGGCGCCCGCGCAGGTCGACCTCGGGTCGGTCACGCAGCCCACCGCGATCGCGCCGCCGTCGTCGCTCCTGCCCGGCACGGGCACGAGCCGCCCCAACGGTCAGGGCGCGCCGACGATCTCCAGCTGGGCGAACGGCCTCGGCCCGAAGACGAACATCCCGCCGGTCGCGCTGCAGGCCTACGGCATGGCCGACCTGACGATGCGCCAGGTCGACCCCAAGTGCCACATGTCGTGGGTGACGGTCGCGGGCCTCGCGCGCATCGAGTCCAACCACGGGCGCTACCGCGGTGCCCACGTCGCCCAGAACGGCGACATCGAGCCCCGGATCGTGGGCGTGCCCCTCGACGGCACCAGCGGCAACCGGACGATCGGCGACACCGACGGCGGGGTCCTCGACGGCGACCCGACCCTGGACCGCGCGGTCGGCCCGTTGCAGTTCATCCCCTCGACCTGGGCGAAGTGGCGTGCCGACGGCAACAACGACGGGCGCGCCGACCCGGACAACATCTTCGACGCGGCGCTCGCGGCCGGGCACTACCTCTGCGCGGGCGGGCGGGACCTCGCCTCCGGGCAGGGGTGGCGCTCCGCGGTGCTCTCGTACAACAACTCGGACGACTACGGCCGCCGCGTGTACGCCGCCGCCGAGGCCTACGCGAACAGCACCGCGCCGTAGTCCGGCGAGGGAGTCGCTGCGCGTCGAGCGGATCTCCGATCGCCCGCGTGGCGACTCCCTGATCACCGGGACCCGGTCAGGGGTCCGGGTTCAGCCTCCGCATCACGCGCGCCGCGAGTTGGTCGGCTCGGCGCTCGTCGAAGACCTGGACCGCCCCGATGTGCAGGATCTCCCATTCCTGGTCGTCGAGGTCGGCGTCGCGGAGGAGGTCCCGGTTCTGGCCGGTGATCGTGCGGTGCTCGGGGCCGTCGTACTCGAGTCCGAGCTTCCGGCGACCCGCCGGCACCCGCGGCCATGCGAGGTCGAGCCATCGGAGCCCGCCGTCGCGGACCCGGACCTCGTACTGCGGGACCGGCGCCGGCACCCCGCGCAGGATGAACACCAGCCGCAGCCGGGTCTCCATCAGCGACTCGGCCCGCGGATCCATCAGCGCCACGACGCGCCTGACCTGGACGGACCCGCGAGCTCCGGGATGAGCGGCCGCGACGGCGAGCAGGTGGGCCGACGTGAGCCCACAGCGGAAGGCGACGGCATCGACGGCCGCGACCGCCTCGACGAGCGGGCCGCGTCGGGCGAGGTCGAACGCGGTGCGGGCGGGCGAGGTGACGGCCACGCCGTAGCGGAAGCACACCTCGTCCGGGAGCAGTCGGTCGCGGCGGACGTCGATCTCGTCCGACGTCTCGCGCCGGCTCGTGGGCATGATGAGCTCGCGTTCCTCCCAGGGACACTCGGCTTCCCATGCCCGCGCGGCGAGGGGGCCGGCCACGACGCCGGCCCCGCGTCCCCAGAGCGCGACGGCCCGCACCCAGGTGGCGGTGTCGACCTCGGCCGACGACCCGACGTAGACGTCGGTCAGCAGCGGCCGGAACGCCGGCCCGGCCAGGCGGCCCCAGGACACCTCGCCCCGGGCGACCGCCTCCGACCCGCGGAACGGGCGGCTCGTACACGCATCGATTCCCATGGGGCTTCGACGCCGTCGGGTGCCGATCGGCTCCATCGGTACGGCGGTCCGCTGATCAGGGAGTCGCTGCACGGCGGAAAGAAGATCTGCTCCACGCGCAGTGACTCCCTCGCCGACGAACCGGGCGGGCCGCCCAGCTCAGGCCCCCCGGCGCAGCACGATCGACGCGCTGACCTCGCCGAGCGCCTCCTGGTACTCCGGGCGCGGGTCCATCGCGGCCGCCATCCGCAGCTGCGCGCGGGCCTCCTCGAGCCGCGACTGCCGCTGCAGCGTGCGCCCCAGGGCGAAGCGCGCGTAGTGGTCCGCGGGGTCGATCTCGAGCACCCGGAGGAAGCCGGCCTCGGCCCGCCGGAACTGCGCCGACGCCAGATAGGCCCGGGCCGCGAGCAGGTGCACGGACGCGGCCTCGGGCTCGGTCTCGAGGAGCGGCGCCAGGGTGCGCAGCGCGTCCAGCGGACGACGATGCTCGAGCAACTGCTCGGCGCGACGGAACGCGGTGACCATGCCGCCGCCGGGCGACGGGTCGTCGCCGGGCCCGGATCCGCTCCGCTCCGTGTCCCTCGACGACGACATGCCCGCACGGTAGGTCTCCGGCGCGCGCGACGCGAGACCGGACCGTGTCAGCCACCCGGGTGGCAGCCGCGCGTACGGAGGGCGACATGGCCCACGCCGTGGCTCACCCCACCTCCCCGCCCCGGCCGCTAGCATCGGCGCCCGGTCCGAGCACAGTCGTGGCAGTAGGAGGCGGATCCGTGGCGGTCATCGAGCAGGTCGGTGCTCGGGAAATCCTGGACTCCCGGGGGACCCCGACGGTCGAGGTGGAGGTCGCGCTCGACGACGGCACGCTCACCCGGGCCGCGGTCCCATCAGGAGCGAGTACCGGGGAGCACGAGGCGGTCGAGCTGCGCGACGGCGACCGCAGCCGCTACCTCGGCAAGGGCGTCGAGAAGGCCGTCGGCGGGGTGCTCGACGAGATCGGTCCCGGCCTCGTCGGGATGGACGCCACCGAGCAGCGGGTCGTCGACCAGAAGCTGATCGACCTCGACGGCACCCCGGACAAGTCCCGGCTCGGGGCGAACGCCCTCCTCGGTGTGAGTCTCGCCGTCGCCCGCGCGGCCGCCGAGTCCGCCGAGCTGGATCTCTTCCGCTACATCGGCGGCCCGAACGCCCACGTGCTCCCGGTGCCGATGCTGAACATCCTCAACGGGGGCGCCCACGCCGACTCCGGCGTCGACGTCCAGGAGTTCATGGTCGCGCCGGTCGGTGCGGACACCTTCCGCGAGGCGCTGCGCTGGGGCGCGGAGGTCTACCAGGCGCTGAAGGCGGTCCTGAAGAAGAACGGCCTCTCGACCGGGCTCGGTGACGAGGGCGGGTTCGCGCCGTCGCTGCCGAACAACCGGGAGGCGCTCGACCTCATCAGCACCGCGGTCGGCCAGGCGGGGCTCACCCTCGGCCGCGACGTCGTGCTCGCGCTCGACGTGGCCGCGAGCGAGCTGTTCTCCGACGGCACCTACACCTTCGAGGGCCAGAAGCGCAGCGCCGCGCAGATGAGCTCGTACTACGCCGAGCTGCTCGACTCCTACCCGCTGGTCTCCATCGAGGACCCGCTCTCGGAGAACGACTGGGAGGGCTGGAGCCGGCTCACCGCCGACATCGGCGACCGCGTCCAGATCGTCGGCGACGACCTCTTCGTCACCAACATCGAGCGGCTCGAGGAGGGCATCGAGCGGCGCGCCGCGAACGCGCTGCTCGTGAAGGTCAACCAGATCGGCACGCTCTCGGAGACGCTCGACGCGATGAGCCTCGCGCAGCAGTACGGCTACCGCTGCATGATGAGTCACCGCTCCGGCGAGACCGAGGACACGACGATCGCCGACCTCGCCGTCGCCACCAACTGCGGCCAGATCAAGACCGGTGCCCCGGCCCGGTCCGAGCGGGTCGCGAAGTACAACCAGCTCCTGCGGATCGAGGAAGCTCTGGGAGACGCCGCGCGCTACGCGGGCGACCTGGCCTTCCCGCGCTTCGACCCGGAGAGCTGAGGCCCGCCGACCGTGCCCACCCGGCCCCGCTCGCAGCCCCCGAAGCCCGACCCGGCCTCCGGCCGCGAGTCGGCCGGGGGCCGCTCGGCGGCGGCCGGTGCGGGCCGGTCCGGCTCGTCGACGGGCGCCGCCCGCTCGGGCACGACGTCGGGCGCCGCTCGCTCGGGCTCGTCGTCGGGCGCCGCCCGCTCGGGCACGACGACCGCGACCGCGACGACGGCCGGGTCGTCCACCGCATCCGGCCAGGCCGGGGCGGCGGGCCGACCCCGGACCCGGGTCCGTGCGCGCCAGGGGCCCCGCCGGGATCCCCAGCGCACCGCCCTGCGCCGCCATCCGCTGTCCGGGCGCCAGAGCGGCACCGCGCCCGCCGCCGCGCAGGCCGCCGCCCGCGCAGCCCGGGCCACCCGGGGGGCCCTCGGCCTCTCGACCGCGCGGCGCGCGGCGCTCCTCGCCGTCGTCGTGTGCGCCCTGGCCCTGACCGTCGCGGTGCCGCTGCGCAACTACGTCTCCCAGCGCCACGAGCTGGCGGCCGTCGCCGAGCAGCAGCACCGCCTCGACACCGACGCCGCGGCGCTGCGGGGTGAGCGCGCGGCGATGGACGACCCGGCCCACGTCGAGGCCCTCGCCCGCGCCCGCCTCGGGTACGCGCGCCCCGGCGAGACGCCCTACCGCGTCGAGCTCCCCGGCGACGCCGCGAACCAACCGACCAGTGTCGGGGCCGCCGCGCTCGCGCCGTCCGAGGCCGACCTGCCCTGGTACACCCGCGTCGCCCGCGGGACGCTCGGGACGGCCCCGTGAGCCGGTCGGACCCCGATGGCTGAGCCGCTGCGCGAGGGCGACCGGGAGGCCGTCGGCGCGCAGATCGGGCGCGCTCCCCGCGGGTTGCGCGGCGTGGCGCACCGCTGCCCGTGCGGGCTGCCCTCGACGGTGGTGACCGCGCCACGTCTCGAGGACGGCACGCCGTTCCCGACGCTCTACTACGCGACCTGCCCGCGCCTGGCGTCCCGGATCGGGAGCCTGGAGGCGGAGGGCCTCATGCGGTCGCAGACCGAGCGCCTCGAGACCGACCCCGGCTTCGCCGCCGCGTACGAGTCCGCCCACCGCGCCTACCTCGCCGAGCGTGACGCCATCGAGCCCCTCGGGATCGAGGTCAGCGCGGGTGGCATGCCCACCCGGGTGAAATGCCTCCACGTGCACGTCGCGCACACCCTCGCGGCGGGCCCCGGGGTGAACCCCGTGGGCGACGAGACGCTCGCCCGCCTGCCCGAGTGGTGGGCGGCCGGGCCGTGCGTGGGCCTCCACGCCGCCCCGCAGTGATCGACGACGCTTTCCGGACGTCCAGTGTCTGCAACGGGACTTTTCTGACGAGACCCGAGTAGCGGATCCGGGCCCGACGTCGCCGGGTCGTGTACGCCCGCCCCCGCGATCGCGACCTCCGGTGGTCGACGCAGCGTCGTCGCCGGTCGCGACACGGGTGATCTCGCGACACGGCCCGGTGGCGACCCCCGTCCTGGATTGCCCGGCGGCCCGCCCGGGCAGCACCATTGCCTGGTCGGTGACGCTCCGCAGCGGTCGCCGGCCCGGTTCTCCGGTGGTGCGGACGGCCCACCGGGACGCGGGGTCCTCCGCCGGACCTCGCGGCTGCGGACCGACCACCGGGCGGCGACACCCGCCGTCCGCCGCCCGGTGGCCGGTCACCTGCCGTCCGTCACCCGGGGTCACGGCACCCTTGCTAGCGTCCTCGCGGACCAGGCCACCGCCTTCTGCGAGGGAGTGCCCATGCCGCGCGTCGCGGCCATCGACTGCGGGACCAACTCGATCCGGCTGCTCGTCGCGGACGTCACCGTCCGGGAGGACGGCTCGCAATGGCTGCGCGACGTGCACCGCGAGATGCGGATCAACCGTCTCGGCCAGGGTGTGGACGCCACGCGGCGCCTCGCGCCGGAGTCGCTCGCGCGGACCAAGGAGGCGCTGCTCGCCTACGGCGAGATGCTGCGCCGCACGTCCACCACCACCGTCCGGCTGTGCGCGACGTCCGCGACCCGCGACGCGGAGAACCGCGACGAGTTCTTCGACATGGTGCGCGACATCATCGGCGTCGAGGCCGAGGTGATCAGCGGCGACGAGGAGGCGCGCCTGTCGTTCGCGGGCGCCGTCGCCGACCTCGACCCCGACGAGGGTCCGTGCGTCGTCGCCGACGTCGGCGGGGGCTCGACGGAGCTGGTCACGGGGACCTGGGACGCCATCGCCGCCGATGTCGCGGCGGCCTACTCGGCGAACGTCGGCTGCGTGCGGGTCGCCGAGAAGATCCTGCACGACGACCCCCCGACCGCCGAGCAGGTGGCCGAGGCCGAGGACTTCGTGCGCGCGACGCTCGCGCCGGCGTTCGAGGCGGTCGAGGTCGGGCAGGTGCAGACCTGGGTCGCGGTCGCGGGCACCGCCACCACCATCGCCGCGGTGGCCATGAACCTGCGCAGCTACGACCCCGAGCGCATCCACCTCGCCCGCCTCGGCCTCGACGACGTGCGCGGTACCTGCCGTCGCCTCGAGGAGATGCCGCGCGAGCAGCGGGCGGAGCTCGGCCCGATGCATCCCGGGCGGGTCGACGTCATCGGTGCGGGCGCACTGGTGATCCGGGTGCTCGCGGACGAGCTCGCCGAGCGCGCGGGGATCACCGAGCTCGTGGTCTCCGAGCACGACATCCTCGACGGCATCGCGCGCGAGTGCGCCGGCGGGAGACGCCGCGCGCCGGAGCCGGAGCCGGACCCCGAGGCGTGAGCGCGCCGGGCCGGGAGCGGGACCTCGCCGCCCTCGACGCCGAGATCGCCGACTGCCGTGCCTGCCCCCGCCTGGTGGCCTGGCGGGAGCAGGTCGCGGCCGAGAAGCGGGCCGCGTTCCGCGACTGGACCTACTGGGGCCGCCCGGTGCCGGGGTTCGGGCCGGCCGACGCGCGGCTGCTCGTCGTGGGGCTCGCGCCCGCCGCGCACGGTGCCAACCGCACCGGGCGGATGTTCACCGGCGACCGCAGCGGCGACGTGCTCTTCGCGGCCATGCACGCCGTCGGGCTCGCGTCCCAGCCCACGGCCACGCACCTCGACGACGGGCTCGAGCTCTTCGGCGTCCGGATCGTGGCGCCCGTCCGCTGCGCCCCACCGGCGAACAAGCCGACGCCCGCCGAACGCGACACCTGCCGGCCGTTCCTGGAACGCGAGCTGGCGCTGCTCGGCGACGCCCGCGCCGTCGTCGTGCTCGGTGGCTTCGGATGGCAGGCCCTGCTCCCGGTGCTCGATGCCGGGTGGGTGGTCCCGCGACCGCGCCCGACGTTCGGGCACGGGGCGCACGTGACCCTCGCACCCCGCGATACGCGCCCCCCGATGCAGCTCTTCGGCTGCTACCACGTGAGCCAGCAGAACACCTTCACCGGACGGCTCACCCCCGCGATGCTGGAGGAGGTGCTCTCCCGCGCCGCCGGTGCGGCCGGTCTGACCCAGTAGGGTCCGTCGCGGGGCCCCTGTAGCCCAATCGGCAGAGGCAGGCGACTTAAAATCGCTGCAGTGTGGGTTCGAGTCCCACCGGGGGCACGCCGTGTTCACCAGCCGGACCCCCTCCTCGGGTGGGTCGTTCACCCCCGTTCACCCCGTCGTCGCTCCGGGGTGAGATCACCGTCGTCGTGCCCTCACCCGGGCAGGCCATGCTGGGTCGCGAGGCCGGGGGAGGGCTCGTCCGTCGTGTGACCGCTTGCATCCCGGTCCGGACCGCTCGGCGTTCACCCGCGAGTACTGCTCCGAACGGGCGAGCCCCATAGGACAGAATTCGGACAGGAGGTGAGCGGGGTGGCTGACTTCGAGGACGTCGCGCTGCCCGTGGGCCACGACGGCCCGCGGCGCCCGACCGACGTGCCGTCGTCCGGACCGGGGGACTCCGTCCTCCGGCCGCCGTGGCAGGCGCTGGAGTCGCTCCGCCCGCTCACGCTGCGGGCCTGCCGGCGCATCGTCGTCGTCGCACCGCACCCCCGGGACGAGATCCGCGCCGCCGGCGGGCTGCTGCGCCGCCTGGGGTCGCGCCACGCCGAGGTCGACGTCCTGTCGGTCACCGAGCGCCCCACCCGCTCCTGCCCCACGCCGTCGGGCGGGGGCGACACCGTCCGCGACGGCCGGCTGAACGACGACCCCGAGGTGCTCGTGGGTCCGGGCGCCCCGCAGGACTCCTTCACGATCGACGACCTCCTCGCGGGACGGCTCGACGCCGAGCTGACCGGCGACGACGCCGACGGTGCCGGCGAGGACCCGGCCGACCCCGACGAGGCCGCCGCCGAGGCCGCGTACCGCGCGCTCGGGCTCTCCGTCGTCCGCAGGCACCGCCTCGGCCTGCCCGACGGGGGCGTCGCGCAGGCCGAACCGGACGTCGTGGGCGCGATCAGCGAGATCGTCGGGTTCGACGAGGACCCGTCCGGCCTCTGCGTGCTCGCGCCCTGGTCCGGCGACGGGGACGACGACCACGAGGCCGCGGGCCGGGCGGCGGAGATCGTCACGGCCGCCTACCGCGTCCGCCTGGTGCGCTGGCTGGACCGGGCGTGGAGCTGGGCCGGGCCGGACTCCGACGAGGTGCCGTGGCGCCGGGCGCGCCAGGTCGTGCTCAGCGACACCGTGATCGCCCGCAAGCACGCCGCGAGCGAGGCCTTCAGCGCCGCGCTCGGCGGGGGTGCCGGAGACCCCGCGCACGACCTCGAGCTCCCGGACGGGTCGGCGCCGGGGCCGCGCGAGGTCTTCCTGGTGTGAGGCCGCGCCACGTGCCTCACGACCGGCCCGTCCCCCCGGACGGTGGCGCGTCGGGCCGACCCGTACCCGGGTGGCTAGGCTTCACCGGGTGACCGGCAGGACCAACGGCGACGCCGGGGATGTGGCCACCTCGCGACCGGACGAGTGCGCGGCCGACGTGCCTGCCGACCTGGAGGGGGTGAGGGTCTCGAGCGCGGACGGACCGGACTGGGCGGGCATCGGGTACCCCGATGCCGGCATGGCCGACGAGGCCGCCCGCGTCCGCGACAGCGTCGCCGTCGACGCCGTCGGGGGCGACCTCCCGCAGGTCCTGCACACCGCGCCTGCCGCGGTCGCGCTGATCGACCTCGACGCCGGCACCGTGACCTATGCCAACGGCTCGGCCCAGGAGCTCACCGGTGGTCGCGCCCAGCTCCCGCTCGACATCGATGCGTGGAGCGAGGCCGCGGGCCTGACCGACCTCTCCGGTCGCGCGATGCGCGACACCGCCTCGCCGCTGTCCCGGGTCGCCCAGGGCATCCCGGTCTCCGGTGAGCCGGTCGCCATCGCGGACGCCGCCCGCAAGGGGTCCGATGCCACCGCCGAGGAGCGCGAGGAGGCCGAGGGCCGCCTCCTGTGGGTCACCGGGTTCCCGCTCTCCGAGGCCGAGGACGACGCCCGCCGACGGCTCGCGCTCGTCGTGTTCCTGCAGCTCTCCGGGGCCGGGGCGCAGCGTCACCTCGAGATGATGCGCGACCGCGCGGTCGTCGCCACCGAGCTGTCGTTCACCATCTCCGACCCCGCCAAGGACCAGAACCCGCTGGTCTGGGTGAACCCGGCGTTCACGCGACTCACCGGCTACGACCTCGACGAGGTCCTCGGCCGCAACTGCCGCTTCCTGCAGGGGCCGAACACCGACCCGACGTCGATCTCGCGGATCCGCAGCGCACTGGCCGACGAGCGGGCGATCACCGAGGTCCTGCTCAACTACCGGCGGGACGGCACTGCGTTCTGGAACCAGGTGTCGATCTCCCCGGTGTTCGACGGCGGCGGGCAGGTCGTCAACTTCGTCGGTGTCCAGGCCGACGTCACCGAGCGGGTCATGGTCGAGAACGAGCGCCGTGCCGCGCTCGCCGCGGCCGAGGAGACCCGCGAGCAGCTCCGCCTGCTCACCGACTCCACCGCCGCGATGACGGCGTCGCTCGACGCGGGTGGAGCCGCTCGGGCGTTGGCTCGCATCGTGGTCCCCGCGCTCGCCGACTACTGCTGCGTCGACCTGCTCGACGAGGTCGGCCTCCCGACGTCGGCGCACCGGGTCGCGGTCAACCACCGCGACGACACCAAGACCGAGACGGTCGGCATGCTGGGCCGCTGGATCACCCCGACCGAGGACGACGACGACCCGGTGGACCGCGTCCTGGCCGGCGGCGCCCCGTCGCTGCTGCCGGAGCTCCCGGTGCGCCCGGAGGGGCTGCGTGACGAGCCGGACCTCATGGCCCGCTACGAGCAGCTGCGGCCCCGGTCCGCGATCGTGGTCCCGCTCCGCGCGCGCGGGCAGGTCCTGGGCGCGCTCACCCTGGGCACCGAGCTGCCCTACGGCCGGCGCTACTCCCAGCGCGACCTCTACCTCGCGAGCGACCTGGCGGCCCGCGCCGGGCTCGCGGTCGACAACGCCCGCCTCTACGCCCGTGAGCACGGCGCGGCGGAGACGCTGCAGCGCAGCCTGCTGCCCGCGGTGCCCGCGGTCCCCGGCCTCACGGTGGCCTCGCGCTACCTCGCCGCGACCGACGGCGCGCAGGTCGGCGGCGACTGGTACGACCTGATGCCGCTGCCCGACGGCGCGGTGGGCGTGGCGGTCGGCGACGTCGTCGGGCACGACCTGCGGGCCGCCGCGGCGATGGGTGAGCTGCGCGGTGTGCTGCGCTCGTACGCGTGGGAGGGCCTCGGGCCGGAGGCGGTCATCGACCGCTGCAACGACCTGGTGCAGGGATTGCACATGGCGGCCATGGCGACCGCGGTGTTCGGCCGCCTGGAACGTGCCCAGGACGACGACGGCTGGGTCCTCGGCTACTGCAACGCCGGGCACCCGCCGCCCCTGCTGCGCCGCGGCGACGGCAGCGTCGAACTGCTCACCGGCAACCTCTCGCCGCTCATCGGCGCGACCCGCGAGGCACCGCGGGAGTGCACCGAGGTGCGCTGCCGGCCCGGTGACCTGCTCGTGCTGCACACCGACGGGCTCATCGAGGGGCCGGGGTTCGACCCGGACGAGCGCACCGACCTGCTGGTCCGCACCGTGGCCGCCGAGGGGCACGTCGAGGACGTGGGCGCACTGTGCGACCACGTGCTCGAGGTCCTCGGTGCCGAGGGTCTGCGCGACGACGCGGTGCTGCTCGCGATCCGGCTCGGCGACTGAGGGCCGGTCCCGGCCGGACACACGACGGCCGGCGGACCCGGATCGGGCCGCCGGCCGTGACGTGTGTGGCGCTTCCTCGCGCCTGCCTACTGCGGGGGCGGGGGCGGGGGCTGCTCGCCCTCCGGCGGGTTCTCCCCGTGCAGGAAGCCCTTCGCCTTGTCGCCGAACTGGTCGACCTGCTCCTCGTGGCCACCCAGCTTGCCCTTGACGGCGTCGCCGCCCTTGTCCACGAAGGAGTCGGCCTTGTCCGGGTTCTCCCCGGCCCACTCCTTGGCCTTGTTCACCATGTCACCGAGACCTGCCACGGCGTCCTCCTGAACCTCGGGGTCAGTCCTGGGAGTGTGCCCCCTGAGCCGTGATCGACACGTGATCGACCCTGCCCGATCTGAAGCAGAACCTGATTCAGGAGGTGAGTAAAAGCGCTTTTACCCGGCGGGAACCTCGATGCCGCTTCGCGCGTTGGAAGATTTGGAGAGCGGTCGACCGCCGCAGGAACGCCCTGCGGTCGGGCCCACGGCAGGGCGGCCGCCCCTCGCACGTGAAGGAGGACGAGTGCGCACCAGCAGCAACCCGGCGTTCCGCAGGCTGCCGACGTCACCCGGTGGGTATGCGCGGTTCGGGGACGCGCCGGCAGGTCTCGGGGGCGGCCTCGGCGGCGGTCCCGGGGGCTCGGCCCCGGTGGCGGGTGCCACCGACCGGCCGCTGACCGTCGACGACGTCGTCCAGAAGACCGCGCTGAACGCCGTCATCAGCATCGGCGTGGGCGTGCTCACCGCGATCAGCGGGCTCTACCTGCTCGGGATCGTCGGCTTCGTCGTCGGCCTGGTCGTCGCGCTGGTCATCATCTTCAAGCAGAGCACCAACCCCGCGCTGGTGATCACCTACTCGGTGGCCGAGGGCATGGCGCTGGGCGCGATCACCGGGGCGCTCGAGTCGTCGAGCAACCAGTACGCCGGCATCGGCTTCCAGGCGATCCTCGGCGTGGTCGGCGTGTTCATCGGCATGCTCGTGGTCTACAAGACCGGTGCCATCCGGGTCACGCCCCGCCTGACGAAGATGATCATCGGCGCCGCCATCGGCGTCATCGTGCTCATGCTCGCCAACCTCATCGTCGGGTTCTTCACCCAGGACGGCCTGGGTCTGCGCTCGGGCGGACCGCTCGCGATCATCTTCAGCCTGGTCTGTATCGGGATCGGGGCGTTCATGCTGCTCCTCGACTTCGACCAGGCCGACCAGGCCGTCAAGGCCGGCGTGCCCGCGCGCTTCGCCTGGTACCTCGCCTTCGGGTTCATGACGACCCTGGTCTGGCTCTACATCGAGATCCTGCAGCTGCTGAGCTACTTCCGAAATTAGCGGCGGCGACCGGAGGGCACCGTCGGCCACCTGGAGTGGCAGGCGGTGCCCTCGGTCGTTCCCGTCAGGACAGGCGCTCGAGCACCATCGCCATACCCTGCCCGCCGCCGACGCACATCGTCTCCAGCCCGATGGTCGCGTCCTTCCTGCGCAGCCCGTTCATCAGCGTGGTCGCGATGCGCGCGCCGGTCATACCGAACGGATGGCCGACGGCGATCGACCCGCCGTGGACGTTGAGCTTGGCCTCGATCGCCGACTCGGACAGGCCCAGGCCGCGGGCCGACGGGAGGACCTGCGCGGCGAACGCCTCGTTGATCTCCACGAGGTCGACGTCGTCGATGGTCAGCCCGGCCCGGCGCAGCGCCTGCTGCGAGGCCCCGATCGGCCCCAGTCCCATGATCTCGGGGGAGAGCCCGGTGACACCGGTCGACACCACCCGGGCGAGCGGGGTGATGCCGAGCTCGGCGGCGCGCGTCGAGGACATCACGACCACCGCGGCCGCGCCGTCGTTCAGCGGGCACGCGTTGCCCGCGGTGATGCGCCCGTCGGGACGGAACACCGGCTTCAGCCCGGCGACGGCGTCGTAGGTGGTGCCGGGGCGCGGGGAGTCGTCGGCGGCGACCACCGAGCCGTCGGGCAGTGTCACCGGGGTGATCTCGCGCGCCCAGAAGCCGTCGCCCGCCGACTGCTCGGCGCGGTTCTGCGAGCGCACCGCGAAGTGGTCCATCTCCTCGCGGGAGACGTTCTCTGCCAGCGCCACGTTCTCCGCGGTCTGGCCCATGGCGATGTAGGCGTCGGGGAGCAGGTCGTCGGCCCGCGGGTCGTGCCACTCGTCGGCCCCGGAGGCGGCGGTCTGCGCGGTCCGCGCCTGGGCCTCGTCGAAGCGCGGGTTCTGGGTGCCGGGCAGGCCGTCCGACGAGCCCTTCTCGAACCGCGAGACCGCCTCGACCCCGGCCGCGACGAACACGTCGCCCTCGCCGGCACGGATCGCGTGCGCGGCCATCCGGATCGTCTGCAGCGACGACGAGCAGTAGCGGGTGATCGTGGTGCCCGGGACGGTGTCGAGCCCGAGCTCCACCGCGACGATCCGGCCCATGTTGTAGCCCTGCTCGCCGCCGGGCAGGCCGCAGCCGAGCATGAGGTCCTCGACCTCGGTCGGCGGGAGTGACGGCACGGCGTCGAGGGCGGCGCGGACCATCTGGGCGGCGAGGTCGTCGGGACGCATCCCGGCGAGCGCGCCCTTGCGGGCGCGGCCGATGGGCGAGCGGGCGGCGGAGACGATCACGGCGTCGGGCGTCCCGGAGTTCTGGGCCATGGCCGAACCCTAGGCGCGCTGTGGCGCCGCGCACCCCGTCGAACCCCCCACACCGGTGATTCGCCGCACAACCCGGCCGCTGTTGCCGACGACCGGCAGGATGGTCGACATGCAGTACGTCGAGCACGTCGCGGACCTCGTCGGACACACCCCGTTGGTGAAGCTGAGCCACGTCGTGCCCGCGGGCCCGGATGCGCCGCTCGTGCTCGCCAAGGTCGAGTACTTCAACCCCGGCGGCAGCGTGAAGGACCGCATCGCCGAGAAGATGATCATCGCGGCCGAGGAGTCGGGCGAGCTCAAGCGCGGCGGGACGATCGTCGAGCCGACCTCGGGAAACACCGGCATCGGGCTCGCGATCATCGCCCAGCAGCGCGGCTACCACTGCATCTTCGTGGTCCCGGACAAGGTCAGTGTCGCCAAGCAGGACGCCCTGCGCGCCTACGGGGCCGAGGTCGTCGTCTGCCCCGCCGCCGTCGAGCCGGAGCATCCCGACTCCTACTACTCGGTGTCCGACCGGCTGGCCCGCGAGACCGAGGGCGGCTGGAAGCCCAACCAGTACGCCAACCCGGCCAACCCGGCGTCCCACGTCGCCTCCACCGGTCCGGAGATCTGGGAGCAGACCGAGGGCCGCATCACGCACTTCGTCGCGGGCGTCGGGACCGGCGGCACCATCTCGGGCACCGGCCGCTACCTCAAGGACGTGTCGGGCGGGCGCGTGCAGATCATCGGGGCCGACCCGCTCGGCTCGGTGTACTCCGGCGGCGAGGGTAGGCCCTACCTGGTCGAGGGCGTCGGCGAGGACTTCTGGCCCAGCACGTACGACCGCGAGGTCTGCGACCGGATCGTCGCGGTCTCCGACGGCGACTCGTTCCACATGACCCGGCGGATGGGCCGCGAGGAGGCCCTGCTCGTCGGCGGGTCCTGCGGGATGGCGACGGAGGCGGCGGCGCGGATCGCCTCGGAGCTGGGGCCCGACGACGTCGTCGTCGTCCTGCTGCCCGACGGCGGGCGCGGCTACCTGTCGACGGTCTTCAACGACCAGTGGATGGCCTCGTACGGCTTCATGCAGGCCGACACGACCGAGTTCACCGTCGGGGACGTGCTGCGGGGCAAGGACGGTTCGATCCCCGACCTGGTGCACGGGCACCCGAACGAGACGGTCTCCGACATCGTCGCGATCATGCGCGAGTTCAGCGTCTCGCAGATGCCGATCGTCAAGGCCGAGCCGCCGGTGATGATGGCCGAGGTCCGCGGCGCCGTCACCGAGCGGGACCTGCTGGACCGGCTGTTCACCGGCAAGGCCTCGCTCACCGACCGCGTCGAGGACCACCTCGCGCCGCCGCTGCCGACCGTCGGGATCACCGAGCCGCTCTCGCAGGCCATGACCTCGCTGCAGGGTGGGGACGGGCTGCTGATCATCTCCGACGGGCGGCCCGCGGGGATCGTCTCGCGGGCGGACGTGCTCGCGTTCCTGGCCGGCAGGTAGTGGAGAATCGGGACGTGACCGACCAGCACGGCTTCGCCACCCGCGCCATCCACGCCGGTCAGGCGCCGGACCCGACCACCGGCTCCGTCGTCGTGCCGGTGCACGCCACGTCGACGTTCGCGCAGGACGGCGTCGGGGGACTGCGCTCGGGCTACGAGTACGCCAGGACCGGCAACCCGACGCGGACCGCCCTGGAGGCGCAGCTAGCGGCGCTCGAGGGTGGGCGGTTCTGCCGCGCGTTCGCCTCCGGCATGGCCGCCGAGGACACGATCTTCCGCGCGACGCTGCGCCCGGGCGACCACGTGGTCATCCCGATCGACGCGTACGGCGGGACGTTCCGGTTGGTCTCGACGGTGCTCGCGGACTGGGGCGTCCACTACTCGGCGGTCGACCTCGCGGACCTCGACGCCGTCCGCGCGGCGATCCTTCCCGAGACGAAGCTCCTGTGGTGCGAGACGCCGACCAACCCGCTGCTCACCGTCGCGGACGTGCCCGCGCTGGCCGGGATCGCCGGGGAGCACGGGCTGCGCCTCGTCGTCGACAACACCTTCGCCTCGCCCTACCTCCAGCAGCCGCTCGCCCTGGGCGCGCACGTCGTCGTCCACTCGACGACGAAGTACCTGGGCGGCCACTCCGACGTGGTCGGCGGAGCCGTGGTGACCTCCGACGAGGACCTCGCCGCCGACCTCGCACGGCTGCAGAACGGCATGGGCGCGGTGCCGGGGCCGTTCGACTGCTTCCTGACCACCCGCGGGATCAAGACGCTCGCGGTGCGCATGGAGCGCCACTGCGACAACGCCGAGCGGGTCGTGGAGGCGCTCGACGCGCACTCCGCCGTCGCGTCCGTGCTCTACCCGGGGCTGGCCTCGCACCCCGGCCACGAGACGGCCGCCAAGCAGATGCGCCGGTTCGGCGGCATGGTGTCGATCCGGCTGGCCGGGGGCGACGCCGCGGCGCGGGCGCTGTGCGCGGCGACGCGGGTGTTCACCCTCGCGGAGTCCCTGGGCGGCGTGGAGTCGCTGATCGAGCACCCGGGAGCGATGACCCACGCGTCGACGGCGGGCTCGCCGCTGGAGGTGCCGTCGGACCTGGTGCGCCTCTCGGTGGGCATCGAGGACGGCGACGACCTGGTCGAGGACCTGCTCCAGGCCCTCGCGGGTCGCTGAGGCGCCTCCCGCGAACCGAACGAACGACTCGTTCGTGCACATAGACGCCACGAACGAGTCGTTCGTTCCGTACGGGATCGTCCGACCGGCTAACCCCGGCGGGCGTCCGCCTGGTCGTTCGCGGAGCCGTGCGGCGGGGTGTGGCCCGGCAGGACCAGCCCGGGCACGCTGCACCCGCCCACGAGCACGGGCCCGTGGTGGGTGGAGACGAGGGTTCCGGGGTCGTCGCAGCCGGCCTGCGAGACGGTGAAGACGGCGGCGCCGGTCAGTGCGGCGGCCGCGACGAGGGGGGCGATGAGCCCGAGGCGCGCGGCCCGGCGGACCGGCCGGCGTGCGCCGACGCTCTGTGTCCCGGTCATCCGTTGCCCTCCCGGCCCGTTCACGCTCTCAACACAGGCTACCGACCACATCCGCACACGTCGGGCGTTCGGTTCGACCCGTCCGACCGACGAGTCCCGCGCAGCGCCGACCGGACGCGGGCGGCGCCCGTCGCGGCCTGCCCCGCCCCGTCCGTCGCCGGGGTGAACCGGTCGGCGACGTCACCGCCGCGCCGGGAACTCCCGGGGTGCCCCGGCCGCGGGCCGACAGGCACCATCGCCGTCGTGCCGCAGACCCTGGTGACCCGCGAGGACGTCGAGGCGGCGCGGGTCGCCCTCGCAGGCGTGGTGCGGCGGACGCCGGTCGAGCCGTCCCGGGTGCTCGCGCGCTCCGCGGGCGGACCGGTGAGCCTCAAGTGCGAGAACCTCCAGCGCACCGGCAGTTTCAAGATCCGAGGTGCGTACCGGCGCATCCAGCGGCTCACCGACGACGAGCGCGCCCGCGGCGTCGTCGCGGCGAGTGCGGGCAACCACGCCCAGGGCGTCGCGCTCGCGGCGGGCCTGCTCGGCACCCACGCGACGGTGTTCATGCCCGCGGGCGCGCCGCTGCCCAAGCTCGCGGCCACGCGCGGCTACGGCGCCGACGTCGAGCTCGTCGACACCTTCGACGCGACGCTGACCGGCGCGCGGGAGTTCGCCGAGCGCACCGGCGCCGTGCTCATCCACCCCTTCGACCACCCGGACATCGTCGCGGGCCAGGGCACCGTCGGGCTGGAGATCCTCGAGCAGGTCCCGGACGTCGCCACGGTCGTCGTCTGCACCGGCGGCGGGGGGCTGGTGGCCGGGATCGCGGCCGCGCTGGCGGGTACCGGGGTCGGCGTCGTCGGCGCCCAGGCCGAGGCGCTGGCGGCCTGGCCACCTTCGCTCGAGGCCGGCGTCCCGGTGACGGTCACGGGCGCGACCATCGCCGACGGCATCGCGGTGCCGCGCCCGGGCGAGCTGACGTTCGCGCAGGTCAGCGCCCAGGTGGACGAGATCGTCACGGTCAGCGAGGAGGCGTTGTCCCGGGCGGTGCTCCAATGTCTCGAGCGCGGCAAGCTGCTCGTCGAACCGGCGGGGGCCGCCGCGGTCGCCGCGCTCGCGGAGTACCCCGGGCGGTGGCGGGCGCCGGTCGTCGCGGTGCTCTCCGGCGGCAACGTCGACCCGTTGATGCTCGACGAGATCGTCCGCCGGGGCATGGCGGCGGCCGGGCGCTACGCGAGCCTGCGGGTGCGGCTGCCCGACCGCCCCGGCTACCTCGCCGACCTCCTCGCCCGCGTCGGGCGACTCGGCGGGAACGTGGTGGACGTCGAGCACCGCCGCCTCGGGGTCTCGGCGGACCTCGGGCCGCTCGCGCTGGGCTCGGTGGAGGTGGCCCTCACGCTCGAGGCGCGCGGGCACGATCACCGGACCGCGATGGTCGACGCCCTCCGCGAGGCGGGGTACGCCGTCGTGGAGGGCACGGTGGAGCCGGGCGGGGCCGGGACTCAGGGCGAGTAGGGCTCCGCGGAGACCAGCGTGACCTCCATCGCCCCGCCGTCGGGCAGGTCGTAGCTCACGGTGTCCCCGGCCTTGGCGCCGATGAGTGCCGAGCCCAGCGGCGAGTTCGGCGAGTAGACCTCGAGGTCGCCGTGCGACCCCTCCTCACGCGAGCCGAGCAGGAAGGTCTCCGTGTCGTCGTCGCCCTCGAACCGGACCGTGAGCACGGTGCCCGGGACGGCGGTGCCCGACTCGGTGGGCGTCTCGCCGACCTTCGCGGTGTGCAACAGCTCCTGCAGGTGGCGGATGCGGGCCTCCATCACGCCCTGCTCCTCGCGGGCCGCGTGGTAGCCGCCGTTCTCCTTGAGGTCGCCCTCCTCGCGGGCGGCGTTGATCTTCTGTGCGATCGCGGGACGCTGCCCCACGAGGTCGTCGAGCTCGGCCTTGAGACGGTCGTAGGCATCCTGAGTCAGCCAGGTCACCTGGGTCTGCGTCTCGGTCACGGCGATCAACTCCTCGGAGGTCCGGTCCCGCCGGTTCGCGGGGCGGCTGCCTGCTCTCGGTCGGCACCCGCGGGTCCCGGCGAGGCCGGGACGGGAGCGTCCACAGACGGAAAAACACGACCCGCGGCATGCGGGCCGTGTCGGGCGACACTAACACGGTCGGGCCCCGGCGGGAGCCGTACGAACGATGCCCCCGGGAGGTTCCCGGATCTCCGGAGAATCTCACAGGGCCTGTGCGACCTGCGGCGATCGTGTGTTCCGGGCCTTTCGGGGCGAGCGGCCCGGCAGGCTGTCGGGGGTGCGGTGGATGATGGGGGGCGTGGGAGATCAGCTGCGGTTGATGACGGTGCACGCGCACCCGGACGACGAGTCGAGCAAGGGCGCGGCGACGTGTGCGCGCTACGTCTCGGAAGGCGCCGAGGTCATGGTCGTCACGTGCACCGGGGGTGAGGCCGGGAGCATCCTCAATCCGGCCATGGACCGCCCCGAGGTGCTCGCCGACATGATCGGCGTGCGCCGGACGGAGATGGCCCGTGCCGCCGAGATCCTGGGCGTGGAGCACCGCTGGCTCGGCTTCGTCGACTCCGGGCTGCCGGAGGGCGACCCCAAGCCGCCGCTGCCCGAGGGTTGCTTCGCGCTCGAGCCGCTCGAGGTGCCCACCGAGGCGCTGGTCCGGGTGATGCGCGAGTTCCGGCCGCACGTCGTCGTGACCTACGACGAGAACGGCGGCTACCCGCACCCGGACCACATCCGCTGCCACGAGGTGTCCATGGCGGCCTGGGAGGCCTGCGGGGACCCGGACCGCTTCCCCGAGGCGGGCGAGCCCTGGCAGCCGCTGAAGCTGTACTACTCCCACGGGTTCTCGAAGGCCCGGGTGCTCGCCTTCCACGAGGCGCTGCTGGGCGCGGGCCTGGAGTCGCCGTGGGCGGAGTGGCTGGAGCGCTGGGACGACTCGCGGACCGACCCCGGCACCCGGGTGACCACGCGGGTTCGCTGCGGCGAGTTCTTCTCGGTCCGCGATCAGGCGCTGCTCGCCCACGCCACGCAGATCGACCCCAACGGCCGCTGGTTCCAGATGCCGCTGGAGATGCAGCAGCGCGTCTGGCCGACCGAGGACTACGAGCTCGCGCGGTCCCTGGTCGGGGACCCGGAGGAGACCGAGTCGGCGGTGGACGGCGACCTGTTCGCCGGGGTCCGCGAGCGGGTGCTGACGCCGTGATGCCCGCCTCCGTCGTGATCCTGCTCGCGCAGGCCCAGCCGCCCGCGCCGGGCGCCGACCGCGGGGAGGAGTTCGGCAAGACCTCGCCGATCGCCCTCGTCGTGATCCTGCTGCTGGCCATCGCGACGGTGCTGCTCATCCGGTCGATGAACAAGCGGCTGCGCAACGTCCCGGAGTCGTTCGACCCTCCGCAGGACGCCGACTCCGGGGCCGGGACGACGGAGGACGGGCCGACGACCACGGGCGCGACGGGCACCGAGACGGGTCCGGTCCGCGAGCGGGGCTCCCCGGACGGCTGACGGGCAGGCGGGCCCGGCCCGGGGCCCGCGCCGGCCGTCCGGGCGACGCGGTGGTGACCCCGTGCGACGATCGGGTGCATGGCCAACCGGCTCGCGGACTCGACGAGTCCGTACCTGCGCCAGCACGCGGACAACCCGATCGACTGGCGGCCCTGGGAGACCGCGGCGTTCGACGAGGCCCGTGAGCGCGGGGTCCCGGTACTGCTCTCGGTCGGCTACTCGGCCTGTCACTGGTGCCACGTCATGGCCCACGAGTCGTTCTCGGACCCCCGGATCGCGTCCTTCGTCAACGAGCACTTCGTGGCCGTCAAGGTCGACCGGGAGGAACGGCCCGACGTCGACGCGGTCTACATGGAGGCCACCCAGGCCATGACCGGCCAGGGCGGCTGGCCGATGACGTGCTTCCTCACCCCGGACGCTCAGCCCTTCCACTGCGGCACCTACTACCCGGCGCAGGCGCAGGGCGGGATGCCCTCGTTCCCGCAGCTCCTCACGGCCGTGGCGAAGGCGTGGGAGACCGACGGCGACTCGGTGCGCAGCGCCGCCGCCCGGATCGCCGACCGGCTCGCCGGGGTCGCGCGCTCGCTGCCCGCGGCGGCGGTGGACGAGGCGACGCTCGCCGGCGCGATCGACGTGCTGGAGGGCGAGTTCGACCGGGTGGCCGCCGGCTTCGGCGGGGCCCCGAAGTTCCCGCCGTCGTCGGTGCTCGAGTTCCTGCTGCGCCATCACGAGCGCACCGGCAGCGAGGCCGCGTGGTGGATGGCGACCGCGACGCACGAGCGGATGGCCCGTGGCGGGCTGTTCGACCAGCTCGCGGGCGGCTTCGCGCGCTACTCGGTCGACGCGGGCTGGGTCGTGCCGCACTTCGAGAAGATGCTCTATGACAACGCCCTGCTGCTGCGCAGCTACGTCCACGAGGCCCGCCTGACGTCCGGGCGCCCCGAGGCCTCCACGCTCGCCCGCCACGCGGCGGAGCTCACCGGGAGCTTCCTGCTCCGCGACCTGCGCACCTCCGAGGGCGGGTTCGCCTCGGCGCTCGACGCCGACGCCGCGGGGGAGGAGGGCTCGACCTACGTGTGGTCGCCTGCCGAGCTCGCCGACGTCCTCGGGCCGGCCGAGGGCGCGTGGGCGGCGGAGCTGCTGGCCGTCACGGAGGCGGGCACGTTCGAGAACGGCCGCTCGACGCTGCAGATGCCTGCCGACCCCGACGACCAGGGGCGCTGGCAGGCCGCTCGCAAGGCCCTGCTCACCGCCCGCGGCGCGCGCCCGCAGCCGGCGCGGGACGACAAGGTCGTCGCCGCCTGGAACGGGCTCGCCGTCACGGCGCTCGTCGAGGGCGCGGCGGCACTCGGGCGGCCGGACTGGCTGGCCGCCGCGCGCCGGGCCGCGAGCCTGCTGCTGCGCACCCACGTCGTCCACGGTCGCCTGCGCCGCACCTCCCGCGACGGCACGGTGGGCGAGGCCCCCGGGGTGCTCGAGGACCACGCGGCGCTCGCGGAGGGACTGCTCGCGCTGCACCAGGCCACGGCCGAGGCGCGCTGGCTCGACGAGGCCTGCGGGCTGCTCGACGTCGCCCTCGAGCACTTCGCCGAGCACGACGAGGCGGGCGCCCCGACCGGCGCGTTCTGGGACACCGCCGACGACGCCGAGGCGCTGGTCAGCCGACCGCGGGAGATCACCGACGGGGCCACGCCCTGCGGGTCCTCGGTGCTGACGGCGGCCCTGGTCACCGCGGCGGTGCTCGCGGGACCCGAGCGGGCGGAGCGCTACCGGGGCGTCGCCGAGGCCGCGCTCACCACGGCAGGCACCCTCCTCAGCCGGCACGCGCGGTTCGCGGGCGGCTGGGCCGCCGCGGCCGAGGCGGCCCTGCGCGGCCCGCTGCAGGTCGCCGTCGTCGGACGGGATGAGGCCCAGCGGGAGCCGTTGCTGGCGGCGGCCCGGCGGGCGGCCCCGGGCGGCACCGTCGTGGTGGCGGGCGAGCCGGACGCGCCCGGGGTGCCGCTGCTCGCCGACCGCCCGCTCGTCGAGGGCGGGGCCGCGGCCTACGTGTGCCGCGGGTACGTCTGCCGGCGCCCGACCGTCTCGCCCGAGGAGCTCGCGGACGCCCTGCGCGCCGTCTGAGCGGCCCACCCCCGGGTGTCAGGAAAGTCGCGTTCCAGACGCTCAGTGTCTGCAACGCGACTTTCCTGACGTCAGGTGATCCCGTCCTCCCTCGGCGAACGGCGTCGACTCCTGCGTGCATGTAATGCTGTAATCGGTGCAGGCGCGAAACACGAGGAGTCGAGATGATGGTGGGACGAGGACACCGGGGACGCCCCGGCGGCGGTGGACGGGTCGGCCGGGGCGGGCGCCCCACGAGCGAGCTCCCGCCGACGGACGACCTGACGGCGTGGCTCGCGGGGCGGCTGCCCGACGGATGGTTCGTCGGTGCCCCCGAGGTCACGGTGGACCGCGAGGAGATCCTGGTCGTCGGCGAGCTGCCGGCGCCGGAAGCGGGCACGGACACCGACGCGGCGGCCCGCGCGGCGACCGCGACCGGGCGGATCAGCCGGTATCGGGAGGAGACCCGCGAGGACCGCATGGAGATCGCCCGGCAGGCCGAGCACCGCTACGGGCGCAAGGTGGCCTGGGGTGCCCGGATCGCGGGACCGGGCGACGAGGATGGCGTCGAGGAGCTGTTCACGACGCTGTCGGTGCCGGTGATGACGCGGCTGCGTCAGCCCGAGCGGCGCGTGCTCGACACCCTGGTCGACGCCGGGGTGGCGCGCTCGCGCTCCGAGGCGCTGGCCTGGGCGGTGGCGCTGGTGGGCGAGCACACCGAGCCATGGCTCGCCGAGCTCCGCGAGGCCATGAGCACGGTCGACGAGCTCCGGGCGCGGGGTCCGCGACTCGACGGCGAGGACGACGAAACCGGGGACGGCCCGGCCGACGCGCCGTCCGACCCTCAAGCGTAGAGGACCAGCCAGATCGCGACGTAGTGGCAGATCGCCGCGACGACGGTCGCCGCGTGGAAGAACTCGTGGTACCCGAACGTCCTCGGCCATCCGATGGGCCGCTGAAAGGCGTAACAGAGTGCCCCGAGGGTGTAGAAGCCGCCGCCGATGAGCAGCAGGACCAGCGCCGCCACGCCCCCGCGGTGGAGAAGGTCGGGCAGCACGAACACCGCGACCCAGCCCAGGGCCAGGTAGAACGGCACCCCGACCCACCGTGGGGCGTGCGGGCGGGCGAGCTTGAGCGTCGCCCCGCCGATCGCCCCGATCCACACCACGAGCAGGACCATCAGCCCGGTCCGTTCGGGGAGGGCGAGCACCGCGAACGGTGTGTAGGTGCCCGCGATGAAGATGAAGATCATCGCGTGGTCGAGCCGCTTCATCATCGTGCGCGCCCGCGGCGAGGTCCACGACCGGCGGTGGTACAGCGCGCTGATGCCGAACAGGCCCAGCACCGTCGCGGAGTAGACCGCGCACGCGACGGCGGCCTCGGCGGACACGGTGGAGCCCGCGAGCGCGATGAGCGTCGCGCCCGCCGCGATCCCGACCGCGAACGACCAGAGGTGCAGCCATCCGCGCATACGCGGCTTGGTCGGGGGCGAGGGCGAGTCGGTGAGGCTCACGGGAACCAGGGTAGGGCAGCTGCGCGCGGTTCCGGGGAACGTCCGACGACCGCGCGGTAACGGGCGTGCGACCCGGCCGTCCGAGTGGGGACGCGGGCTCGATCCGTGACCTCGGCGGCGTAACCTGGCCGCCCGTGAGCGTCCGGGACAACATCCGTGAGGTGGCCTACTCGCTCTACGAGCGACGGCTGCGTCACCGGGTCGCGGTCAGCCACCCGCCGCGGCACGTGGGGGTCATCCTCGACGGCAACCGCCGCTGGGCCCGCGAGGTCGGCCTGACCGATCCGAGCGACGGCCACCGCGTCGGCGCCCGCAAGATCGTCGACATGCTCGACTGGGCCGACGACGCCGGCGTGGAGGTCGTGACGCTGTTCCTCCTCTCGACCGACAACCTGGGCCGCCCCACCGACGAGCTCGAGCAGCTCCACGAGATCATCGCCGCGGCGGTGGAGGGCCTCGCGGCTCCGGACCGTCGCTGGCGGCTGCGGGTGGTCGGGAACCCCGACCTGGTCCCCGCCGCCACCGCGGAACGGCTGGCCGCGGCCGCCGCGAGCACCGAGGGCCGCACCGGGATGCAGGTCAACGCCGCCGTCGGGTACGGCGGACGCCAGGAGATCGCGGACGCGGTCCGCAAGCTGCTGTTGCGCCACGCGGAGGCGGGCACGTCGATCGAGGAGCTCGCGGAGGTCCTCGACGTCGACCACATCGCCGAGCACCTCTACACCTCGGGTCAGCCCGACCCCGACCTCGTCATCCGCACCTCGGGCGAGCAGCGGCTCTCGGGATTCCTCATGTGGCAGTCGGTGTACTCGGAGTTCTATTTCACCGAGGCATTCTGGCCGCAGTTCCGGCGCATCGATTTCCTGCGTGCGCTGCGCGATTACTCCGACCGGCACCGTCGCTACGGCGGCTGAGCTCGCGCCGTTCTCCGGACAGCACGACGCACCGGCGCGCCCGTGCCATCCCCCGATGGGCACGGACGCGCCGGTGCGTTGGGTGACCCACGCCGCGGACTCCCGGCACGCTCCCAGGTAACCGGGAGGCCGCGGCGTGGTTCGTCAGGTCGGCTCAGTGGTTGTCGTAGCTCGAGAGCACGCCGAGCTGGTTGATCGGGGCCTGCACGTTCGTGCCGTTGAGGCCGATGAGCTGGTCGCCGAAGTTGGCCGAGTCGCCGTTCTTCGCCGACGCACCGTTGGCGCCGCTGCCGCCGTGGTTGTCGTACTTGCTGAGCACACCCAGCTGGTTGATCGGCGCCTGGACGTTGGTGCAGTTCGCGCCGACGAGCTGGCTGCCGAAGTTGGCGCAGTCGCCGTTGGTGGCCGAGGCGCCACCCTTGTCCTTCGAGTGCTTGTGGTGACCGTGGCCCCAGCCGTGGTCCTGACCGCCGTGGTCGTCCCCGCCCCAGCTGTGGCCGCTGTCGGACGACGACGACGGCGCGTCGCCCGCGAACGCGGCCGGCGTCAGCGCAACCATGCCGGCGCCCGCGGCCAGGACGACCATTCCCGCCTTCTTCAGCAGCATTCGGAGATATCTCCCTCGTCTGAGTGCGATTCCCGGATCGGGGTCCGGGTGACCGCTTTCGTGTGTTCCAGCCTCACGGACGGTGTGGCTGATGACGTAAAACCTAACGAAGCCACCGGGCCGTGGGCATCGGCTATTCCCTGATCGAGTGGCGGACAATTCGTACCGCTACTTGAGTCACCGAATCGGGTGGGACCCGCGTCGGGATCGGTGCCGCACCCGACCCACCGGGAGCATTCAGCGCGCGATCCGTCACCGACCTCGACACCCGGGCGTCGTATCCAGTGACGCCGCGTCCGCGCCGAGGCCCCCGGACGGCCACTGACGGGTACTGTCCCGTCGCGGTGGACGGATGTGACCCCGAGGGGCTCGCGCGGGCCTACGTGGCGCTCGGACTGCGCCTCGGACGCGTGGTCCCGGGGCTCGTGGACGCCCATCTCGGCGACCCCGCGATCGTCGGCCGCCTGGCCGACGAGCCCCGGCCCGACCCGGTCGGGCTGCGCCGCGACGCCGCCGAACTGCGTCGCAGGCTCACCCACGACGGCGCGGTCGGTCCCGACGGTGCCGCCGACCCGGACCGCGCGGAGTACCTCGACGCGCAGCTCGCCGCGTGCGAGGTGATCGCCGCCCGGGCGGCGGGCGAGGACGTCGGCGTCGTCGAGGAGGTCCGGGACTGCCTCGGGGTCGCGGTCGGTCCCGGCGAGCCCGACGACTACCGCGCCGCCCACGAGCGGCTCGCGGGCGTCCTCGCCACCCCGCCGCGCGCACTCCCCGCGGCACTGGCCGCGTTCCGGGAGCGGGACCGGGTGTCTCCGGAACGCCTGCGGGCCGGGCTCGCGACGATGACGGCGGCACTGCGCGGGCGCACCGCGGAGGTCGTCGGGCTGCCGGCGGGCGAGGGGGTCGACCTCGAGATCGTCACCGGCGTGCCCTGGGCGGGCTTCGCGCGCCGCGTCGGGCCCGGGCGTTCGGTGATGGCGGTCTCGCGCGACGCCGGTCACCGGCGCAGTCATCTGCCGCTGCTCGCCGCGCACGAGGCCTATCCGGGTCACCACACCGAGATGGCCCGGACCGAGCTGGCGGGGGGCGCCCCGCCAGCGCCCGAGCGCACCCTGCTCCTCGCGCGCACGCCGCAGAGCCTCGTGGCCGAGGGCGCGGCCGAGTGCGGGCTCGCCGCCGTCGTCGGGCCGGGCTGGGGGGAGTGGGCAGCAGGGCACCTCGCCGCGGCGGGGGTCCCGACGACGACGGCCGAGGGCGCGCTGGGCGAGGCCGTCGAGGACGCGATGCTCCCGCTGGCCGCCGTCCGGCAGGACGCCGCACTGCTGCTGCACGGCGGAACCGGCGTCGACCGTGAGGAGCAGGCGCGGGCGCACCTGCGGCGCTGGCTGCTGATCGACGACGACCGGGCGGGGCGGATGCTCGAGTTCCTCACCCACCCGCGCTGGCGGATCCACACCACGACCTACGTCGAGGGGGTGCGTCTGGTCCGGCCGTGGCTCGACTCCGGGGGCGCCCCGACCGGCGCCCGCTTCGCCCGGCTGCTCGACGAGTCCTGGACGCCCGCCCGTCTGCGCCGCGAGACCCTGCGCCCACGGCGCGACCGGCAGGGCGACACCGCGTCCGGGCGCGACGAGCGGTACCCGCGCCACGCCGACGACGCACCGATGTCACCGTCCGTATGAGCCACGACATGAACTCGTCACGTTCGGCGCGCGACAACGGCCGGTCGTCGGCTGTAGCGTCCGCCTCGACGGCGCCGTAGCGGATGCGGACCGTCCGGGGAGGCCGGAGAACGTGACGGGTCGGTTCGGATCGCGGTGCCGCGGCACCGCCGGGGCACGAAGGCCGGGCACCGATCCGGCCGCGCCCCCGGCGGCCCGGGGCGTCGTCGATCGGGCGGGCTCGGCGGGAGGGCCGGCACCCGGTCCACCTGCTCGGCGCCGGAGAGGCAGGTCTCCCGGCGGGGGGCTGTGCCACCGGTTCCGCATCGCGACCTAGTCCCGACCGACTCGTCCGTCGAGGAATGTGGTCGTGGGTGCCGCGACCGCCGAGGGAGTAGCCGTGAGCGCAGAGCACGCAGAGCGTCCCCCGTCGGTGTCCGGCAGCGTCACGTCCCCGGTGGACCCCACCGCCGTGGACGCGGACCGCATCCCTGGAACCACCCCGACCCCGGCCCCGCCGGCCGGGATCACCTACGTACTCGACACCTCGGTCCTGCTCAGCGACCCGTGGGCCCCGACCCGCTTCGCCGAGCACGACGTCGTCGTCCCCCTCGTCGTCATCACCGAGCTCGAGGGGAAGCGGCACCATCCGGAGCTCGGGTGGTTCGCCCGGGAGGCCCTGCGCCTGCTCGACGACCTCCGTATCTCGCACGGCCGTCTGGACGAGCCGATCGCGATCACGCCCGAGGGCGGCACGCTGCACGTCGAGCTCAACCACACCGACCCGTCGGTGCTGCCCGCGGGCTTCCGGACCGGCGAGAACGACTCCCGCATCCTCGCGTGCGCGGCGAACCTCGCCCGTGACGGCCTGTCGGTCACGCTCGTCACGAAGGACATGCCGCTGCGGGTCAAGGCGGCCGCGGTGGGTCTGCCCGCCGACGAGTACCACGCCCAGGACGTCGTGCTCTCCGGCTGGACCGGGATGGCCGAGGTGGCCGCCGACCCGAGCGAGATCTCCGACCTGTTCGCGGAGGGTTCCGCGGACGTCGAGGCGGCGCGCGAGCTGCCGTGCCACACCGGCCTGCGCCTGCTCGGTGGCGGGTCGTCGGCGCTCGGGCGGGTCACGCCGGACAAGCAGGTCCGCCTCGTCCGCGGTGACCGGGACGTCTTCGGGCTGCACGGCCGTTCCGCCGAGCAGCGCATCGCGATCGACCTGTTGACCGACCCCGACATCGGGATCGTCTCGCTCGGCGGGCGCGCGGGCACCGGCAAGAGCGCCGTCGCCCTCTGCGCCGGCCTCGAGGCGGTGCTGGAGCGCCAGGAGCACCGCAAGATCGTCGTCTTCCGCCCGGTGTACGCCGTCGGAGGTCAGGAGCTCGGCTACCTGCCCGGCGGCGAGAACGAGAAGATGGCGCCCTGGGCCCAGGCGGTGTTCGACACCCTCGGTGCGCTGGTCTCGACCAACGTCGTCGAGGAGGTCATCGAGCGCGGTGTGCTCGAGGTGCTCCCGCTGACCCACATCCGCGGGCGCTCGCTGCACGACGCGTTCGTCATCGTCGACGAGGCCCAGTCGCTGGAGCGCAACGTGCTGCTCACGGTGCTCTCCCGCCTCGGCACGAACTCGCGCGTGGTGCTCACCCACGACGTCGCCCAGCGCGACAACCTGCGGGTCGGGCGCCACGACGGGGTCGCCGCGGTGATCGAGAAGCTCAAGGGCCACCCGCTGTTCGCCCACGTCACGCTGACCCGCTCGGAGCGCTCGCCGATCGCCGCGCTGGTCACCGAGATGCTCGAGGGCGAGGCCGGCCTGGGCTGACGCCGTACTGAGCGAAGGGCACCCCTCGGCCGATCTAGTCGACCGGAGGGGCCCTTCGCTCAGAACGACGGCGGCCCAGGGGGAGAGCCGGAACGCTCACCAGCCGGTCGGGAGCGGCCTGCCCTCCGCGAAGCCCGAGGCGGACTGCACCCCGATCACCGCGCGGGCGTGGAACTCCTCCAGCGTCTCGGCCCCGGTGTAGGTGCAGGCCGAGCGCACCCCCGCGCAGATCGCGTCGAGCAGGTCCTCGACGCCGGGCCGGGCCGGGTCGAGTTGCATCCGCGAGGAGGAGATGCCCTCCTCGAAGAGGCCCTTGCGGGCGCGGTCGAAGGCCGAGTCGGTGCGCGTGCGCGCGGTGACGGCCCGCTTCGAGGCCATCCCGAACGACTCCTTGTACGGCGCCCCGGACTCGTCGCGCTGCAGGTCGCCCGGCGACTCGTAGGTCCCCGCGAACCACGAGCCCACCATCACCGCCGACGCGCCCGCGGCCAGCGCCAGCGCCACGTCGCGCGGGTGGCGCACGCCGCCGTCGGCCCACACGTGCGCGCCGCGCTCGCGGGCCGCCACGGCGCACTCGGCGACCGCCGAGAACTGCGGTCGCCCGACCCCGGTGGCCATGCGCGTCGTGCACATCGCGCCGGGCCCGACGCCGACCTTCACGATGTCCGCGCCCGCGTCGACGAGGTCGGCGGTCCCGGAGGCGGTGACGACGTTGCCCGCGACGACGACGGCGCCCGGGGCGGTCGCGCGGACCGTCCGCAGCGCGCTGATCGTCTTCTGCTGGTGGCCGTGGGCGGTGTCCACGACGAGCACGTCGATCCCGGCGGCCCCGAGCTCCTTCGTGCGGGTCGCGACGTCGCCGTTCACCCCGAGCGCGGCGGCCACCCGCAGGCGGCCCTCCGCGTCGAGCGCCGGGGTGTAGACCTCGGCGCGCAGGGCGCCGGTGCGGGTCAGCACCCCGGCGAGCCGGCCGCCGTCGTCGATCCCGAGGGCGAGGTCGCCGGCGCCCGGCGCGGAGAGCTTCTCGAACACGGTCCGCGGCTCGGTGCCCACCGAGACCGTCACCGCGGGGACCAGCACGTCGGCCAGCCGTGTGAACCGGTCGACTCCGGCGCAGTCGGCCTCGCGGACGACGCCGAGCGGGCGCCCGCCGTCGTATCCATCCCCCGTCGCTCCGCTCGCCCGGTCGACGACCACGACCGCACCGTGCGCGCGCTTGTTGACCAGGTTGAGCGCGTCGGCCACCGCCTCGCCCGGGTTCAGGACGACGGGGGTGTCCCAGACGGTATGCCGCGACTTCACCCCGGCGACGATGTCCGCGATCGCGGCCGCGTCGACGTCCTGCGGGATGACGGCCATCCCGCCGCGGCGCGCCAGCGTCTCGGCCATGCGCCGGCCGGACACGGCGGTCATGTTCGCCGCGACAATGGGGATCGTCGCGCCCGACGGGTCGGCGACCGCGAGGTCGACGTCGAACCGGGAGGCGACGTCCGAGCGCTCCGGGACGAGGAAGACGTCGTCGTAGGTCAGGTCATGAGCCGGGCCGTGGCCGTCGAGGAACCGCACGTGCGCACAGGTTACCGGCAGGAGGGCGAGTGGACGGGCGGGTGGCGGCGACGGGGGGTGGACGGGAAGGTGCGGTCGGGTGCCTACGGCTCGTGGGGCGACGCCACCTCGCGGACCCGGTCGCGCAGCCAGCGCCGCACCGGGTCGGTGTCGGTGCGCCGGTGCCAGGTCTGGCCGACGTTCACGGCGGGCAGCGGGACCGGGCACGGCCAGGTCCGCAGCTCGGCGCCCCGCACCCGCCGGGTGAGGCGCTCGGGGGCGAGGCAGACGAGGTCGGCCGACCGGGCCAGCGTGCAGGCCGCGGAGAACCCCGGTGCGGTCGCGACGACCGTGCGCGCCTCGCCCAGGGCCTCGAGCGCGTCGTCGAGCGGGCCGCGCAACACTCCACGCCGCGAGGCGTTCACGTGGCCGGCGGTGGTGAGATCGGTGGGCGTCGGATCCCGGCCCGCCACGCGCCGCGCGAACGCGCCGTCGGTCCGCCCGACCACGACCATGACGTCGTGGGCGAGCGTCTCGTGCCGCAGGCCGTCGTCGCCGGTGATCGGGGCGCCGAGGTCGAGATCCACCGTGCCGTCGCGGAGATCCGTGGCGCTCTCGTCGCCCTCGCCGACCAGCCGCAGGCGCACCGCGGGAGCCCGTGCCGTGATCGCGGCCAGCAGGTCGGGACCGAACTCCTCGGCGGCGTCGGTGCCGGTCCGGACCGTGAGCACCGCGTCGAGGGAGCGCTCGAGCTCGGCGTCGGTCGGCGTCGTCCGGGTGGAGAGCAGCCCCTGCGCTGCGGCGAGGACCTCGTGCGCGGGGCCCCGCATCGCCTCGGCGGCCGGTGTCGGGACCAACGTGCGTCCGGCGCGGACCAGCAACGGGTCCCCGGTGATGCGACGCAGCCGGGTGAGCGAGCGGCTCACCGCGGGCGGGCTGAGGTGCAGCCGTTCCGCGGCCCGCGTGACGCTGCCCTCCTGCAGTAGCGCGTCGAGCACCTCGAGCAGGTTGAGGTCGACGGATTGCACGAGACGCAATCCTAGACTTAGTACGCGTGTCTACAACACAATCCGCGACCGTCCTAGCGTCGTCGCCATGACGAACACCGTGCGCTCGACGCTCGACACCGACCCCGTTCGGACACTCCTCGACGAGATGCTGCACGCCGCCGACGCCCAGGAACCCGAGCTGGAGGCCCTGGTCACCCGGGTGGCCGCCACCGGCCCGATCTCGGAGACCGCGCTCGCGCCGGAGCTGCGCGAGGCCTGGATCTGCGTGCCCCGCGAGGTGGGGGACCTGCTGGCGACGCTGGTCCGCGCCACCGGCGCGCGCACCGTCGTCGAGTTCGGCACCTCGTTCGGGGTCTCGACGACGTTCCTCGCGGCGGCGCTGCGGGACAACGGCGGGCGGGACGACAACGGCGGCGCCACCGTGATCACGACCGAGCTGGAGCCGACGAAGGCCGCCGTCGCCGCGGCCAACCTGCGCCGCGCCGGGCTCGACGACCTCGTCGACCTGCGGGTCGGCGATGCGCGGGAGACGCTCGCGGGCCTGCCCGAGGTCGACCTGCTCCTGCTCGACGGGTGGAGCGAGCTGTACCTGCCGGTCCTGCGTGTCGTCGAGCCGCGGCTGCGCCCGGGCGCCCTGGTGATCGCCGATGACACCGACCGGTTCCCCGACGCCCTCGCGGACTATCTCGCCCATGTCCGCGGCGAGGGCTACCGCTCGCAGCCGCTCCCGCTCGGGGACGGGTTGGAGATGAGCGTGCGCCTGTGAGCGGATGCGTCGTTCCAGCGAGGACTCCGCTCACCCGTGCCGGAGGCCCCTCACCGTCTCGATGGTGTCCGCCTCGGAGGCCGGCTTGTCGTCGCGGTAGCGCACCACCCGGGCGAACCGCAGCGCGACGCCGCCGGGATAGCGGGTCGAGGTCTGCACCCCGTCCAGCTCGATCTCCACGATGATCTCCGGGCGCAGGTACACCGCCCAGTCGTCGCGGTGGGTCTCGTACCGGGGGAACGTCTCGGTCTGCCAGCGCAGCGTCTCGTCGGTCATCCCCTTGAAGGTCTTGCCGATCATGACGAACTCGCCGTCGGCGCCGCGCGCCCCGAGGTGGATGTTCGAGAGCCAGCCGCGCCGCCGTCCCGAGCCCCACTCGCAGGCCAGCACGACCAGGTCCAGGGTGTGCGCGGGCTTGATCTTCTGCCAGGCCTTCCCGCGGCGGCCGGCGGAGTAGGTCGAGTCGAGGGCCTTCACCATCGAGCCCTCCTGACCCGCGGCGAGCGCCTCGGAGATCGCCTCGGCGGCACGCTCGGCCGTCGGGCGCTCGACCGAGGGGATCATGCGGTCGCCCACGACCTCGGCCAGGACCCGACGGCGGGTCGAGAGCGGCTCGTCGAGCAGGTCGGTCCCGTCGCGGTGCAGGCAGTCGAAGAACCACGGCTGCATGACGCCGTTGCCCAGGCCCTTCATCGAGTCCTGGAACGCCCTCGGCCTGCCGTCCTCGGCGACGGCGAGCGTCTCGCCGTCGAGGACGACGGTGTCGACGGCGAGCCCGCGCGTGTAGGCCACGATCTCGGGGACCGCATCGGTGATCTCGTGCAGCGTCCGGGACCAGACCCGGACGTCGTCCCCGCGTCGGTGCACCTGGATGCGCGCTCCGTCGAGCTTGTGCTCGACGACGACGCCCGGCTCGCCGTCGGGAGGCCCCAGGTCGGCGAGAGTCGCGTCGAGCGAGTCACCGGGGGAGGCCAGCATCGGGCGGACCGGGCGCATGACCTCGAGGCCGACGGACCCCAGCGCGGCGACCGGGTCGGCGCTGGTCAACGCCGCCACCGCCGTCGTCGGGAGCCGGCCCGAGAGCATGAACGCGCGCCGGACGGCGTCGGCGGGGACCTCGACACGACTGCCCGTCGCCTCGCTCGCCAGGGTGGCCGCCGACGCCACCGCCTCGATCATCAGCCCCTCGAGTGCTCCCTGGCGCAGCTCGCCGCCGAGCAGCCGGACGAGGAAGCGGCCCTCGTCGGCGGTCGCCGAGCCGAGCAGCGACGTCAGCTCGGCCGTGCGCCGGGCGCCGACGCCGGTGCCCGAGCCGGCCATCGCGGCGAGCCTGTCCAGGGAAGCGTCGACGTCACCGACCGTCAGCGACGGCCCGGCCGCGGGGTCGACGGTCAGCCCCGACAGCGTCCGCCACCCGATCCCGGTGCGGCCCTGCAGCATCTCCCCGGCCAACCACGCGCTGACCGGACGGACCTCGTCGGGGCCCGCGCCGGCCAGGACCGCGGCGAGCGCCGCGGTCTTGGCCTTGCGGGAACGGGTCGCGCCAACCTGTGACGAGGCCTCGACGACGGCGGTGAAGAGCATGCGCCGGACTACCCGAAAATTCTCTCCCCGTCGCTCCGCTCGCCCCTAGCTCTCCCCGTCGCTCCGCTCGCCCCTAGGAGTCCACGCGCGTCATGGCCAGGACGTCCAGGGCCTCGTCGAGCTGGGACTGGGTCAGCTTCCCCTCCTTGACGTAGCCGTCCTCGTCGATGACCTCGCGGATCGTCCTGCGCTCCTTCATTGCCTTCTTGGCGATCTTCGCGGCCTCCTCGTAGCCGAGGAGGCGGTTGAGCGGCGTGACGATCGCCGACGACGACTCGGCGTAGCGCAGGCACGCCTCCTCGTCGGGCTGGGTGCCCTCGAGGACGCGGTCGGCGAGCAGCCGGGCGGCGTTCGCGAGCAGCCGTGCGGACTCCAGCACGTTGCGGGCCATCACCGGCATCATGACGTTGAGCTCGAGGTTGCCCTGCGAGCCCGAGAACGCGACGGTCGCGTCGTTGCCGATCACCTGTGCGGCGACCATCATCGTCGCCTCGCAGATCACCGGGTTGACCTTGCCGGGCATGATCGAGCTGCCGGGCTGCAGGTCGGGCAGGTGGATCTCGGCGAGGCCGGTGGAGGGGCCGGAGGAGAGCCAGCGCAGGTCGTTGGCGATCTTGTACAGGCTGACGGCGACAGTGCGCAGCGCCCCGGAGATCTCGACGAGCCCGTCGCGCGCGCCCTGGGCCTCGATGTGGTCGCGGGCCTCGGTCAGCTCGGGGATGCCGGTGGCCTGACGCAGCTCCTCGACGACCTTGCCGCCGAAGCCCTCCGGGGTGTTGATCCCGGTGCCGACCGCGGTGCCGCCGATCGGCAGCTCGCCCAGGCGCGGCAGGGCGGCGCGCAGCCGCTCGGTACCGTGGCTGCACTGGGTGGCCCAGCCACCGGCCTCCTGCCCGAGCGTGATCGGCACGGCGTCCATCAGGTGGGTCCGCCCGGACTTCACCACGTGCTTCCAGTCCTGGGCCTTGCGGTTGAGCACGGCGCCCAGGTGGTCCAGCCCGGGGATCGTGTCGGTGACGACGGCCTCGGTGGCGGCCAGGTGGATCGTCGTCGGGAAGACGTCGTTCGAGCTCTGCGAGGCGTTGACGTGGTCGTTCGGGTGGACCTTCTGGTCAGACCCGGAGGAAGCCAGCGCGCGGCTCGCGAGGGTGGCGATGACCTCGTTGGCGTTCATGTTCGAGCTGGTGCCCGACCCGGTCTGGAAGACGTCGATGGGGAACTCGCCGTCGTGCGCGCCGGAGGCGACCTCGTCGGCGGCCGCGGAGATCGCGTCGGCGATCCCGGCGTCGATCACCCCGAGCGAGGAGTTCACGCGTGCCGCGGCGCCCTTGACCAGCCCGAGCGCGCGGATCTGCGCCGGCTCGATCGGCCGGCCGGAGATGGGGAAGTTCTCCACGGCGCGCTGCGTCTGTGCGGCGTAGAGCGCCGCGGCCGGCACCTGGACCTCGCCCATGGTGTCGTGCTCGGTCCGGTACTCCTTCGTGCCTGCGTCATTGCCCATGGCCGCATTTTCGCGCCTGGCCGGGCGCCGGACGAGTCGGGGTGGGAGTGGCTCGGGCCACCTATCCCCAGGGGCTCTCGTCGCTCTCGAGCTCCTCGACGCCGAAGTCCACCGTCGAGTACTCGCGCAGCTTCTTGAGCCGGTGGAAGCCGTCGATGAGACGGACCGTGCCGGACTTCGAGCGCATCACGAGCGACTGCGTGGTCGCCCCGCCCGCGCGGTACTGCACGCCCCGCAGCAGATCGCCGTTGGTGACCCCGGTGGCGCAGAAGAAGATGTTCTCGCCGCGGACGAGGTCGCTGGTGTGCAGCACGCGGTCGAGGTCGTGGCCCGCGGCGATCGCCTTCCGGCGCTCCTCGTCGTCCTTCGGCCACAGCCGGCCCTGGAACGACCCGCCCATGCAGGTGATCGCCGACGCCGCGATGATCCCCTCCGGCGTGCCGCCCACGCCGAGCAGCAGGTCGACGTCGCTCTCGTGACGGGCCGCCGCGATGGCGCCGGCGACGTCGCCGTCGGAGATGAACCGGATGCGCGCGCCCGCGTCGCGGATCTCCTGGACGAGGTCGTCGTGACGCGGCCGGTCGAGGACGACGACGGTGACGTCCGGGATGCCCGACCCCTTGCGCTTCGCGATGGCGCGCAGGTTGTCCTTCACCGTCGCGGTGATGTCGACGACGTCGGCGTACTCCGGCCCGACGGCGAGCTTCTCCATGTAGAACACGGCCGACGGGTCGAACATCGCGCCCCGCTCGGCGACGGCGAGGACGGCGAGCGCGTTCGGCATGCCCTTGGCCATGAGGGTGGTGCCGTCCACCGGGTCGACGGCGACGTCGCACTCCGGCCCGTCACCGTTGCCGACCTCCTCGCCGTTGTAGAGCATCGGCGCCTCGTCCTTCTCGCCCTCGCCGATGACCACCGTGCCGCGCATCGAGACCGAGCCGATGAGCTTGCGCATCGCGTCGACGGCCGCCCCGTCGCCGCCGTTCTTGTCCCCGCGCCCGACGAAGCGTCCGGCGGCCATCGCCGCCGCCTCCGTCACCCGCACCAGTTCGAGCGCGAGGTTGCGGTCGGGGGCCTCGGGGCGACGGGCGGGGGCCGGGGACTGCGTGGAGGTCACCGAGTTCTCTCCTGTCGGGTGCAGTGCGGGCGGAACCCTCATCCTCCCAGACCAGCGCGGTCACGGAACCGGCATCGACCGGCCGGGTCCGGGGCGCCCGCCACTGGAACGATGGAGGCATGGAACGGAGGCTGTGGTGAGCGCGCCGCGCGGGGGATCGACACTGGGCCCGCTGGCGATCGGGACGATCGTGCTCGCGGTGATCGTCCTCGCCCTCACGGGACTGACCCGGGCCTGCTCGTTCTCCCCGACCACCCCCGCCGTCGACCGCGGATCGGTCCACCGCATCGACGTCGCCGAGATCTCGCGGGACGCCGCCGGCTCGCTGCCCTTCGCCGTGCGCGCCCCCGCGATGCCCGCCGACTGGATTCCGCAGTCCTCCGACGTGCGCCCGGTGGGGACGGCGCGCGCGTTCCGCATCGGGTGGCTCACGCCGGAGAACGGGTTCGTGCGGCTGGTGCAGTCCGACGCGCCGGAGGCCGCGCTGGTCGCGTCCGAGCAGGGCGCGCCGCAGGCCTCCGGGCCGGTGTCCGCGGGCGGACGCCCGTGGACGACCTATCGCGGGCTGCGCGGCGAGGCGGTCTGGGTGACCGACGTGGATGGCGAGCGCTGGCTGATGACCGGGGACGGGACGCCCGCGCGCTTCGTGCAGCTGGCGACGACGGCGCTGGGGTCACCGGTGGTGCCGCGCGGCTGAGGTCCGCGCCTCCGGCCGTGACCGCAATGGCCCGTTCCTGTCATCGGGCGAGCGGAAGGCGCCACCCATCGTTCGCGCCGCGGCCATGAGCACGATTCGGGCGGCGAAGTGCTCGCTCAGCGATCACTTTGCCGCCCGGTTCGCGATCTTCGAGGGTCGCGGGCCTTCGCGGCACTCGGGGGCTCTTGTCGCAGTGATTCAGAACGACAAGACCGGTTGCCCGGGGCGGGAGCCCGCGACAAGGACGCTCGGGCCCGATATCGGGGCGGGCCGGCCCGGGCTCGGTCCCTGCTGGTCAGTCCCTCGGGGGCGGACCCCAGCCCTCGGGCGCGGGGCGCGCGACCGGCTCGCGCTCCTCCTCGGTCGCCCAGCCCGCCGTCGGGTCGGGTGTGGGCGCGGACCGGGGGAGCGCGCCCGAGCCGGGTCGGCCCGCGACGGCGGGGTCGGGGACGGCGGGGCCGGGGTCCTGGTCGCGGCGGCGGTCGTCGTACCCGCCGCCGTCGTCCCTGTGGTCGGCACGCCTGCCGTCGTCGTACCTGGGGCGCTCGTCGTACCTGGGGCGCTCGGCGTACCTGGGGCGCTCGTCGTAGCTGGGGTGGTCGTACCCGTCGTCGTACCGGCGGTCGTCGTGTCCGGCGACCTGCTGCTCGCGCTCCCGGACCTCCTCGGCGTGGGCGGCGGCCGCGACCCCCTCGCGCGCGAGGGAGTGGACGCTCTCGCGCATCGCGCGCGTGGACGCGGCGCGCAGTTCGGACGAGAAGACCGGCAGCGGGGCGTAGCGACCGAAGGTGTCGCGGAGGAAATGGGCGAGCAGGGTCGCGGTGGAGCGCGAGCGCCACATCGTCCAGCCGACGTACAGGTCGGTCCCGTACGGCTGCACCAGCAGCATCGCGCGCTCGCTGCGCTGCCGGAACAGCAGTACCGGCACGCCCGCGACGGTGCTCGGCGTGACCTCGGCCGGCGTGCGGCGGGCCTGCGCGGCGCGGCTGACCCACTGGTAGGCGCCGCGTGCGGCCGCGGCGCGGCCCTCGAGCAGCCGGGAGTACTCGGCGATCGGCTCCTTGGCGGGGGCGAAGAACGACGCGAGCCCCGCGAGGTAGAGCACCGCGGTGACGGCGGCGATCACATTCATGATCAGCCGCCCGGTGATCGACGGGCTGGAGGTGCTGGCGAGGTAGTCGAGCAGCAGCCAGATCAGCAGCAGCACGGTCGGGGCGACCAGGAAGAGCAGCGCGCGCATCAGGTGCGGGGAGAGCATCCGCCAGGTGACGACGTCGTCGACGAGCACGTCGGGATCGCGGTGGGCCCGTGTCCCGGAGTGGTACCCGTCGTGGGCCTCGCGGATCGTCCGCGCCCACCCGTCCTCGGGGCCGCTAGGACCGCCCTTGCCACCGCTCATGGACGCACAGTGTGGCCGACGGCCCCGCCCGGGGTGTGGCTACTCGCGGGACTCGGCCTCGCGGAGGACGGTCTCCACCCGTTCGCGGGCGCCCGCGAGGTGACGTTCGCAGGTGCGAGCCAGCGACTCCCCGCGCTCCCACAGGGCCAGCGAGTCCTCCAGCGAGAGCCCGCCCGCCTCGAGCTTCGCGACGACGGCGGCCAGTTCCTCGCGGGCCTGCTCGTAGCCGGGCTCGTCGTCGGGCGTGGCGGCGGCCTTGTCGGCGGCCTTGTCGGCGGCCATGGGTCCTCCTCCCGGGGGGGCGGATCGAGTATCGGCGTCATCGAGGATGTGGAGCTACTGACGTCCAGTGTCAGCGATGCCGCATCGCTGACACGTCTCGTGATGCTGTCACCCCTCGGCCTCCACCCGGGCGTGGACGGCGCCGTCGGCCAGCCGCACGCGAAGGACGTCGCCCGGCGCCGCGTCGTCGGCGGACCGGAGCACCGGCGCGGAGACCTCGCCCCCGGCCTGCACGATCGCGTAGCCGCGGGCGAGGGTCGCGGCGGGCCCGAGCGCGGTGAGGGAGGCGCGCAGGTGCCGCACGTCGGCGTCGCGCTCGCGCAGCCCGCCGTCGACCACCCGGCGTCCCCACCGCACCAGTTCCGCCACCTCGTCCTCCCGCACCGCCACGGCCCGCAGCGGGTCGGCGATCACGGGTCGGGAGCGCAGCCGGGCCAGGGCCGCCTCCTCCCGCTCGACCCACGCGTGCAGGGCGCGCCGCGCGCGGGTCCGCAGGTGCTCGAGGTGCGCGGTCTCCTCCGCGAGATCCGGGACGATCGACTTGGCGGCGTCGGTGGGGGTCGCGGCGCGCAGGTCGGCGACGTGGTCGACGAGCGGGGTGTCGGGCTCGTGTCCGATGGCGGTCACCACGGGTGTCCGGCAGCTCGCCACCCCGCGGCAGAGGGCCTCGTCGGAGAACGGCAGCAGGTCCTCGACGCTGCCGCCGCCCCGCGCGAGGACGATGACGTCGACCTCCGGGTCCCGGTCGAGCGTCTCCAGGGCGTCGAGGATCTGGGGGACCGCCTGCACGCCCTGGGTCGCGGTGTTGAGGACCCGGAACCGCACCGCGGGCCAGCGCCCGGTGGCGATGCTCACGACGTCGTGCTCGGCGGCGCTCGCCCGGCCGGTGACGAGGCCGACACAGCCGGGCAGACGCGGCAGCCTGCGCTTCCGGGCGGGGTCGAACAGTCCTTCCGCGGCGAGCAGGGCGCGCAGCCGCTCGATGCGGGCCAGCAGCTCGCCGACCCCCACGGCGCGCACCTCGTCGACCCGCAGCGAGAGCGTCCCGCGCCCGAAGTAGAACGAGAACTTGCCGTGGACCACGACCCGCTGCCCCTCGGCGAGTGGCGGTGTCGCCCCGCGGACGACCTGCGCGGGCGCGGTGAGCGACAGCGACACGTCGGCCGCGGGGTCGCGCAGCGTCAGGAAGGCGGTGCCCGTCCCGGGGCGGGCGGTGACCTGGGTGAGCTGACCCTCCACCCAGAGCGCCCCGAGACGGTCGATCCACTTCGAGACCTTCAGGGCCACCGTGCGCACCGGCCACGGCGCCTCGGCGGTCGTCGCCGGGTCCGGACCGGGCGCGCTCACGACTCCGCGGTCAGCGTGGCGATGCGGTTGGTCAGCATCGTCACGAAGGGCGGGCGGTCGGCGTGCGCCGACTCCCAGGCGAGCAGCTCGGCCAGCTGGTCGACGGACAGGCCGCGCAGGCGCGCGCGGAGCTGGGCGATCGTCATGGTCTCGTAGCCGGGCAGGGCGTCCGGGGTGACGCTCGGGGTCTCCTCGGCCAGGCCGATCGCGGTGCCGCCGACGGGACGGGGGTGACCGTTGGTGGACCCCGGGGACCGGGGCGCCGCCAGGGCGTCGTCGAACGGTGCGCGACGGGGCGGGAGAGGCGTCCGGCCGTCGGTGTCGTCGTCGAAACGCGCCCAGGACGGGGCCTCCTCCACCGGCCGTGCGCCCTCGAGAGCGGTGTCGCCCTTGATGGCCAGCTCGGTGACGACCTGCTGCGCGCGCATCGAGAGCTGCAGCACCTGGCTCGCGGCCGTGATCGGCAGGCCCACGATCGTGCGGGGGAGGGACTGCACCTCCTCGACCGCGGTCACGACCAGGCCGGCGGCGACGCGCACCGGGAACGGGAGGGAACTCATAGGAGACACCCTGCCAGCCCACGGCTCGGCTGTGCGAATCCCCACGGCGTGGGGCCCGTCGCGGCTCGCGCGCGGGCGGCCCGTGAGGCCGTCGGCCCGTACGCTCGAGGCATGTCCGTCTCCCCGGGACCCGACACCACCACCGTCGAGAACGCCGGCGGCACCGACGGCACCGGTGCGACCAGGCGGGTGCTGCTCGCCAAGCCGCGTGGCTACTGCGCGGGCGTCGACCGGGCCGTCATCGCCGTCGAGAAGGCTCTCGAGACGTACGGCCCGCCGGTCTACGTGCGCAAGGAGATCGTGCACAACCGGCACGTGGTGACGACCCTCGCCGAGCGCGGCGCGGTGTTCGTCGAGGAGACCGACGAGGTCCCCGAGGGCGCCACGGTGGTCTTCTCCGCGCACGGCGTCTCGCCTGCGGTCCACTCGCAGGCCCGCGAGCGCGAGCTGCGGACCATCGACGCGACGTGCCCTCTGGTCACGAAGGTCCACCAGGAGGCCAAGCGCTTCGCCCGCGACGACTACGACATCCTGCTCATCGGTCACGAGGGGCACGAGGAGGTCGAGGGCACTTCCGGCGAGGCCCCGGAGAACATCCAGGTGGTCGACGGCCCCGGTGCGGTCGACGCCGTCGAGGTCCGCGATCCGGAGAAGGTCATCTGGCTCTCCCAGACGACGCTGTCGGTCGACGAGACGATGCAGACGGTCTCCGCGCTGCGCGAGCGGTTCCCGGCGATCTCCGACCCGCCGTCGGACGACATCTGCTACGCCACCCAGAACCGGCAGGTCGCGGTGAAGGCGATGGCCCCGCAGTGCGACCTCGTCGTGGTGGTCGGCTCGACGAACTCGTCGAACTCGGTGCGCCTCGTCGAGGTCGCCCTCCAGGCCGGCGCCCGCGACTCGCACCTCGTCGACCACGCGGGCGAGATCGACGAGAGCTGGCTCGAGGGCGTGACGACGGTCGGCGTCACGAGTGGGGCCTCGGTCCCGGAGATCCTCGTCGGCGACGTGCTGCACTGGCTCGCCGACCGCGGGTACGGCGAGGTCGAGGAGATCACCACCGCGAACGAGAAGCTCACCTTCTCGCTGCCGCGCGAGCTCAAGCGCGACATGCGGCCCGACGCCGTGCGCTGACGCCTGTCGCGGCCAGGCCGCCGACGCTTTTCGCGGTCAGGGCTCGCGGGCCGGCTCGGCCGGTCGTCGGGTCGGCGGCCGGTCGTCGGTTCGGGTGGTCAGCGCGGCCGGTCGTCCGGCCGGCGCTCGCGCACCGGGTGCACTCCCGGCGGCGGCTGACCCGGTCCGCGTCGTTCCTGTTCCTCGCGCAGCCGCTCCTCCCGCATCCGGTCCTC
>NZ_DASXJS010000087.1:0-4371 GCF_036497245.1 Actinomycetospora sp. | reverse complement strand
GCACCGTCCTCGACGCCGACGGCGTCCCGCGGGAGCGGCTGGAGGTCGACGGGGTGCCCCACTTCGGGTGGGACGAGGGCGTCCCGCGCCAGGTCGACGCCGAGATCGCCGTCGACGACCTGCGCGACGCCCCGGTCACCGTCCCCGTCGAGGTCCCCCCGGGCCGGGTGGTCGAGCCGATCCACGACGCCGAGGGGGTGCGGCGCGGGACCTACCGGCGTGAGACCGACGCGCTGACCGGCCGCGTCGTCGTCGCGCTGGAGCCGGTGCCCGGCCCGTACGGCGCGCTGCGGCTGCGCCTCGACGTCGTGAACGACGCCGAGGTCCTCGGCGGCGGTGACCGCGAGCTGGACCGGGCGTTCATCGCCGCGCACACCGTGCTGGCCCTCGACCCCGGAGCGTTCGTCTCGGCCACCGACCCGCCGGAGTGGGCCGCCCCCGCCGTCGCGGCCTGCGTCAACGAGCACAGCTGGCCGGTGCTGGCCGGGCCGGAAGGCTGCACGTCGCTGCTGCTCGCGACCCCGATCATCCTGGCCGACCACCCGCAGCTCGCCCCCGAGAGCCCGACCGACCTGTTCGACGGCACCGAGAACGACGAGATCCTCACCCTGCGCACGGCGGCCCTGACCGACGCCGAGAAGCGCGAGGCCCGCGCCACCGACCCGCGCGCGGCGGACCTCCTCGACGCGATCGAGGCCATGGGTCCGGCGATGTTCGAACGGCTGCACGGCGCGATCCGGCCGGCCGGGCGCGCGCCCGACGAGGTGCCGACGCTGACCAACCCAGAAACGCTGATTCCCCCCGAAACGCCCTGGTGGGACCCGGGCGCCGACGCCTCCGTCGACCCGGCGTCGGACGCCGCGCTCGTCGGGGACGTCGAGATCCGCGCGGGCAGCGGGGTCGTGCTGTGGCCGCGGCCCGGGGGCGACGCCCAGGACCTGTTCCTGCGGGGGCGGCGCGGCACCGTCCAGGCGGTCCTGCACGACGTGGACGGCCTGGTCCACGTCGCGGTCTCGCTCGACGACGACCCGACCGACCTGCAGACCGCCCACGGCCGGTTCCGCTACTTCGCGCCGGACGAGCTGGCGGTGGGCCCATGAGGATCCTCGTGGCGGGCGTCGGCAACGTGCTCTGCTCCGACGACGGCTTCGGCTCCGAGGTCGCCGCGCGGCTGCTCGCCCGGCCGGACGACGTGCCCGCGGGCGTGGAGGTCGTCGACGTCGGCATCCGCGGGCTGCACCTGGCCTACCGCCTGCTCGACGGCTACGACGTGCTGCTGATCGTCGACACCACCCACCGCGACCAGCCGCCCGGCGCGCTCTACCTGCTCGAGCACGACCTCTCGGCCGCCGCCGACGCCGAGCTCGACCCGCACGGGATGTCCCCCGACGCCGTCCTCGCGCTGCTGGACGGCCTCGCGCGGGACACCGGTGCGGGCGAGGGCGCCCGCGGCGTCGTCGGGCGGGTGCTGGTGCTGGGGTGCGAGCCCGCGGAGCTGGAGCCGGGGATCGGGCTGAGCCCGCCGGTGCACGCCGCCGTCGACGAGGCGGTCGCGGCGCTGGGGCGGGTGCTCGGCCGGCTGCTGGCCGGGGAGGACTTCGTCGCTCACCAGAAGGAGGAGGTTCCGCAATGATCAAACTGTTCGGGCTGGCGGCGCTGGTCGGGGTCGGCTGGGTCGCCTACGACTCCCGTGAGGACATCCGCCGGTACCTGCGCATCCGGGCGATGTAGGCGATGCACGAGTTCGGGGTCGCGGCCGCGGTGCTCGACGCCGTCGAGGCCCGCGCGGGCGGTCGCCCGGTGAGTGCGCTCCGGCTGCACGTCGGGGCGCTGCAGCGTCTCGACCGCGACGTCTTCGACTCGGCGTTCGGCATGGTCGCCGACGGCACGGTGGCGAGCGGAGCCGCGGTCGAGGTGGTCGAGGTCGCGGTCGAGGTGGCGTGTCGCGGGTGCGGCGGCTCGACGACCGCCGACGAGCTCGTCGTCTCCTGCGGCCACTGCGGCGGGCACGACCTCGAACTGCGCTCCGGCGACGACCTCGTCCTGGAGTCGATCACGTTGACGGACACCCGCACCGAACAGGAGGTGGGCTGATGTGCCTCGGTATCCCCGGTGAGCTCGTCGAGATGCCCGACGACGACACCGATCTCGCGCTGGTGACGGTCAGCGGCGTCCGCCGCAAGGTCAACATCGGCCTGCTCCGCGGCGAGGGGGAGCCGGAGCTCCTCGTCGGCGACTGGATCCTCATCCACGTCGGCTTCGCCCTCGCGAAGATCGACGAAGAGGAGGCGGCGGCAGCCCTGCGGGTCCTCCACGAGCTCGGCCCCGCCTACGACCAGGAACTGCAGGACTTCGCGACGACGGACGTGGGGTGACGACGATGCGCTTCGTCGACGAATTCCGGGACCCCGAGACCGCACGCCACCTGGCGCGCAGCATCGCCGAGTTGTGCGAGCCGGGGCGGCGCTACGCGTTCATGGAGGTCTGCGGCGGCCACACGCACACCATCTACAAGCACGGGCTCGAGGACCACCTCCCCGAGAACGTCCGCCTGGTGCACGGCCCCGGCTGCCCGGTGTGCGTGCTGCCGATGGGGCGGGTCGACGACGCCATCGCGATCGCCGAGAACGACGACGTGATCATGACGGCGTTCGGCGACATGATGCGGGTGCCCGGTGGGCACGGCTCGTTCTTCGACGCGAAGGCCGCGGGCGCGGACATCCGGATGGTGTACTCACCGCTGGACGCGCTGAAGGTCGCGCGGAACAACCCCGACAAGCGCGTCGTGTTCATGGCGATCGGCTTCGAGACGACGGCCCCGTCGACGGCGATGACGGTGCTGCGGGCACAGGCCGAGGGGCTGGAGAACTTCTCGGTCTTCGCCAACCACGTCACGATCATCCCGGCGATCAAGGCGATCCTGGACTCACCGGACCTGCGGCTGGACGGTTTCCTCGGCCCGGGCCACGTGTCGACGGTCATCGGGTGCCGGCCGTACGAGTTCATCGCCCGCGACCACGGGAAGCCGCTGGTCACGGCCGGTTTCGAGCCGCTGGACATCCTCTCCTCGGTGCACTGGCTGATGCGCCAGCTCGCCGAGGGGCGCTGCGAGGTGGAGAACCAGTACAGCCGCGTCGTGCCCTGGGACGGCAACCAGCGGGCCCTCGAGGTGATCGGCCGGGTGATGGAGCTGCGGCCGTGGTTCGAGTGGCGCGGCCTCGGGTTCATCTCGCACTCCGCGATGCAGCTGCGGGAGGAGTTCGCGGCGTTCGACGCCGAGCGCATCTTCCACGTGCCCGGGGTGCGGGTGGCCGACCCCAAGGCGTGCCAGTGCGGCGAGGTGCTCAAGGGGGTGCTCGAACCCTGGGAGTGCAAGGTCTTCGGCACCGCGTGCACTCCGGAGACGCCGATCGGGACCTGCATGGTGTCGTCGGAGGGGGCGTGCGCGGCGTACTACAACTTCGGGCGGTTCAGCCGCTCGCGCGTCCGGGAGGCCACGATGCTCGCGGATCCGGTGGTGCGGCGGTGAGCGCGGAAACCGGGACAGGGACGGGGACCGGCACCGGCACCGGCACCGAGCAGGCGTCCTGGGCCGAGGAAGCGGTCGCCGCGCACGCCGGCTCCGAGCACCTGCGTACCGAGGAGCAGGTGCTGGAGCGCATCGAGCGGGCCCGGCGGCGCCGTCCACGGGTGCGCGAGGAGCGGATCACGCTGGCGCACGGGGCGGGCGGGAAGGCGACGGGCACGCTGATCGAAGCGGTGTTCCTCGAGGCGTTCCGCAACCCGGAGCTGGAGCCCCTCGGCGACGGCGCCATGGTGCGCGTGGGCGACACGCGGCTGGCGTTCTCCACCGACTCCTACGTCGTGTCGCCGATCTTCTTCCCGGGCGGCGACATCGGCGACCTCGCGGTCAACGGCACCGTCAACGACCTGGCGATGTGCGGGGCCCGGCCGCTGTACCTGTCGGCCGGTTTCGTGCTCGAGGAGGGGTTCCCGGTCGCCGACCTGCAGCGCGTCGTCACCTCCATGGCCCGCGCCGCGGAGGCCGCGGGCGTGCGGATCGTCACCGGCGACACCAAGGTGGTCGAACGCGGCAAGGCCGACGGCTGCTTCGTCACCACCGCGGGCGTCGGGCTCCTCGACCGTCCGGTCACGCTCGGGGCGGACCGGGCCCGCCCCGGCGACGTGGTGCTGGTGTCCGGGCCGATCGGCGACCACGGCGTCACGATCCTGCTCGAGCGCGGCGACCTCGACATCGACTCCGACCTGACCTCCGACACCGCGGCGATGCACACGCTCGCCGCCGACCTGCTCGACGCCGGCGGCGAGGGCGTCCGGGTGCTGCGCGACGCCACCCGCGGCGGCGTCGCG
>NZ_DASXJS010000086.1:0-3170 GCF_036497245.1 Actinomycetospora sp. | reverse complement strand
CGACCTGGTCGACGTCTCGCTACGGACCCGTACGGAGAACGCATGCGACCACGGACCGACACGTCCCTCTCGCGCTACTCCATCAGGAGGCTAGGAGTCGCGGTATCGGCAGCGACGGTTGCGCTGAGTGCTGGAGCGTGTGGATCGCAGGCGCCGCCGCCTCCGCAGACCGCGCGGGTGGAGCGGGCCTCGGTCAGCACCGGAGTGGACTCGACCGGGTCCGTGTCCTCCCTCGGATCGACGAACCTCGGGTTCCCGACCGGCGGTCAGCTGACGTCGGTGAAGGTCAAGGTCGGCGACCGGGTCGCGGCGGGCCAGGTGCTCGCCACCATCGACGACTTCGCCGCCCGCAGGCAGCTCCAGCAGGCCCGGGCCCAGCTCGCCGGCCAGCAGGCGCAGTACGGGAAGGTCGAGGACGGTACCTCCGTCAAGGGCGCCCAGAAGTCAGTGGACGCGGCCGCCTCGGTGGTGTCGGCGACCCGGCGTCAGGTCGACGCGACCCTCGCCGCCGACGACGCGGCGATGTCCGCCGCGCAGGGCGCGACCGGGGCCGCCGGATCCACCATGACCGGGGAGGACGCCGGTACGACGGCGGGTGCGGCGGGCGAGATGGCCTCGAGCGCCGTGACCGGCGCGGCGTCGGGGGCCATGACCGGCGCGACGGCGGGTGCCTCGGCGGCGCAGGCCCAGGCGAAGCGGCAGGCCGACGCGGCGGCGGGTGAGGTCCAGATCGCCAGCGCCCGCCAGGGGCAGGTCACGGCCCAGAACACCCTGGACGCCGCGAGCGCGGCGCGCCCGAACGACCTGGCCGCAGCCCGGGCGGCCGTCGACGCGGCCCGCGCCCAGGTCGCGGTCGCCCGGCAGAGCCTGACCAACACGACGCTGCGGGCGCCCTCGGACGGCACCGTCACGGTCCTCAACGGCGGGGTCGGCGAGTTCACCACGGCGAGCGGTTCCACCACCCCCTTCGCGCCGGGCACCGACGCCGCGATCCCGGGCGCCGCGCAGGCGGCGACCGGTGCCGCGGCAGCGGCCGCGGCGGGTGGGGCGTCGCCGACGCGTCCGGGCGGGACACAGTTCCTCGTGCTGCAGAACCTGACCCAGTACGCCGTCGTGGTGCCGTTCCAGGAGGTCGACGCCGCGAAGATCACCCCGCAGCAGCACGTCGTGGTGGCGCTGGACGCCATCCCGGACGGGACGCTCGACGGCACGGTGCTCTCCGTGGCGCCGTCGGCGACCGCGCTCGCGGGCAGCATCGAGTACTACGTGACCGTCGGGCTGCCCGCCGATCCCCGGGTCCGGGACGGGCAGTCCGCCCGCGCCACGGTGGTCACGGCCGAGTCCGGCCAGAAGATCAGCGTCCCGAACGCCGCGCTCCACCGGCAGGGGAGCGCCACCACGGTCACCGTCGTGACCCCGGACGGGCGGCAGGTGCCCACCCCGGTGACCACCGGCCTGGTCGGCGCCGACCGCACCGAGATCACCGGTGGGCTCGCCGAGGGGCAGCAGGTCGTCGTCGGCGGGACGTCGTGACCGCCGCGGGGGATACCGGGACCGCGGCGACCGAGACGGCCCCCGCCGACGCGCCGCCCACCGAGCCGACACCCGTCGTCGGGAAGCAGAAGCGTCGGCCGCTGAAGCGCTCGACCAAGATCGCCCTGATCGTGCTCGGCCTGATCGCGCTGGTGGCCGCGGTGGGGTTCGCGCTCTCGTACGTCCTCGACGCGAGCAAGTACGTCTCCACCGACAACGCGCAGATCGACGGGACGCAGGTCCCGGTCGTGGCGCCCGCGAGCGGCACCCTGGTCGGGTGGCAGGGCACCAGCGGTCTGGTGATGCACCGGGACCAGGTGATCGGCCGGGTGCAGATCCAGGGCGCGTACGTCCAGCCGCAGCTGCCGATCCGGGCGCCCGCGGCGGGCACGATCGCGAACTCGAGCACCACCGACGGCGCCTACGTGACGGCGGGCGCGCAGCTGGCGATCGCCTACGACCCCGCGGGCGTGTACGTCACCGCGCGTGTCGACGAGACCGACATCGACGACGTCGCGGTGGGCCGGCCGGTCGACTTCACCGTGGACGCCTACCCGGGCCGGACGTTCCACGGCTCCGTCGAGGAGATCCAGGGCGGTGCCGCCGCGGTGTTCTCGCCGTTCCCGCAGTCGAACTCCGGCGGGAACTTCCAGAAGGTCACCCAGGTCATCCCGGTGCGGGTCAGGATCGACGACGGCCAGGGCGTCGACCTCATCCCCGGCATGAACGTCACCGTCGACATCCACAAGACAGGGAGCTGACCTCACCGCCGTCGGAGGAGCCGGCCGCCACGCCGCAGGAGCTCGCGCAGCCGGGCGTGCAGGGCGTCGAGCACGAGCCGCACCGGGCTCGGACCGGAGCCCGGCTCCGGCGCCTCGCCGGTGCGCGCCGCGGTGTCGACCGACGTCGCGAACTGCTCGAACAACCGCCGCGACACGTCCCCGGCCAACGCCCGCCCGAACTGCGCGACCCGGCCCGACAGGTGCACGTCGGCCCCGGCCCGCAGCGTCGTCCCGCCGTCGTCGCGGGCCGCCGCCGCGAGCCGGATGACGGCCTGCGTGCTCGACCCGCCGCGGTCGGAGCCCTGGGCGAGTACACGCATGACGTGCGCGTCGGGGTCGTGCTCGACCACGTGCGCCAGCCCCGCGAACGCGAGCGACACCGGGCCGAGGGCCACCGTCGCGGTCCCCCGGTAGCGGTCGTCGCCGAGGGCGGCGGTCATCCGGGCGCCCGGCAGGCACGCGGCGAGACGCTCGAAGTCGGCGAGCACGGCCCACACGTCCTCGACGCCGGACGCCAGCGTCGATTCCACCTCGACGGTCACCGTCGGCGGGCCGGTGGGGATCGTGATGTCGACGGGAACGGCGTCGGCCTCCGGTCCGCCCGCCACCGACGTCGCCGCGCCGACGCCCGACGCGCGCCCGGCGAGGGCGGCGGGCACCGCCGCCCGGGGCGCCGGGACGCCGTCGGGATGCGTCGCCGCGACGTCGGCGACGGCGGCGAGGATGCCCCGGTAGCCGGTGCAGCGGCAGAGCACCCCGGACATGTCCTCGGCGAGGGTGTCCTCGTCGTAGGTCCCGCCGGCGAGCAGGTCGTAGGAGCTCATCAGCATGCCCGGGGTGCAGAACCCGCACTGC
>NZ_DASXJS010000085.1:0-19297 GCF_036497245.1 Actinomycetospora sp. | reverse complement strand
TGCCCCAGATCTGGGGCATTCCGCGACACAGAAGTGGATCACGGTCGGTCCTGGGTCAGGTCTCGACCGCGGCCGGTTCCTGGCGCGGGGACGGGACCCCCCAGGCCTCGTCGAGCTCCTCCTCCTGGTCCGGCTCGTCGTCCGGTTCCGCCCGGTCCTCTGGCCCCGCCCGGTCGTCCGGCTCCGGCTCGTCGTCCGCCTCCGGGGCGAACGCCGCCTCCGGTGCGCCGGCCCAGCGGGTCGGCTCGGGTGCCGAGGTGACGACGACGGGGACCATCGCCGGTGGCGGCGCGGGCTCCTCGCCGACGAACCCCAGGGTCGGCGCGAACAACCCGGCGGGCTCGCGCGCCGCATCCCCGATCGGCGTGCTGGACGGAATTCTCGGGACCACCGGTTCCAGGCCCGGCAGCCCCCCCGGCGTCACGGCGGGGACGGCGGGCGCCACGGGCCCCACCAGCCATCGCCCGTCGACCGGACGGCGCTCGAGCGTCGGACCCGCGGTGAGCGCCTCGATCGGCACCTCCGCGAGCCGTTGCCGGGCCCGTCCGACCGCCCGCGGGCTCCCCGCCACGACGGCGGCGAGCACGAGACGGTCGCCGTGCGGGTCGGGGATCTCGCGCAACAGGTGAACCCACCCGTCGCCGGTCTCGACGGTCAGCGTGGCCGTCGCACCCGGTTTGTCCCCGGTCAGCGCCGGAGCCGCCCGTGCGAGGTCGGCGTGACCTGCCCCGAGGAGCTCGAGGTCGGCGTGGTCGCCCTCCCGCGTGCAGGCGTCGAGGATGAAGCCGCTCTCGAGGTCGACGAGTGTCGCGGCGACCACCCGCCGGTCCTCGAGCAGCGACGCCAGCACCGTCGAGAGCCCGTCGGTGCGGACGCACGTGACGTGACGATGCCGTCCCACGGACCGGTCAGCGCCGGCCGGCCTGCTGGTAATACCCCGGGTCGGCGGCCGGGCCGGAGTCGGGTCCATCCATCGTGAAGCGCTGGGCGATCATCTTCAGGTCGCGTCGAGCCATGGCGAGGTTGGCCTGCTGACGGTTGAGGACCAGGTAGAAGAAGATCTTGTCGTCCTCGGTGCGGGAGTACACCGGGCGGATCAGGTGGTACTGGGTGTCGAGGGTGATCAGGATGTCCTCGATCGTCTCGCGCAGGCCCAGCTTCTGCATGACGTCGAACTTCGCACGGACGACCTCGCTGTTGCCGGGAGCGGCGACGTCGAGGTCGAACTCCGCGCTGCCGCCGCGTGAGCCGAGGGTCATGCCGCTCTCGTAGTCGACGATCGCGACCGCGAAAGCGCCTTTGATGTTGGTTGCGGCGTTGAGGACATAATCGATGTCAGCCATTAAAAGGGATCTCCATCGGGGGTGGCTCGGATCGGGGGACGACGGGGGTCAGGACAGACGACGTAGTCCGTCGATCAGCCGTCTCAGCACCGAGGGCTCTTGAGTGAACGCCGCGGCGCCGGCCACGGCGGCCGCAGGGCGGGCCGTCGGGACGGATCGGGGGGTGGGGCGGCCCGGGAGCACCTGGGCGCCCGGTGTGCGGCGCGGGAGCTCCGGCAGGTCGTCCTCGTGGGGGGCGGATTCGTCGTCGCTCGTCCCGGTCGGGATCTCGGCTCCTGGAGCAACGGCGACGGCGGGCTCGGACGTCTCGGGGTGGGTGTCCTCCAGGGGCGGCGCGGTGATGATCGGGTAGGGCACCGGTGCCGGCATCTCGGTGGTGTCGTCCTCCGGCACGGGCGACGGCGGGGGCGGCACGACGACCACGGGAGCCCACAGGCTCACCCCCCGCGGAGCGGGGATGGACGGAGCCGGTGGGCTCTCCGCCGACGCACGGGCCGCGGGCACGCCCGGCTCGGCGCGCACGGACGGTTCGGCGCGCACGGACGGTTCGGCGCGGGCCGACCGCTCGGTGCCTGCGGCCTTCTCGGCGACCTTCTGGGTCCCGGGGGCCTGATGGGTCCCCCGGGCCTCCTCGGTCCCCTCAGCCCGCTCGGTTCCCGCAGCCTGCTCGGTGGGCTCGGCGGCCGGGGCCGGCTCGGCGGTGGTTCCGCGTGCGCCCCGACCGGACCTGCGGCTCGCCTGGCGGACCGTGAGCGGGAGGCGGCGGACCGCGGGGTCGTCAGCGCCGTCCTCTTCCGGGGCGGGCGGGGGCGGCGGAGGCGGCACGACGTCGGGGCCGTGTGGCCCGGACTCCCGGTGATCCCGGTACCCGGGTGACGACGAACGCTGCGGAGTGTGCCGCTCGAGGCGACGTCCGCTCGTGTCCGGGTCGGACGGCCGCGGGGGTGGGATCTCGGCGGACCGCTCTTTTGCCCCGCCCGCGGCGCCGGGCATGGCCGCCGGGAACCCGCCGGTCGTCGGGGACGCCGTGATCGGGCCGGACGCCGGCGAGGGCTCGGGCTTCGCGAACAGGTCGGACGGCGACGACGCGGCGGCCGGACCGGCCGGACGCGATGTCGGCCACGCCCGGGAGGCACGGCCCTCGGCGGGCTCGAACGGCCGGGCGGGCTCGAACGGCCGGGCGGGCTCGGACGGGCGGTGGGGCTCGGACGGTCGGTAGGGCTCGAAGGGCCTCACCGGCTCGAACGGCCGAGCGGACTCGGAGGGCCCGGTGGGCCGGAAGGGCCTCACGGGCTCGAACGGCTGCACCGGCTCGAACGGCCGGAAGGGCTCGTTCCGGGAGGGCTCGCTCCGGGACGACGACGGGGACCCGGCGGACGAGAACGGCGACGGCCCCGTGGACGACGGCGGCGCGGGAGCCGACGATGCGGGCACGAACGGCGCGGGTGACGCCTGCTCCGGGGCCGCGGTCAGCGCGCGGGGCCCGGTCGCCGAGCCGGGCGCACCCAGGCCCGCGAGTGCCCGCCGGGTCCGGGCGAGGTTCCCGCGCGCGCGATCGATGCGGACGGCCATCCACACCGCGTCGTCGCCGGGGCCGGTGGGCACGAGGCGCACCAGGTGGAACGCCGTGCTCGTGGTCAGCACCAGGTCCTCGAGCTCGCACCGTCGGTCGTGCGAGACGGCGCCGAGCTGGCGCGCCCAGTCGATGACGGCGAGCGCCGGTCCGGGCACGGTGCCGACCTCGCCCAGCACCCGCGCGCCGTCGAAGGCCACGGCGAGCACGTACTCGGCGCCCGGAAGTGCGGCGAGCCCGTCGACGAACCGATCGACCCCGGCGGGGGAAGGCTCGCGCACGAGGTCGACGGCAGGTGATGCCGTCCACCCGGTTGCGACCACGCCGTACCTCACTGTGTCGGGGTCTCGGACCGGGGAACGGTAAGGATCGCCCCACGTGACCGGCAACAGCACCGTTCGGCCCAACGGGGAACGATTCCTCCGGGTGCGACATCACGCTGCGTCTCTGCCTCGTGTCGCGGGGCGACACGCCGCGTGGTGGGTCGAACGCCGGTTTCCAGCGGGCATCCAGGTCTCACTCCTGTCCCGCAAGTGCCCGGGACCGGAGGGCCGAACACCGCAACGGGGGTGCGGCAGAGCGGGGGTACTCCGCCCCCGGACGGGTGGATGAGCCCAGGGTGACCATGCCGATACCGATCGCGAAGTGCACCGGTTCGGAGCAGCGCGATTACCACGGATGCCCCGCCCGGATCGCCCTTCAGTCGGCGATCACTGCGCAAACGCTGCGCCGCGGATCGATCACCGTGCGGGCGGTGTGCACGCGACCTCGGTCAGCACCGGGTCGCGGGGGTAGCGCAGGGCGGTGCGCGCCGGGGCGCCGACGAGGTTGGACCGGAACCGCGACCACGTGAGCGGGGCCGAGACCGAGGCCTCCAGCTCGCGGATCGCCGGGCACTGCAGGGCCCTCGAGGCCGCCGCGACGTCGTCGGGCCGCACCGCCCGGTCGTCCGGGGGCACGCCACCGCCCTCGGCCACGTACCAGGCTGCGGGCAGGTTCTTGTCGTGGCCGACGCGGCCGTCGGGAACCATGTACGTGTGGGCCGCCAGGGGCTCCGCGAGCCCGACGGTGTCGGTGACGCGCACGTCGAGCGGGTTGAGCGCGCCCGCCACGCCCAGGTTCAGGAACACCATCCCGCTCGGCTCGCCGGGAGCGAGCGGCACCGTCTCCCACTCCGGGCCCGCCGGTCCGAGACCCCGGGCCTGCAGGGCGAGGACCGGCACCGGGCTCTGCGCGATCAGCCGCGCTCCGCCCGCGACGTACGGGTGGCCGCGGTAGTCCTCGGCCGTCATCGGGTGCGGCGTGCCGAGGAGCTGGATGTAGAAGTCGCGCTCGTCGGCGATCCCGGACGCCGAGATGCCGTCGTAGTTGATCCGGGCGTGGGTCCCGACGACGAGGGCCCACACCAGCAGCGTCAGGAGCGGCAGCGCCGTGCGCCGGCGCACCGGCAGGGCCATGACCGGAAGGAGCACGCAGAAGATCGCCGGGAGCAGCATGCGCGCGTGCATGAAGTCCCCGCCGACGCGGACGACGTAGAGCACCATGCCCAGACCCCCGACGACGGGGGCGAGCGCCACCGCCGCGGTCCCGGCGCGGTCCCACGCGCGGGTCGCCCGGATCCCGGCATCCGCGGCCTCGGCGCCGGGAACGGGCCTCCCCCGCCACCGGGCCCACCACTCGCTGCGCGCCACCCGAGGGCCGACGATTCCCGCGGCCGAGGCGAGCAGGAGCAGCGCCGGGACCCAGAGCCAGTAGGTGCCGACCGTGTCGCGCAGATACGAGTACCCCCGGCCCCAGAGGGCGACCCCGGCCTCCTTGGCCAGCGCCGTCGACGGGACCAGCAGGCCGTAGTACCCGGCACGGAACACCTCGTACGCGGCGGCGGGTGCGACGCACAGCGCCCCGAGCCCCGCGAGCCGCAGCCACCCGCGCCGGTCCCGGGGCTGCTCGAGCACGGCGAGCGCGATCCCGGCGGTCACCGAGACCAGGGCGAGGTCGGGCCGCACGAGCGGGCCGAGCCCGATGATCAGCGCCGACGGCCAGGCCGCCCCGGGGCGGCGGCGTGACCCGCGGGCGGGGAACAGCCGGGGCTCGCGCTGGGACCGGCGCACGAGCAGCCACCAGGTGAACGCCAGCCAGCAGAACGACATCCCGGTCTCGAGACCGGACGTGCCGAAGTCCCAGAACGGCGGCATGGCGAGCAGCACCAGACCCCCGGCGGGCACGACCACCCGCCCGAGCCCGGTGAGCCGGCGCGCGCCGTCGAACGCGAGCCCGAGCGCGGCGGCGGAGAGCACCAGCCCGGCCGCGACCGCGACGTACTCGAGGCGCACCGGCAGCACGGAGAGCCCCAGCAGCAGGACGGTCCACAGCGTCGAGGTGCTGGTCTCCACGCGCTCGCCGACGTTGTACACCGGCCCGTGCCCGTCCAGGATCTGCCGCACGGTGCGCAGGAAGATCAGGCCGTCGTCGGACATCCAGCGCCGCTGCCACATCAGCACCATGTCGAGGACGACGGCGAGGCCGAGCAGCACGGCCGTCGTGGTGAGCGGGCGGCGGCGGGCGCGACGGGCCAGGTCGCCGGTGACCCCGACGGCGCGGGACGCGGCCGGGTGCGCGGAGCGGATCGTGAGCCGACCGGTCGCGGTGCCTTCCGCGGCTCCAGCCGCCGCTCCGACCGTCACCGGTCCTCCCCCTGGCCCCGCCGGCGTCGCCGGCCTGCCCGTCATCCCGACACCAACCGCCGCGGTCCCTCGGCGTCCAGGCGGGCCGACCACGACCGGGCCTGCGCGTCGGTGAGGACCGCGACCTGGTCGACGACGACCCGCAGCCGGGCCGCGGCGTCCCGGCCAGCGTCCCATGCCGGGCGGAAGGCGGGGTCCAGGACGCCCGGCGCGCCGTCGCAGAGCCGGCCGACCAGGTCGCTCAGCAGCCCCCGCTCCCGCTCCTGGGCCGCCAGGCGCTGGGGGTCGGACATCACCCAGCGCACGGCGGCCGCCTTGAGCAGCGTCACCTCCGCGCGCACCCCGGGCGGGACGACGAGGTCGTCGTCCGGCCCCACCGTGTCACCGGTCACCGCGAGGGTCGCGTCGACGGCGGCGGTGACGAAGCGTCCGACGAGCTCGCTGGTCAGGTGCTTGAGCGCGACCTGCGCGGACAGCGTCCCCGGCTCGCCGCGTCCCCCGGCCTCGCGGACCACGGCCACCAGGGGCGGGTAGCCGGCGAGGCGCGCGGCGGCGGCCTGCAGGTCGGCGGCGCCCGCCCCGAACGCGTCGGCGGCGAGCGCGAGGAGGCCGTCGTCCGGGTGGGCGAGCCGGTCGGGGTCGATGCGGCCCGCGAGGATGGCGTCCTCGACGTCGTGCACCGAGTACGCCACGTCGTCGGCCCAGTCCATGGTCTGCGCCTCGAGGCAGGGCACGTCGGCCCGCGCCGCGGACAGGCCCGCACGGACCCAGGCGAAGACCTCGACGTCGTCGTCGTAGACCCCGAACTTCCGGATCCCCGCACGGCGGGGCCACGGGTACTTCATGCAGGCGTCGAGGGTCGCCCGGGTGAGGTTGAGCCCGCGGCAGCGCTCGTCGTCGAGGGTCTTGGGCTCGAGACGGGCGAGCAGCCGCAGGGACTGGGCGTTGCCCTCGAACCCGCCCGCGTCCGCCATGATCACGTCGAGGGCGCGCTCGCCGTTGTGCCCGAACGGCGGGTGCCCGATGTCGTGGGCGAGGCCCGCGGTGTCGACGACGTCGGGGTCGAGGCCCAGCTCCTCGGCCATGCCCCGCCCGATCTGCGCGACCTCCAGGGAGTGCGTGAGCCGGGTGCGGGGCACGCCCGTGACCTCGGCGTCCTCCCCCGGTCCGACGACCTGGGTCTTCCCGGCGAGGCGACGCAGCGCGGCGGAGTGCAGCACCCGCCCGCGGTCGCGCGCGAACGGCGTGCGCCGGTCCGGGCCGCGCTTGGGCACCTCGGGGAAGAACCGCTCGCGCGGGTCCCGCCGGGCCGCGGTCACTGCAGGCTCGGGTCGGAGAAGTCCGACGAGGCGTGCGCGAAGTGGTAGTAGAGCAGGCCCGCGGTCTCGCGGACGATGTAGAAGAACTGGGTCTCCCGGGTCTGCACCACCGGGCCGGTCTTGGTCGGCGAGGTCGTGGCGTCGAGCCCCACATCGCGGGCCATGGTGCGGGAGCGCAGCGAGTGCCAGGGGTCGCTGACGATCACCGCGGAGGTCCAGTTCCGCGCCTTCGCGACCGACCCGATCGCCTCGAAGCTGCCCAGCGTGTCCCGGCCCTCGTCGACGGGGAGGACGTCGCGGTTCGGGACGCCGTGCTCGGTCAGCCAGCGGTCGCCGCTCTCCGCCTCGGAGAACTGGTCACCCTGCGCGGCCCCGCCGACGGTGACGATGGTCGGGGCGACACCCTGCTGGTAGAGCGTGAGCGCGTGCTGCAGGCGCGCCTCGAGCACGGGGGACGGCCTGCCGTCGTACTGGGCGGCGCCGAGCACGAGGATCACGTCGGTGGGCGTGCGCTCGTCGACGCGTCCGAGCGCCCAGACGCGGACGGCGGTGCCGCCCACCAGCAGCAGGCCGACGACGAGGGCTCCGACGACGACCCGGGGCGCCCACGTGAGGGCCGCGCGGGGGCGGCTGTGGGTCCGGGTCGGCGCCTGTCCGGGCCGGATCATGCGCCGATCTGCCCCCGTCCGGCCGAGAGCGCGGCAGGGTCGCGCCCGCTGCGGGAGGCGATGACCTCGGCGACGATCGACACCGCCGTCTCGGCGGGGGTGCGGGCGCCGAGGTCGAGCCCGACCGGCCCGCGAACCCCGGCGAGACCCGCCTCCGTGACGCCCGCCGCGAGGAGCCGCTCCCGGCGGGCGGCCTGAGTGCGACGCGAGCCGAGCGCGCCGAGGAACCCGCGCCCGTGGCGCAGACCGGCGAGCAGCGCGGCGTCGAAGGCCGGGTCGTGGTCGAGCAGCACCAGCACGTCGGCCTCGGTGAACGCGGCGACCGCGGCCGTGGTCTCCTCGACGCCCGCGACCTGCCCGTAGCCCCATCCGAGCACGACGGCCTGGGCCTCGAGCGCCGCGGCGATCGCGCCGGCGCCCGCCACGAGCAGCGAGGGCACCGGCACCCACAGGTCGACCAGGACGTCGGTCCCCGCGAGCTCGGTGCGGTCGGTGGCGGTCGCCCCGCGGCGCAGCAGGCCGCGGACGTGCTCCAGCGCGGCGTCGTCGAGTGCCTCAGAGCCGAGGGAGCCGTGCGCCTCGTCGAGCGCCGGACCGGTGACCGCGAGCGCGCGGGTCCCGTCGACGGGCGAGACGAGGGCCGCGGGGGCCCCGGCGGCGAACGCCGCGGCCAGGGCGCGCGCCGGATCGGCGGCCAGCGCGTGGGCGAGCAGGGTGGCGCCGCCTGCGCACGCCAGCCCGGCGGCCACGGCGTCGTCCTCGGGCACGTGGGCCTCGCCGAGGGTGGGCGCGGTGAGCGCGGCGAGGGCGAGCTCGACCGCCCGGTCATCCACCGCGCCGCGCAGCAGGTCACCGCCCCGGTGCTCGCCGCGGGCGGCGAACAGCTGACCTGGCTCGACGGTGCCGAAACCGTGCCGCTCCAGCACCCGGACGACACCGACGGCCTCGTCGGAGCCGGGGGTCCCGGCGAGCACCTCGCTCAACGGACTCCTGCTGGTCGGCCCACTCACACCGCCAGGGTAGGCGGTCCCCCCGACACTCCACGCCACCGTGTGCAGGCTCCCGGCTCCGCCCGCCGAGTGGGCCCGGAGGGCTGCGGGCACAGCCCCGGGAGTCCACTCGGCGGGGCCGGGCGCCGCGTCGCAGCCCGAGTGGACCCGCTGGGCTGCGGGCACAGCCCCGGGAGCCCACTCGGCGGGGCCGGGCGCCGCGTCGCAGGCTCGTCGGGGGTCAGCCGCCCGCGTTCGAGTGGATGGCGCCCCGCGCTCGTCAGATGACAGCAATGGACCATTGCTTGCACCACGGGCATGATCAACCGCACCGGACCGCCCACCGAATACCGGGAATGTCGCACAGAGCGCGTCGCCGTACCGGACAGTAGTGCCGTACGATGCCCGACAGGTGAATTGGCGGCGAGTGGAGCACGGGCATACCACCGTTCGGCCGAAACAGGTCTCGATCTTTCCTGTTACCCGAGTTCGTGTGATTCCCGGTATCGATCGTCGGTGCCCGTAAGAATGATGTGAGCCGATCACGGCCACCTGGCGGAACAAGTGACCCTCCCGCATTCTCGGGCGATGAGAGCGGCACAGCGGTACGACGACGTGGTGATCACCGGCCTGGCGCACGTCGACGCGCCGCACGCGGTCACCTCGACCGAGCTCGAGGGGCGGCTGGCCGGCACGCTGAAGCGGTTGCGCATCAGCTCGGGCCTGCTCGAGAAGCTCTCCGGCATCCAGGAACGGCGCATCTGGGACGAGGGGACGATGCCCAGCGAGGTCGCCGCCCGGGCCGGGGAGGAGGCCCTGGCGCGCAGCGGCGTACCCCGCGCCGACATCGGCGCCCTGATCAACACCTCGGTGAGCCGCGATCATCTGGAACCGTCGACGGCGAGTATCGTGCACGGCCGCATGGAACTGTCGCCGGAAGCGGCGAACTTCGATCTGGGAAATGCGTGCCTGGGCTTCATCAACGGCATGAACGTCGTCTCGACGATGATCTCGTCCGGCGAGATCGACCACGGGCTGGTGGTGGCGGGCGAGACGAGTCGATTCGCCATGGAATCGACGATCGCGCGACTCGCGGGCGATACGTCCACCCGCGCGATGTTCCACGAGCAGTTCGCCACCCTGACCGTCGGGTCGGGCGCCGTCGCGATGGTGCTCTCGCGCGCCGACGGGCCGGGCGGGCACCGATTCCTCGGCGGCCTGGGCCGCGCGAGCACCATCGGGAACTCCGAGCTGTGCGTCGGGCAGGCCGACGAGATGCGCACCGACACCCGCGGCCTGCTCATGGCCGGCATGGAGCTCGGTGGCCGCGCCTGGAAGGACGCCGTCGCCGCGTTCGAGTGGGACCCCGAGAGCTACGACGTCTACTGCCTGCACCAGGTCAGCAAGGTGCACACCCGCGCGGTGTCCGAGCAGATGGGCCTCGACCTCGACCGCTTCCCCTCGCAGTTCCCGTCCCTCGGCAACATCGGCCCGGCCGGGGTCCCGACGGTGCTGTCGAAGGCCGTCGACGACGGCACCGTCACCGACGGGTCCCGCGTGATGCTCATGGGCGTCGGCAGCGGGATCAACGCCGCGGCCGCGGAGGTGATCTGGTGACCACGACGGCGCCGCGGGCCCTGCCCGGGTTCCCCTTCGCGACCCGCACCGTCGAGATCGGCGGGCACACGATGGCCTACGTCGACGAGCGGCCCGACGGAGTGGGCGCAGCACGGCCGGTCCTGCACGTCCACGGCAACCCGACCTGGTCGTTCTACTTCCGGTCGCTGCTGGCCATCCTCCCCGACGACGGGTTCCGCGCCATCGCGCCGGACCACATCGGGATGGGCCGCTCCGACAAGCCCGCCCTCGCCGACTACCCGCACACGCTCGGGCGCCGGGTCGCCGACCTGACCGAGTTCGTCGACGCCCTCGACCTCGACCAACCGCTCTCGCTCGTCGTGCACGACTGGGGCGGGCCGATCGGGCTGTCCTGGGCGGTGGAGCACCTCGACCGCATCGACAAGGTCGTCGTGCTCAACACCGGCGCGTTCCCGCTGCCGGCCGACAAGCGCATCCCGTGGTCACTGCAGGCGGCGCGGCTGCCGGTCGTCGGGGACGTCGCCGTCCGGCGGTTCAACGCGTTCTCGCTCGGGGCTCTGGCCATGGGCAGCGGCCGGTGGTGGCTCGACGCCGAGGCCCGCCGCGGCCTGCTCGCCCCCTACGACCGCCCGGCCCACCGGGTCGCCGTGCACGCCTTCGTCCAGGACATCCCCACCGGCCCGGCGGACCCGGCCCACCCGGTGCTCACCCGCCTCGCCGAGCGGTTGCCGCTGCTCGACGCGAAGCCGGTGCAGATCCACTGGGGGATGAAGGACCCGGTGTTCGACGGCGGCATCCTCGACCACCTCGTCGCGTACCTGCCCGAGGCCGAGGTGCACCGCTACCCCGACGCGGGCCACTACGTGCTCGAGGACGCCGCCGAGGAGATCGTCCCCCGGGTCCGTACGTTCCTGGCCGACCGATGAGCGTGTCCACCACCGACACGACGTTGGACGGCATGCTCGCCGCGCACGCCACGGCCCGCCCCGGGGACGCCGCCCTGGTGCTGCCGACGGGAGTCGTCGGGGGCATGCGCACGGTCACCTTCGGGGCGTTGCAACGACGGGTGGAGGCCGCCGCGGCGGGCCTGCTCGCCGCGGGCGTCGGCCCGGGCACCCGCACCGCGCTGCTCGTGCCCCCGATCGACGACTTCTTCGTGCTGGCCTACGCCCTGCTGCGGGTGCGGGCCGTCCCCGTCGTCGTCGACCCCGGCATCGGGCTCGCCCGGGTACGCGACTGCCTCGGTGAGGCCGCACCGGAGGCCTTCGTCGGGATCGCGAAGGCCCACCTCGCGCGCCGGGTGCTGCACTGGTGCCCGGACGCGCGGCTCGCCGTGACCGCCGGGCCCGTCCCCGTGCCCCGGACGACGTCGCTGCGGCGCCTCGAGCGTGACGGAGCCCGACGCGGGCCGCGCGAGCCGGAGCCGCGTCCCGACGGTGCGCCCGCCGCGATCCTGTTCACCAGCGGCAGCACCGGCCCGCCCAAGGGCGTCGAGCACCACGAGTCCGGGCTGCTCGCCCAGGCCGGCCTCATCCGCGACCTCTACGGCCTCGGGCCCGGCGACGTCAGCCTCGCCACCTTCCCGCCGTTCGCGCTGTTCGGGCCTGCGCTCGGGATGACGACGGTGGTGCCGCGGATGGACCCGACCCGGCCCGCGAAGGTCGTGCCCTCGCGCCTGGTGCACGCCGCGCAGCGCAGCGGGGCGACCGTCATGTTCGGCTCCCCCGCCCTGCTCGACCGGCTCGGCCGTGGCGCGCCCGCCGGGACCCGGATCCCGTGGCTGCGCCAGATCATCTCGGCGGGCGCCCCGGTTCCGCGCGAGACCCAGCGGCGCGTGCTCGCGCTGCTCGGCCCGGGCGCGCAGGTCCACACCCCCTACGGCGCCACCGAGGCCCTGCCGGTCGCCTCCATCGGCAGCGACGAGCTACTGGCCCTGCCCGACGACGGGATCTGCGTGGGACGGCCGGTGCCCGGCGTCGACGTCGCCCTCATGCGCGTGAGCGACGGGCCGGTGGACACGCTGACCCCGGACCGGCTCGTCGCGCCCGGCGAGGTCGGGGAGGTGGTGGTGCGCGGCCCCGTGGTGAGCCCCGCCTACGCCGACCGCCCCGAGGCCACCGCGGCCGCGAAGCTGCGCTGGGACGGCAGGCTCGCCCACCGCACGGGCGACCTCGCCTCCGCCGACGCCGAGGGCAGGCTGTGGTTCGCCGGGCGCGTCGCCCACGTCGTGCACACCGCCGACGGGCCGCTGCACAGCGTCCCGTGCGAGGAGGTGCTCAACCACCACCCGGCGGTGCGCCGCTGCGCGCTCGTGGGGGTCGGTCAGACCCCGGTGGTGGTCGTCGAGATGCTCGCCGGGTCCCGGTTGACCGTCGAGGTGTCCGACGAACTGCGCGCGCTGGCCGCCGCGGACACCCGCACCCGGGCGATCACGACGCTGCTCGAGCACCCCGCGCTGCCCGTCGACCCCCGGCACAACTCCAAGATCGACCGCGAGGCGCTGGGCCGCTGGGCGACGCGGGAGCTAGCGTGAAGGCGCTGGTCACCGGCGGCGGCGGGTTCCTCGGCGGCGCGGTCGTCGACGCACTGCTGGCGCGCGGCGACGAGGTCACGAGCCTCGCCCGCGGCGACTACCCGGCGCTGCGCGAGCGCGGGGTCACGACGGTGCGCGGGGACCTGACCGACCTGGGGACCGCGCGGACCGCCGTCGCCGGCTGTGACGTCGTCCTCCACGTGGCGGCCCGGGCCGGGATCCGGGGCAGCGCCGCGCAGTTCCGGCACAGCAACGTCGAGGGCACGCGGGTGCTGCTGGCCGCCTGCCGTGAGGCGGGCATCGGGCGGCTCGTCTTCACCAGCACGCCCAGCGTGGTGCACACCGGCGGGGACATCGACGGCGGCGACGAGTCGCTGCCCTACGCCACGCACTTCGACTCGGCCTACCCGGAGACGAAGGCCGAGGCCGAGCGGCTGGTGCTCGCCGCGAACGGCCCCGACCTGGCGACGGTGGCGCTGCGCCCGCACCTGGTGTGGGGCCCGGGCGACACCCAGCTCGTGCCCCGCATCCTCGACCGCGCCCGCAGCGGCCGGCTGCGCTTCGTCGGCGACGGGACGGCGATCATCGACACCACCTACGTCGACGACGCCGCCCGGGCCCACCTCGACGCCGCCGACCGGCTCGCCCCGGGCGCGGACTGCGCGGGACGGCCGTACTTCATCACCTCCGGGGATCCGCGCCCGGTGCACGAACTGGTCAACGGGATCGTCGTCGCGGGCGGGCTGGAGCCGGTCCACGGCACCGTGCCGCTGCCGGTCGCCGTCGCGGCGGGCGCCGCGGTGGAGACCGTGTGGCGGGTGCTCGAACGGGTCCCCGGCCTCGGAGACGTCGGCGACCCACCGATGACCCGGTTCCTCGCCCGCCAGCTGGCCACCGCCCACTGGTTCGACATCAGCGCCGCGCGCCGCGACCTCGGCTATGTCCCGCAGGTGCCGCTCGACGAGGGGTTCGTGCGGCTCGCGGCGTCGCTGCGCGCCTCCGCCTGAGTCCCCCGCCCGAGTCCGGTGGACAGCCGCCGTGTGGCGAGCCTCCCCGGCTACCCGGCCGCCTTGTCGCGGGCTCCCGCGGTCGCCCTGCCGCCTTGTCGTTGTGAATCACTGCGACAAGGCGGGACGGGCGGCGCGAGAGACCACGACAGGGCCGCCGACGAGCGCAACAGCCTGACCAGCACCGACGGCGCCCGCCAGCGCCGGTGGCCCATCGGGTGATCACCTGGCGTCACCCCCACCGTGCGGTCAGCGGCATCCCCCGTCGGAACGAGATCCGGCTCACGCGGCCCTGCCGACGGGCGAGGCACGACCACCGCTCGGCCCGCCGGAACCGCCGGACATCGTGCTCCCCCGATTGCCCACCCGGAGACGCCCGCGGCGCGCCCACACTCGGGGTCATGGACGACCGAGACGAGTCGACCCCGACGCCTGCCCGGATGTGGTTCGCGCTGCTGCGCCGCGTCGGGCGGGGGCTGGCGGGACGGCGTTTCACGGTCCGGGACACCGCGTGCACGATCGTGTCGCTGCACGGGCGGCCAGAGGGCTCCCGCTGGTCACTGGGGCGGGCCCGGGACGTCGAGGTGGTGCTGCACGACGTCGCCTCACCGGAGATCGACGCCCGGGAGATGGTCGTGGAGTGCGAGACGCTCACGGTCGGCTCGACCGTCGCGGCCACCGGGGTGACCATCACCGCCACGGTGGGCCCGGACTCGCTCGCCCAGCTGGGGGATCAGGACGGGCCGAGTCCCGAGGTCAGCGTCGTGGACGGCGAGATGCGCTCGCCGTGGCTGCCGGGCATCGAGCTCGTGATCGAGCCCGAGGTCGCCGACGACGGCCTGCGCTTCGTCCCCGTCGCGCTGATCACGCCCCTCGGCCGGTGGACCTCGACGTGGTGGATGCCGTCCGGCACGGCCCCGCCGCCCGAGCTGCCGGGTGGGCTGCGCCTCGCCGAGATCACGACCGCGGGCGACGCCGTCGTGCTGCGGATGGTCATCGACGAGTGGACCGTGCCCCTGCGCGACGGCTCACGGATCGGTGAGCTGCTCGACGCGGCCTCCCGGGACCGCAGCACGGAGACGGTCACCAGCCCGGACATCCCCGCGGCGCGCTCGGGGGGCTCGTCCTCCCGGACAGGGACGGGACGGGCCACGCAGCAGACGTGACGCGAACGCCGGCGGCCGGCCCAACCGGGTCGCGCGCCCGACGGTGATCAGGGAGTCGCTGCGCGCCCAGACGGAGATCCGATCGGCACGCAGTGACTCCCTCGGCGCCCGCCCGTCCGCCGCATCCCCGGATGCTGTCGGACCCCGGGTGGACGATGCCTTCGTGACACCGAACGCCACCGGCCGGCCCAACCGGGTCGCCCCCGACGGCTCCACGCACGCCGTCGCCGACCGCGGCCTCTTCTGGGGCAACCGGGGCCAGCTCCTGGATGCCGGGGGCCACCCGGCGCGCCATCACCGGGGCCGCCTGTGGATCGTCTGCGTCCTCGAGTTCCACGGCAGGCAGCGGACGCAATGGCAGCCGAACCGTCTCACCGAGCTGTACTTCCTCGACGAGCCCACCGCGCTCGCGGCGGGCCACCGGCCGTGCGGCGAGTGCCGCCACCACGACTACCAGGCTTTCCGGCGCGCCTGGGAACAGGCCCATCCGGACGACGCCCGCGGCGCCCGGGAGATCGACCGTCGCCTGCACGCCGACCGGCTCGACGACGACGGCAGGCACCGCACCCACCACGAAGACCTGGCGACCCTCCCGGACGGCGTGATGATCACCCTCGACGACGGGTTCTGGCTCGTCCGGGGTGCGTCGGTGCATCCGTGGGCGTGGGGCGGCTACGGGCCCCCGACGACGCGGGCGGAGCTCCCGGACGTCGTCACCGTCCTCACCCCGGAAGCGACCGTGGCGACGCTGCGCGCCGGGTACGACCCCGGCGCCCACCCCTCGGCGTCGGACTCGGACCCGGAGTCGGTCAGCGGCCAGGCCCGAAGCGAGATCTCGTCGAGGCGCCCGCCGAGGACTATCGTCGGCGACCCGACGCCGATCACCGAGGGGCAGGGCCCATGAAGAAGCTCGCCGAGATCCTGGTCTGCTTCCTGCACCCCATCGCGGTGATCCTGATCTGGCTCAATCTCATCGTCCGACCCGAGCTCAGTGGCAGCCAGAAGATCGTCTGGGGCATCCTCTCGCTGATCCCCGTCGTGCCGTTCGTCTATGTCCTCACCGGTGGTGAGCTGTGGTGACCGGCGCCGTCGTGTCCCGGCGGATCGCCACCCGGCTGCGCATCGTGCTGCCGCTACCTGAGTGATTGACTGACGGACCGAGCGGTCCAGAATCAGGTGTTCGGCTCGGCGATCGGCGCCGGCCATGAGCACACGGAGAGCGATCACATGGACACGATCACCGTCCTGACCGAGCGGAACGACGATTTCGCCGAGCATCGATTCCCCTCCGGACTGACCCTGATGCCCGCGCTCAAGACGCTGATCATCGGCTGTGTCGACCCGCGTGTGGACCCGGCCCACGTCCTGGGTGTCGCGCTCGGGGACGCGGCGATCATCCGCAACGTCGGCGGCCGGGTCACCCCCGCGACCGTCGCCGAGCTCGTGATGCTCCGCAAGGTCACGCAGGCCGGCGGGGGTGACATGGGCACCGGCTGGGATCTCGTCGTGCTCCACCACACGCAGTGCGGGATCACCCGGCTCGGCGGGGAGCCCGCCATGCTGTCCGCCTACTTCGGGGTCGGGGAGCAGGAGCTCCCGGCGAAGCGGATCGACGATCCCCGGGCCGCGGTCGCCGTGGACGTCGAGGCCCTCAGGTCATCGCCGTCGTTGGCCGGCGGCTTCCTGGTCTCGGGCCTGGTCTACGACGTCGCCACCGGACGGACCGAGGTGGTGGTCCCTCCCGCGCTGCTCCGCGAGACCGCCGGCGTCGGCTGAGCCCCTACGAGGGCCGTCAGTCGCGGCCGGCTCCGAAGAAGGCGACCATCGCCGCGCTCGCGTCCGGGCCCGAGGGGTCGGTGTACGAACCACCGGCCCGGCCTCCCGACCACGCGTGGCCGCTGCCGTGGACGGTCCAGCTCTCCACGCGGACCCCGCCCTCGGGGTCGGTCCAGCGCTCGCGGGTCCAGTCGCGGCCGCCCTGGCCGCCGCCGCGCTCCTCGGACCGCGCGCACCCCGGCACGCCGTCGAGGGCGGACTCGGCGACGCGGCCGGCGTTGGCGACGGCGACCGTCCCGTCCTCGCCGCCGTGGACCACGATCGTCGGCACACGGCTGCGGCCCGGGCGATAAGCGCCGGAGCGCATGGCGGCGAACGCCGACCCGACGTCGCGGGCCGCCCCGGCCGCGAGCCCGGAGTGGACACCGACGGCGGCGACGAGGTCCGGGTACGCCGCCCCCATCACCGCCGCCATCGCCGCGCCGGCCGAGAAGCCGGCGACGAACACCCGGTCCGGGTCGGTCCCGTGCTCGGCCGCGACCTCCCCGACGATGCCGGCGATCAGCGACGGCTCGCCGTCCCGGCCCTGATGCCGGGGCTCGAACCAGTTCCAGTAGCCCATCGCGTTCGCCGACCGCGCCTGCTCCGGGTAGACGACGACGAACCCCTCGCGCTCGGCCACCTCGTCCATCCCGGTCGCGGCCGCGAAGACGTCCGCGTCCTGGGTGCCGCCGTGCAGCATCACCAGCAGCGGCGGGTGTTCCTGCGGATTCGAGGGCGCGACGACGCGGTAGGTGCGCGTGCCGGCCGGGCCGGTGAACGACCCCCGGGTCGCCCGCGCCGAGCCCGCGCCCGCCGTCGTCGGGACGTTCCCGGCGCCCGCGGCGCCCTGCAGGACCGTCATCGCCTCGGTGAGCCGTCCGGCGCGCGTCAACCGGGTGGCCTCGCGCATCGCGGCGGAGGCCGGGCCGCCCCCGGCGACGCTGGTCCCCCGGGCCGCCGCTGCACGGACGGCCTCGGCGGCCGGGCCGGGCATTCCGCGGGTCATGCGCTCGGTGACCCGGGCCGTCATCGTCTCGGCCAGGCGTCGGGCGGCTTCTCCCGGTGTGCGCGGTGCGGTCATGTCGTCGTCCCCTCGAGCGGCGTGCGTGGCGACGGGAGGACCCCGACGCCGCCGACGGCTCAGACGATCCGGGGACCCAGCGCCGCCTTCACGGCCCGGCTCGCGCGGAACGCGCCGAGGACCTCGACCGAGGCGATGGTGGCCACCGCCAGGTCGGGGGTGACGTCCTCGGCGAGGCTCGCCAGCCCCAGCACCCGGATGTGGACCTGCTCGCCCGCGTCGCGCAGGGCTTCCAGGTCGCTCCGGGAGAAGTGCTGGGTGCCGAGCACCAGCGTCCGGCGGGCGACCGTGCGGTCGAGGGCCGGGCCGTTGGCGCTCAGCTGGTTGCGGATGGCGGTCCGGATGAAGTCGGTGCGCGTCGTGTAGAAGCCCTCCTGCACCAGGAGGTCGATGTGCCCGAGATCCACCAACCCGAGGTTGACGGTGATCTTCTCGGTCTTGTCCGCCTCTCCCACGATCGCGTCCTACCCTCCATGCGCCATCCACCTGGATGGTGCTTGATAACCCGAGCATGCGCAACCGCGCACTCGCCGACGCTCGTCCCGCACGGGGACGAGCGCAGGCCGAGGGCGGCCCCGGCGGATCAGCAGCCGATGAGTCGGGCGGCCAGGTAGCTCTCGAGCTGGTCGAGCGCAACCCGCTCCTGGGTCATCTCGTCACGGTGGCGCACGGTGGCGGCCTGGTCGTTGAGCGAGTCGAAGTCGATGGTGATGCAGAACGGCGTGCCGATCTCGTCCTGGCGCCGGTAGCGGCGGCCGATGGCCCCGGCGTCGTCGAAGTCGACGTTCCAGTGCTGGCGCAGGGTCGCGGCGACGTCCCGCGCGACCGGCGAGAGGTCGGAGTTGCGACTCAGGGGCAGCACGGCCGCCTTCACCGGGCTCAGGCGCGGGTCGAGCTTGAGCACCGTGCGCTTGTCCACGCCACCCTTGGCGTTCGGGGCCTCGTCCTCGGAGTAGGCCTCGAGCAGGAACGCCATCATCGGGCGGCCGACACCGGCCGCGGGCTCGATGACGTAGGGCTTGTACCGGGAGTCGGTGGCCTGGTCGTAGTACGACAGGTCGACCCCGGAGTGGTTCGAGTGCGTGGTGAGGTCGAAGTCGGTGCGGTTCGCGACGCCCTCGAGCTCGCCCCACTCCTGGCCCGCGTTGAACGCGAAGCGGTACTCCACGTCCACGGTGCGCTTGGAGTAGTGGGAGAGCTTCTCCTTGGGGTGCTCGTAATGGCGCAGGTTGTCCCGAGCGATGCCGAGCCCGGTGTACCAACGGGTCCGCTCGTCGATCCAGTACTGGTGCCACTGCTCGTCGGAGCCGGGCTCGACGAAGAACTCCATCTCCATCTGCTCGAACTCGCGCGTGCGGAAGATGAAATTGCCGGGGGTGATCTCGTTGCGGAAGCTCTTGCCGATCTGGCCGATGCCGAACGGCGGCTTCTTGCGCGCGGTCGACATGACGTTGGCGAAGTTCACGAAGATGCCCTGCGCGGTCTCCGGGCGCAGGTAGTGCAGACCCTCCTCGGAC
>NZ_DASXJS010000084.1:0-49631 GCF_036497245.1 Actinomycetospora sp. | reverse complement strand
TGGCGGCTCGCTCGCGCCGCATCTGCGCGACGAGCTGGAGAGCGCCCTGGGGTTCCCCGTCAAGGTGCCCGACCGGCCGAGGACCTGTGTCGCGGAGGGCCTCGCCCTGGCCGGGGCCCGGCCCGAACCCCACGCCCGTCCCGCCTGACCGCCGAGCCCGACCCTGGTCCCCGGGACGCCACGATGACCCCTGCGCCCAGCCGCCCCACCCGATCGACGCGGCCCGACCGTGTCCTGGCCGCCCCACCGTTCCCCCCTCCCCGGCCGCCTCGGAGCACCCGCGCCGCCGGGTCCCGGATCTGGCGCCGCGCCTGGCCCTGGCTGGCGGCGCTCGCGGCGCTGGTGGTCGTGGTGGTCACGGAACTGGGTCTGCTCCAGGGGCGCATCGAGACCGACCTGGCCCGTCTGCGCGACGCGGCAGGCGTCCCGACCGCCCCGGCGAGCGTCCCCGGCCCCACGCTCCCGGCGATCCCCGTCGTGGCGCCCGCGTCCGCCGGTGCGATCGCCGCGGTCCGCCTCCGCGTCCTCGACCCCCCGTGCGCCGCGTCGGGCCCGTGCACCGTCGTGGTCGGGGTCGACCGGTTCCCCGGGGCCGTCGCGGCGCCCGTCCCCTGGACGCTGCTCGTCCTGGACCGCTGCCGCGGCACGCTGGTCCCGCTCGGCGCCGGGGTCACCGCGGTGACGGGCGGCGACTACGGGGTGGCCACCGTCGCGCTGCCGCCCGGCCCTGCGCTCGCCGTCCTCGCCGTCACCGCTGAGCCCTCGCACGCGGCGTCGCCCGCCGTGAGCATCGGAGCGGGACCGTGCTGAACGACGACGCGGGTGGCGGCTGGGACGAGGCGGCGCGGGTCCCGGACCCCGGCGCCGGATGGGGCCGGACGCGCCGGGGGCCCGTCGCCCGGCTGCGTCGGTGGCTGCGGCGTGCCGTCCCGACCCGCCGCGCCGGCAGGCAGGACCGCGCGGCACACCGTCGGGAGCGGGCTCGCGCCCGGGAGGAACGCGGGGCCGAGCCCCGGCGGGAGGCCGCAGCCGACGTCGCCGCCGTCCTCGCCGCGGTCACGCTGCTGGGTCTGGGCGCGGCGAACCTGGCGGCGGCCGGGGAGACCGGCGCGGCGGCCACCAAGCTCGTCACCGGCGGCCTGGGACTCGTGCTGCTGCTCGTGCTCGCCGCCCGGCGCCGTCCGGTCACGCCCGGGCTGGCCTGGGCGGTGTGGGGCACGACCGTGGCGCTGCTGCTCGCGGTGCTCGTCGCCGGGCTCGAGGTCAACGGTGCCCGTCGCTGGCTCGGCGGCGGTGCGCTCACGCTGCAGCCCTCCGAGCTCGCCAAGCTCGCCGTCCCGCTCGTGCTCGCGGCCGTTCTGGGACACGGCCGCCCCACCTGGCGGCGGTTCGCGGTGGCACTGCCGCTGGCGGCCGTGCCGATCGTGCTCGTCGCCGGCCAGCCGGATCTGTCCACCGCCACCCTGCTCACCGCGACGGCGGCCGCCGTGCTCGTCATCGCGCGCGTCCCGTCGCGGCACCTGCTGCCCGTCCTCGCGGGCGCCGCCGTCGCGGCCCCTCTCGCCCTGGGTCTGCTGCACGACTACCAGCTCGCCCGGCTCGGCACCTTCCTCACCGGATCGCAGTCGGCCGCCGGCCCGGGCTGGGCGGTCCGGCAGGCCCGCCTCGCGATCGCGCGGGGCGGCTGGTGGGGGGACCGGACCGACCCGGTGCACACCCTGGCCGCGGGGTACCTGCCCGAGCGCGAGACCGACCTCGCGCTCGCGTCACTCGCCTCGGGCTGGGGCGCGGTCGCGGCCGGGCTGGCGGTGCTCGCCGGACTCGTGATCGTGTGGCGGTGCGTGCTCGGGGCCCGGTCACCGCGCAGTGCCGCGGGCCGGCTGCTCTGCGCCGGTTTCGCGGTGCTGCTCGGCGTCGAGCTCGTCGTGTCCACCGGCGGGAACCTCGGGCTGCTGCCGATCGCGGGTGTCCCGTTCCCGATCCTCTCGGCCGGGGGCACCGCCACCGTGGTCCACCTGGCCGCGCTCGGGCTCGCCCTCGGCGGTCGCCGCGACGGGGCGCGACGCGCCCTGTGGACCTCCGACGCCCGCGTCCGTCCCCGGCTCGCCCGCTCCGTCGTCGCGACGGTGACCGTCGTCCTCGCCGTGTTCGCCGGCTACGGCGTCGGCATCGTCCGCGACCCGGCGGCACTCGCCGCGGGTGTCGACCAGATGACCCGGTGCGTGACGATCCCGGCGCCGCGCGGGGCGGTCCTCGACCGGCACGGCGCCCTGTTGGCCGGCGACGCGGGCGATCGTGACGTCCGGCTCGCGCCCGCGCTGCTGCGCGCCGACCCGGGTGCGCCGACGCGCCTCGCCGCCCTGCTCGGGCGCTCCCCCGCCGCGGTCCACGCGCTGGTGGACCCGGCACCCGCCACGACGGTGGACCTCGACGCCGGCGTCGTGCCCGGACCGGTCGGTGACGCCGTGGCGCGGGCGGCGCTTCCCGGGACCGTCGTCGTCCCCGCCGCGCGCCGGGCCTATCCCACGGGGCCGACCCTCGCGCCGGTCCTCGGGTGGGTCGGCGCGGCCACCCCGGTCCAGACCGCCCGGCAGACCGATCTCGACCCCCGGGGGACGACCGGGCGCGCCGGGCTCGAACTGACCTACGACGCCGTCCTGCGCGGGGTGGCGGGCGAGCAGTGCTTCTGGGTCGACCCCGTCGGCCGGCCGATGGCGGCCGCCGCGCGCCGGGATCCGGTGCCCGGCGCCACCCTGGTCACGACGATCGACCTCGGTATGCAGCAGCGGCTGGTCGCCGACGTCGCCGCCTCCCTGGCCGGGAGCCCGCCCGGGGCGGTCGGCGCCGCGGTGGCGATGGACCCCCGCAGCGGCGCCGTGCTCGCGCTCGCCAGCTGGCCCAGCCACGACAACGGGCTGTACGGCCCGCCGCTGGACACCACCGCGCTCAAGGGCGCCTCGGCGGCCCCGGGCAGCCCGCTGCTCGACCACGCCATCGCGTCCGCCGTCCCGCCGGGCTCCACCTACAAGCTCGTCAACGCCACGGCCGACATGATCCGCCCGGTCATCCCGCCGGAGCGGGTCATCCCCACCGGCGGCAGCTTCACCTACGGCGACCACACCTTCAACAACTGGCGGGTCCTGCCCCCGCAGAACCTCGTCGACGCGATCGCCTGGTCGAACGACGTGTACTTCTACCAGCTCGCGGTCGCCCTGGGCCCCGAGACGATGATCGACACCGCCCACGCGCTCGGCGTCGGGAGCGCCACCGGCATCGACCTGCCCGGGGAGAGCCCCGGCTACCTCGGCACCCCCGCGACCGTCGCCGCGGCCGGCGGCACCTGGTACCCGGGCTCGACGGTCATCCTGGGCATCGGGCAGGGGCCGATCCAGGTCACGCCGCTGCAGGACGCCCGGTGGACCGCCGCCGTCGCCACGGGGGCGCTCGCGACGCCGCATCTCGGGATGGCGGTGGGCACCGGTCCGGGGGCCACCGCGCTGCCCCACCCGATGCCGACGCCACTGCCCTTCGCGGACCGGCTGGAGCCGGTCCGCGCGGGAATGCGGGCGATGGTCACCGTCGGGACGGGGTCCGCGCTGGCCGGCGTCGGGGTCCCGGTCGAGGCGAAGTCGGGGACGGCCCAGGACCCCTCCGTGCCGGAAGGCGGAGTGGACGACTGGATGACGGCCGCCGCGCCGTCAGGCGACCCCTGGCTCGTGGTCACCGCCCTCGCACAGCGTCCGGACACCGGCGGATCCCGGACCATGGACGTGGTGGCGGACATGATGCGCACCTACGGAGCCTCCGCGCCGTGAGGCCGGGCGGGGCCGACGGTCCTGCCGTCAGCGTCCTGACGCCTGACTGTTCACCTGGTGGGCCAGCACGGCCGCCTGCACGCGGCGCTGCATCCCGAGCTTGGCCAGCAGCGCCGACACGTAGTTCTTGACCGTCTTCTCGGCCAGGAACATCTGCTGGCCGATCTCCCGGTTGGTCAGGCCCTCACCGATGTGACCGAGGACCTCCCGCTCCTTGTCGGTGAGCTCGGCGAGCGGGTCGACGGCCACGGTCCGCTCGCGCAGCCGGCTCATCAACGCGGTCGCGGCGCGGCCGTCGAGCAGCGACCGTCCGGCGCCGACCTCGCGGACCGCGTTCACGATGTCGTTGCCCCGGACGTCCTTGATGACGAACCCGCTGGCCCCGGCGAGCACGGCGTCGAACATCGCCTGCTCGTCGGTGTACGACGTCAGCATCAGGCAGCGCAGGTCCGGCATCCGCGAGCGCAGGTCCCGGCAGAGCTCCACGCCGCTCCCGTCGGGCAGCCGCACGTCGAGCACCGCCACCTCGGGGGCCAGGGCCGGGATGCGTGCCAGGGCCTCGGCCACGCTGCCGGCGTCACCGACGACCGTGAGGTCCTCGTGCGCGCCGAGCAGGTCGGCCACCCCTCGGCGGACCACCTCGTGGTCGTCGACCAGGAACACCGTCGTCATCTGTCGCTCTCTTCTGCGCTCGGGCACGGGCGTCGCCCACACCCCGCGTCGTCCTGTCCGACGTCGTCGTGTCCGACGGCGTCGAGGGGGACCCACCACGTCAGGCGGGTTCCGGAGCCCACCGGCATGGGGGCGATCCGGATGTCGCCGCCGGCCGCACGGGCTCGGGCGGCGAGGTTCGCGAGCCCGCTGCGCGCCACGGTCGGCGGGATGCCGATGCCGTCGTCGGAGACCTCGACCGCGAGGACGGAGTCCGCCGAGACGGTCACGGTGACCCGCGAGGGCGCGGCGTGGCGCACCGCGTTGCTCACGCCTTCGCGCACCACCGCCTCCACCGCGACCGCCAGCTCCTCGGGGATGTCCTCCACCGCCCCGGACAACCGCACCACCCGCTCGATCGCGGTGTCGGCGGCCATCTCGGTCGCGGCCTCGTGGATGCGCACCGCCCGATCGCCTCCGCCCCGGGCGGTATGCAGGTCGAAGATCGAGGTGCGGATGTCGCGGATGATCCCGTCGATCTGGTCCACCGCGTCGTCCACGCGGGCGGCGGCCTCGGAGTGCGGCAGCCGGGCGTGCGCGGCCTGCAGGCCCAGGCCCAGCGCGAACAGCCGCTGCAGCACGTGGTCGTGCAGGTCCGCCGCGATGCGTTCGCGGTCGGTGACGACGTCCAGCTGACGCCGCGCACGTTGCGATTCGGCGTGGCGCAGGACCAGCGCGGCCTGGTCGGCGAACGAGGCCAGGATCGACAGTCCGTCGTCCCCGACGGACTCGGCCCAGTGGTCCACGCCGACCACCACCAGCACGCCGCTGATGTCCTCTCCGCCGCGCATCGGCACGGCGAGCCCGGGGCCCTCCCCCTCCCCGCCGGGCCGCAGCACGAGCTGGTCGGCGACCTGCGGGCTCCCGGAGTAGGAGACGGCGCCGAGCACGGTGCCGCGCACCGGCAACCGGGTCCCGGCGGGGAAGCGGTCCTCGAGCCCGACGACGACCGTGACCCGGACGGTGGGCTCGTCGTCGTCCCCGCGGGCCTCGTCCGGCGGGGTCGTGATCAGGGCGCCGGTGGCCCCGATGAGCTCCGCGGCCCGTTGCGCGACCAGGGCGAGCGCCTCCCCGGGGACGGCCCCGGCCAGCAACGTCGTCGTGATCTCCCCGGCGGCCTCCAACCAGCGCTGCCGCAGCCGGGTCTGGGCCACCAGGCGCCGCGTGCGGGCGTGCAGCCGGGCGTTCTCGACGGCGATGCCTGCCGCGGCGGCCAAGGTGGTCATCACGTCCTGGTCGTCGGTCGTGAACGACCCGTCGCGCTTGTCGGTGAGGTAGAGGTTGCCGACCACCCGATCCCGCACGCGCACCGGAACGCCGAGGAACGACGCCATCGGCGGATGGCCCGGCGGCATCCCGATGGAGGCGGGGTGGTCGCGGAGGTCCTCCAGGCGCAGCGGCTCCGGGTGGCGGATCAGCTCACCCAGTAGCCCGCGGCCGGTCGGCGGCAGGCCCAGCCCGGCCCTCGTCACCTCGTCGAGGCCCACCGTCACGAAGCGGGCGAGCCCGGTGCCCGCGTCGTCGAGCAGACCGAGGGCCCCGTAGCGGGCATCGACGAGATCGACCGCCTCGCGGACGATGCGCGCCAGGGTCTGCTCGGCGTCGAGGCCGTCGGCGACGGCCATCATCGACCGCAGGAGCCGGTCGGCCCGCAAGGCCCCGGTCGACCGAGCGGATCCGGGGAGTCCGCCGAGCCTGGGCTCGCGTGTCGTCTCCCGGATGGTCGGCCCCCGCGTCGTCGGTCCCCGCGGGCGCACACCCGCTGGTCTCCATGGTCGCGCAGGAGCGAGGTCCCGGGCCAGGGTCGAAGGTCCCGGTCAGGCCGGCGGCGTGGCGGTCACGATGCGCTTCCCCGTGGTCGGGTGTCGGTCCGGAGCCGCTCGGGCTCCCCGGGTGGGGTCGACCGGCTCGCGGGGCGCAGGCGCGGACACCGGGAGGGCGAGGATCTCCCGTGCCAGCCGCAGGGCGAGGCCGTCACCGGCGAGACCGTGCCCGGACTCGGCGTAGGCGCGGAGCTCCCGGTCGACCAGTTCGCCGACCGTTCCGGGATAGACCCGGCGGGCATGGTGGGCGGCCGCGGTGAGTCGGGACTTCTCGTGGGAGTCGAGAACGGCGACGTTGCCTCTGACGATCGGCTGAGCGGGGATGACGTGCCCGGCCGGGGGGCGATATCCCATGGTGGCCGGTGCCGAGGCGCTCATGGTCCGGCTCACACCACGGTCGGACGACCCGAGGGCCGTTCGCCGTCGCGGGTGTCGGAGAGCACCTCGGACGCGAGCCGGGGAATGAAGCTGTCCACCGCGAGTCGGTAACCGAAGTCCGCGAACGCCACGAGCTCTCGATGCAACAGCTCGCCCAGGGCGCCCGGATACACCTGCCGGGCCCTTTCGGCGGCCGCGAGATACCGATCCCGTTCGAGGTCGTCGAGTTCCTCCGAAAAGTCCGGCTCCCCCGCTGATTCGAGTGTCATCTCCCGCCCCCGCCTGAATGATGATCTAGACACCCCTGCGTATTCACCCAGCGTGACATCAGAAAAGGCTGGAGCGCAGGATATTACCCGAAAAGACCAGTTCAGGATGCCTGATCTGACTCCTTCGGCCGCAGGAGCGGCGCGGACCGAAATCTGATCCCCGTTTCCGAACACCACAACGACCCTTCCGACGCCGGAGCGCACACATGTCGGGCGACGATTTCACGGCGGAGAGGCAATGAGTGGGGCCCATTGAGATCGTGCCCGCTCGAGAGGAGGACGTGAATGGATCTCCATCGCACGCTCACAGTAAGAGGTCACACACTCAGGGGTGCAGGGTCGTGGGCTGAACGAGTGGTCTTGGGCATCCCTGTGCCGGGCCGGGCTCACACTGAGCTACTCAATCCGAGCACTACGGCTCAAGGAGACCAGTGATGGCGATCGCATTCATGTTCGAGGCCGCCAGCATGGCTCAGTCCGACTACGACCGAGCAATGGACGCCATGGGCCTCGGAGCCACGGACGGCCCCTACCCGGACGGCCTGCTCGCGCACCTTGCGGGCGCGGCCGACGGCGGGCGTTGGCGGGTGATCGACGTCTGGGAGACAGAAGAACACGCCGACGAATTCTACGGTTCGGCACAGTTCGCGCCCGTCCGGGAGGGTGGCGCCGAGTTCGGGATCACGAGCACGCCGTGGCCGCTTCACCGCGCGGACATGTACGCGCAGTTCCACCAGCTCGTCTGACGCGTGGGCGCGAGCACCGGCAGATCGATCGAAGGAGAGACCATGGCGGCAATCGAGTTGAAGAGGATGGATCAGCCCGACGAACGCAGGACACCGGACAAGACCAGCGTCGATGTCGTGCAGCTCGGTGAGGCGACCGTCGCCCGGCTGACGCTGCAGCCGGGTTGGCGTTGGTCGGAGTGCATCAAGCCCATTGCGGGCACCGACAGTTGCCAGGCGGCCCATCTCGGTTATCTGGTGGCCGGGCGGCTCCACATCGTGGCCGACGACGGGACCGAGGCGGACCTGGGCGCCGGAGACGCGTACCGACTCTCCCCCGGTCACGACGCCTGGGTCATCGGCGACGACCCGGTGGTGGGTCTGGAGTTCGAGGACAAGACGGCGGCGACCTACGGCCGCGGCTGACGACGGTGAGCGCCGACGACGACGTCGTCAGGGAGACAGTGGGCGAGGCCGGTGCCGGCCGTGACGCGAGGACCCGGGAGCGGATAGCCGAGCACTGGAGCGCATCCGAGCTCGGCGACATCGAGATCGAGCACGCGATCTACGCCCCGGACGCGATCTTGGACTATCCCCAGTCCGGGGAGCGTTTCCGGGGCCGCCCGACCATCGCCGCGCAACGCGGCGGGCACCCGGCAGAGCGCCATTTCACCGTCACCCGAATCCTGGGTGGCGATGACATCTGGGTGAGCGAGTGCGTGATCACCTACGACGGTTCAGTCATCCGCTCGGTGAGCATCATGGAGTTCACCGACGGTCTCGTGACCCACGAGACCCAGTACTTCGCCGCGCCCTTCCCGGCGCCTCCATCGCGCGCGGCGTTGGCCGAGCCGATCCCGGAGCGGGACTGAGGCCGACCGGCGGCGCGCGGAATCCGTGGCGAATCAGCGACCGGCGGCCTGGCCGCCGTCGACATGCACCGTCTCGCCCGTGACGAAGGTGGCGTCGTCGAGATAGCGGATCGCCGCGACGACGTCGGCGACCTCGCCGAGTCGGCCGAGCGGATGGAGTTCGGCCAGCCCTGTGTAGGACTCCGGATCACGCGCGGGCGGCGCGATGACCCCGAGCGACACCGCGTTGACCCGCAGCCCACGCGCCGCGTACTCGATGGCCAGCGAACGGGTCACGGCCACGAGTCCTCCCTTGGTGAGTGCCGCCAGGGCCGAAGGTCGCGCGCTGTCGGCCTGGTCGACCAGGCTCGTGGAGATGTTCACGATGTGCCCGCTACCTCGCCGCAGCATCTGCGGGATCGTTCGCTGGGTGAGGTGGAAGAAACCGGCCAGGTTCACCGAGGTGATCGCGACGTAGTCATCGATGGTGTAGTCGGTGAAGGGCTTGCTGATGTAGACCCCGGCGTTGTTGACGAGGGTGTCGACCCGGCCGAAGCGCTCGATCGTCCGGTCGATCACACGCTGGGCGGTCTCGGGCTCCGTGATGTCACCGCGGACGGTCAGATAATCGCTCTCGTCGGAGAGCGGCACGGAGCGGGCGACACCGACGACGGCGTACCCGGCCCGGCGGTAGGCGCTCACCAGCCCGGCCCCGATGCCCTGGGACGCGCCGGTGACGACGGCGACCTTCCGAGTGTCGGGCGGTGCCCCCGTTTCCACGCAGACCTGTGTACACCGTGCCGAGCGCCGGGAGCACCGCTGCTCGCGTCAGTGGCGTGCCGGGGCGCCCCCGCCACAGGTCCGCGACGCGTCCCGCGTCAGCCGGCCTCGCCCGCGGCGGCCGCACGCTCCCGGGCCCGGCTCCGCTGTTCCTCGAACCGCACGGCCTGGGCGTCGATCCGGGCGAGGAACTCGGACAGCTCGGTACGGGCCTTCTCCCCCTCGGCGTCGAGACCCTCGAGCTCGAACACCTTCCAGTGGCGCAGGAGCGGCCAGATCACCTCGTCGTGGTGGACCCGCAGGTCGTAGATCCCCGCCTGGGCGATCTGCACGGCCTTGCGGGTGAATCCCGGGATGATCACCCCCGGCATCGCGAAGCCGACCACCTCGTCGGTGATGGCGCGCATGGTCGCGTTCGGCGCGATCTCGAGGGCCGCCTGCGTCAGGTTCCGATAGAAGACCATGTGCAGGTTCTCGTCGGTGGAGACCCGGGTCAGGAGTTTCTCGGCGACCGGATCCCCGGCGAACCGTCCGGTGTTGCGGTGCGACACCCGGGTGGCGAGCTCCTGGAACGAGACGTAGCTGAGCACGCGCAGGATCGGCTTCTCCGCCGAGTCGAACCCGGTCTGCATCACCTTCATCCGGGCCTGTTCCAGCTCCTCCGGGTCGACGCCGCGGGTCACGAGCAGGTAGTCGCGGATGCAGAAGGCGTGTCGCCCCTCCTCGGCGGTCCACCGGTGCACCCACGTCCCCCAGGCCCCCTCCCGACCGAACGCCCGCTCGATCTCACGGTGGTAGCTGGGCAGGTTGTCCTCGGTGAGCAGGTTGACCTCGAGCGCCGTCCGGGCGACCGGCGACAAGGCCGACTGCTCGGGATCCCAGGCCTCCCCGCCGAGGTCGGCGTAGTCGCGACCGAGGCTCCATGGCACGTACTCGTGCGGCATCCAGTCCTTCGCGGCCGCGAGATGCCGATCGAGGTTCGCCGTGACCGCGGGTTCGAGGTCGAGGAGAAGGCGGGTGCTGTCCGGAGTCGTCATCGTGTCGCTCCAACCACCGCGGCTCGTTCGCGCCCGCCGGGATGGAACCCGGAAACGGAGGCGATGTCGTGGGCGTGGTCAGCGTAACGGGCCCAGCGACAACAAGATGATCAAGCGACCGGCCGTCGGTTCAGCGCGCGAGCAGCGCACGGACCGCCGTGGCGTCGCGGCACGTCAACGCGTCGGCGGCGAGCTCCCGGGCGTGCTGGAGATCGACGGCCCGGACCGCCTGCTTGACGGCGGCGACGGCGCCCGGGGCGACGCTGAGCTCGCGGACACCGAGACCGATCAGCAGCTCGGCGGCCCGCTCGTCGGCGGCGAGCTCGCCGCAGACCGCGACCAGGACGTCGTCGCCCGCCCGGTCGGCCGTCACGGCGATCAGCGCGAGGACCCCGGGGTCCAGGGCGTCCGCGAGGGCGGCCAGCTCGTCGTTGCCGCGCTCGGCGGCCAGCGTGTACTGGGTGAGGTCGTTCGTGCCGATCGAGAAGAAGTCGACGTGCGGCACGAACGCGGCCGCCTTGAGCGCCGCCGCCGGGACCTCGACCATGATCCCGACCCGCAGGCCCGCAGGGCGTCCCCGACCGACCGCCTCGACGGCGCCGTCGAGCAGGCCGCGGGCCGCGGTGAGCTCGTCGACGTCCGCGACCATCGGGAACATGACGTCGACCGGGTGGTCATGGGCCACGCGCACGATCGCCTGGAGCTGATCGGCCAGCAGCTGCGGGCGGGCCAGCGCCAACCGGATCCCCCGGACCCCGAGGAACGGGTTCGCCTCATGCGGCATCGGGAGGTAGTCCAGGGGCTTGTCGCCGCCGACGTCGAGGGTCCGCAGCGTGATGCGCCTGCCCTCCATGGCCTCCGCGATCGCGCGGTAGGACACCTCCTGTTCGTCGACGTCGGGGGCCCGCTGCCGGTCGAGGAAGCAGAACTCGGTCCGGACCAGGCCGGCGAGGTCGGCCCCGGTGGCGGCCCGGGCGTCGGCGACCGACCCGACGTTGGCGCCGACGAGCACGGTGGTCCCTTCCCGGGTCACGGCGGGCTCGTCTGCCCGTCGCAGCGCGTCGCCGCGGCGCCGGTCGAGCGCGTCGGCCCGCTCCCGGAAGGCGCGCAGCGTCGGTTCGTCCGGGTCGACGACGACCTCGCCGGTGGTCCCGTCGACGACGACGAGCGCGGCCGCACCGACGCGGGCGATCACGGCGGCTCCGACGCCGACGACGGCCGGGATACCGCGGGCGCGCAGCAGGATCGCCGCGTGTGCGGTGGGGCTGCTGCCGGCGAGCACCACCGCGGGCGTCCGGGTGGGGTCGACGGCGGCCGCGTCGGCGGGGGTGAGGTCGTCGGCGACGAGGACTCCGTCGGACGGGGCGTCGTACTCCACGGCGCCGCCGAGCGCGCGCAGGACCCGGTCCCGCACGTCCCGGACGTCACCGGCGCGGCCGCGCAGGTACTCGTCGGCGGCGGTCGCGAACTCCCGCTCGACCTCGTCGAGGGCATCCGCCCAGGCCCGTGCGGCGTCGGAGCCGCCGTCGATGCGGGTGCCGGCGTCGGTGAGCAGGTCGGGGTCGTCGAGCAGCAGCAGCTGGGCGTCGAAGATCGCGGCCTCGGCCTCGCCGATCTCGCGGGCCGCGGTGGCGCGGACGGTCTGCAGGTCGTCGCGGGCGCCGTCCCGGGCGTGGTCCAGGCGGTGGCGCTGCTCGGCCGGGGTGCCGGGGCGGGCCGCGGGGACGACGACGGAGGCCGGGCGCGCCACCCGCACCGGGCCGATCCCGATCCCGGGCGAGGCCGGGACCGGTCGTCGCCCCGCCCGCTCCCCCGCCGCGGGCACCACGGGGGAGGCGGACCCGGACTCGCCGAAGGCGTCCTCGGCCAGGGCGCGGACCCGGCGCACGGCCTCGGCGGCGTCGGCGCCGTGGGCGCGGACGGCGACCTGGTGGCCCTGGAGCGCCCCGAGGGTCGCGACCTTCGAGAGGCTGGCTCCGGAGACCTCCGGACCGTCGAGGGTGATGTTGCGCAGCCGCACGTCGGCGTCGAGACCGGCCACCGCCCGGACGAGCCGGGCCGCGGGGCGGGCGTGCAGCCCGTGCGGCATCGCGACCGTGAACTCCCCACGTAGCTCGTCCGGCGCGTCACCGGTCGATCCGGGGCGGTCGGGCTCGGGAGCGGGATCGGGGGCCACGGACGGTCCGAGGTGACCGGCCTTGGCCTGCAGCGCGTCGGCCGCCTCGGCCGCGACCTCCGCGGCCGGGGCGCCGCCTGCCGCGCTCACCGAGGCGAGCACGAGGCCCTCGACCAGGGGCGCGGAGCTGAGCACGACACGCCCGCGGGTGTCGTCGTCGACCATCTCGAGGGCGAGCTCCGCGGAGAGCACGGCGCTGCCCAGGTCCATCAGGACGACGACCCCGTCGCCCTGATCGGCACGGGTGACGGCCTCGCTGATGGCGACCGCGTCGGTGCCGAAGCTCCCGTCGTCGAGCCCGGCGGCGAGCTCGATGGCTCCGCGGGCCCCGTGCAGCATCTCCCCGGCCAGGGCGATCGCCGCCTCGGCGAGGGCCCGGCTGTGGGACACCACGACGATCCCGACGGTCACGGCGTCCCCTGCTCCTCCAGGGCGGTGGCCGCGGCGGCGACGAGCAGCGCGGCGGACGTGGCGCCCGGGTCCTGGTGGCCGGCGCTGCGCTCGCCGAGATAGCTGGCCCGCCCCTTGCGGGCGGTCATCGGGGTCGTCGCGTCGCGCCCGGCGTCGGCGGCGGTGGACGCCGCGCGCAGGGCCGCCGCCAGCGGCTCGCCGGCGCCGAGGGCGGCGTCGAGCGCGTCCAGGGCGGGGGCGAGCGCGTCGATCATGGTCTTGTCCCCGAGCTCGGCCTTCCCGCGGGAGACCACGCCCTCCACGCCCGCCCGGAGCGCCTTCGCGAAGGTCTCCGGCTCGAGGGTGGCCTCGCCGCCGGTGGCCGAGGCCATCCGGAGGAACAGCGTCCCGTACAGCGGTCCGCTGGCTCCGCCGACCGAGCGGATCAGCACCATGCCGGTCTGCTTGAGCAGCGCGGCCGGGTCGGCGGCGGGCGTGGCGAGGGCGTCGACGACCGCGGTCATGCCGCGCTGCATGTTCGCGCCGTGGTCGGCGTCGCCGATCGCGGCGTCGAGGGCGGTGAGGTCGTCCTTCTGGTCGGCCACCGACGTAGCGAAGGTCCGCAGCCAGCGCTGGAGGGCAGCGACGTCGACACCCGCCATCACATGCCCCAGCGCAGGCCGAGGGTGGCCACCGGCGCGTCCCAGAGACGCAACAGTTCGTCGTCGAAGCGGGTCACGGTCACCGAGCAGCCGGCCATGTCCAGGCTGGTGACGTAGGGGCCGACGAGGGTGCGGACCGGGACGACGCCCGCCTTGTCGAGCAGGGCGGCGATCTCGCCGTACATCAGGTGCAGCTCGAGCAGCGGGGTGGCGCCCATGCCGTTGACGAACACGAGCACACCGTCCCCGCCGGTGAAGTCGTGGTCGTCCAGCACCGGCTCGACGAGCATCTGGGCGATCTCGTGTGCGGGGGCGAGCGGCACCCGCCGCCGGCCGGGCTCGCCGTGGATCCCGATCCCGATCTCGATCTCGTCGTCGGGCAGGTCGAAGGTGGGACTGCCCTTCGCCGGCACGGTGCACGAGGTCAGCGCCATCCCCATGCTGCGGGTGCCGGCGTTCACCCGCCGGGCCAGGTCGGCGAGCTCCGACAGGGAGCGGCCCTGCTCGGCGGCGGCCCCGACGATCTTCTCGACGGGGATCGCGGCGCCGGTGCCGCGCCGCCCCGCGGTGAACAGGCTGTCCTCGACGGCGACGTCGTCGTTGATGACGACCCCCTCGACCCGGGTGTCGGTCTCCGCGGCGGCGAGCTCGGCCGCCATGTCGAAGTTCAGCACGTCGCCGGTGTAGTTCCAGACGAGGTGCAGCACCCCGGCGCCGCCGTCGATGTTCTTGGTGGCCTCGGCCATCTGGTCGGGCACGGGCGAGGTGAAGACCTCGCCGGCGCAGACCGCGTCGAGCATCCCGGGGCCGATGAACCCGCCGTGCGCGGGTTCGTGACCGCTGCCTCCGCCCGAGAGCAGCCCGACCTTGCCCGCCACCGGGGCGTCGGCGCGGTAGATGATGCGCTGGTCGTGGTCGACGCGGAGCTGGGGGTGGGCGCGGTCGAGCCCGCGCAGGGACTCGGCGACGAGGTCGGCCGGGTCGTTGAGAAGCTTCTTCATGGATCCACTCCTGGATCGGGAGCCCGAAGGCTCACGGGTGCGGGCCGGCGCGGCTGTCGACATCACGCGGCCGGAGTCGGCTGCGCGCCGCCGGCCCGGTCGCTCGAGACCGCCGGGGGCCGGGGCGGGACTCGCACGAAGCAGTCTTACCAACCGGGCCCGGCCCGCGTCACGAGCCGGAGCCGGGGGTCCCGCGTCCGGCGGAGCGGACGCCATCGCCGTACGGTCGGGGTTCGCGTCGGGGGATGCGACCGGGGGTGGTTGCGGTGACGTCGGTGTCCGGCCCGCGGGTGGACCCCGCCCCGCTGTTCGACCTGGTCACCGGTTTCCCGCCGGCCGACGCCGTCGACGTGACGGTGCCGATGCCGTTGTCGCTGGCCGTCTACATGACGATGCTCGAATCGACCGGTCACGCGGCCGTGCTGGCCGTGCTGCGCAAGCTCCACATCGAAGCGGCCCGCGAGACGGTGCGCGGCATCCAGGCCGTGGTCGGCGCGCTCGTCGACCCCGAGACCTCCGCGGCCGCCCGGTTGCGGATCACCCACATCGTCGAGCAGCGGGTTCCGCGGGTGAACGGGCTCCGCCCGCACGTGCACGCCTACGTCGGCGCCACCGTCCGGTGCCCGAGCGATGGTCGGGAGTCCCCGGTGGACGTCGAGCGGCTGACGGCCCTCGCCGGCTCGGAACTGTTCGACGACTACCGCGACGGGCTCGCGAGAGCCACGGCCGAGCGCGTCGGTCTGGAGTGGGGGGAGACGCCCTGGTCGCCGTGCGAGATCGTCCGACCTCGCTGGCCGGCCGAACGCGCCGCACAGTCGCGGTACGACGACCTCTCCTGCCGGGGCCCCTGGCCGCGGCGCCAGATCGTGGCCGGGGCGCGGTACTCGCCCGGGGAGTGACCCGGAGACCCGGTCGCCGGGAACGTCGCCCGCACTACTGTGGGGGCGGTGACGGCGTTCTTCCTGCCCGGCGTGGAGCCCGATCGGGCCGAGGCCCGCTATGTCGAGCTCGCGGAGATGGTCGAGGCCCCGCTGGTGGGCCCGGCCGACCGGGTCCTGTCACTGCGGTTCGTCCAGGGCGCCGAGGAGTGGACCGCGACGGTCGGGGAGTGCCTCTCGGGGCAGCTCACCGCCAGGACCGATCGCCGACCCGCCGGACGGTCGTCGTCGGCCGCCTCGTCGCCCGCCCGCCGGGTCTCCGACCCGGCCACCGTGCAGGCGATCTTCGACACGGGTGACGCCTACCGGGTGGTGACCGACGGCCACCCCGTCGGAGAGGTCAGCGACTCGACCTGGGACAACCCGTTCTCGATCTCCCGCCCCCGCACGCGTCAGGTGCTCCGCTTCGGCGAATGACGTGCAGACGCCGCGGTCCGGCGCCGTCAGCGGCTCCCGTTGCGGCGCTCCGCGAGCCGCCAGATCATCGGTGTGAAGATCAGCTGCATGGCGAGGTCCATCTTTCCGCCCGGGCACACGATGGTGTTGGGGCGCGACATGAACGAGTCGTGCAGCATCGAGAGCAGGTACGGGAAGTCGATGCCCTGCGGCCGGGCGAAGCGGATCACGAGGAACGACTCGTCGGCGGTCGGGATCGTCCGGGCGATGAAGGGGTTCGACGTGTCCACGACCGGCACCCGCTGGAAGTTGACGTGCGTCCGCGAGAACTGCGGGGCGATGTAGTGCACGTAGTCCGGCATCCGGCGCAGGACCGTGTCCATGATCGCCTCGGTCGAGTAACCGCGCTGGGCCTTGTCCCGCTGGACCTTCTGGATCCACTCGAGGTTGATCACCGGGACGACGCCGATGGCGAGGTCCACGTGCCGCGCGACGTCCACGTCGCCCGTGGCGACCGCGCCGTGCAGGCCCTCGTAGAACAGCAGGTCCGCGTCGGCGGGTAGTTCCTCCCACGGCGTGAACGTGCCGGGTGACTGGCCGTACGGGCCCGCCTCGACGTCGTCGTGCAGGTACCGGCGCACCTTCCCGCCGCCGGTCTCGCCGAACACGCGGAACAGTTCCTCCAGGTCCTCGAAGAGGTTCGCCTCGGGTCCGAAGTGGCTGAAGGAGTGATCTCCCTGCTCCTCGGCACGAGCCATCCGCTCCTTCATCTCGGTGCGGTCGAACCGGTGGAAGCTGTCGCCCTCGACGGAGGCGGCGTGGACCCCTTCCCGACGGAAGATCTGGTCGAACGTGCGCATCACCGAGGTGGTGCCTGCCCCGGACGAGCCGGTCACCGCGACGATCGGGTACTTCTCGGACACAGTGCCTCGATTCTGGTGCGACGGTCAGCCGTCGGCCCGGTAGAGGCCGCGGGCGCCGAACAATGCGGGCTCGGCCCCGTTCTCCATGGCGTGGAGCGCTTCGACCCGCTCGACCTCCTCGGCCGCGCCGAAGACGAGCGGGATCCGCTGGTGGAGCTCGTCGGGCACCACGTCGAGGATCCGGTCGCGTCCGGTGCTCGCCCGGCCGCCGGCCTGCTCGACCAGGAAGGCGACGGGCGCGGCCTCGTAGAGCAGCCGCAGGCGGCCGGTGCGAGCCGGATCCTTCGTGTCGTCGGGATAGAGGAACACGCCGCCGCGGGTCAGGATCCGGTGGAGCTCGGCCACGAGCGACGCCACCCAGCGCATGTTGTAGTCCTTCTCCCGGGGCCCCGACCGGCCGGCGAGACACTCGTCGACGTACCGGCGCACCGCGGGATGCCAGAAGCGCCGGTTCGATGCGTTGATCGCGAACTCCGCGGCGGTCTCCGGGATCCGCATGTCCGGCGCGGTGAGGACGAACTCCCCGAGGCCGGGCTCCAGCGTGAAGCCGTGCACGCCGGCGCCGACCGAGAGGACGAGCACCGTGGACGGGCCGTAGATGGCGTAGCCCGCGCACACCTGCCGGCTGCCGGGCTGCCGGAAGTCCGCCTCGTCGGCGTCGACGCCCTCCACCGGAGCCCGCAGGATCGAGAAGATGCTGCCGACCGCGACGTTGACGTCGATGTTCGACGACCCGTCGAGCGGATCGAACGCGAGCAGGTACTTCCCCCGTGGGTACCGGGCCGGGATGTGGTGGGGCTCCGCGAGCTCCTCGGACACCATCCCCGCCAGCTGCCCACCCCACTCGTTCACCCGGAGGAACAGGTCGTTCGCGACGACGTCGAGGGTCTGCTGGACCTCCCCCTGCACGTTGATCGTGGCCTCGGCGCCCAGCACCTCGCCCAGCGCCCCGAGCGCCACCCGCTTCGCGATCGCCTTGCAGGCGAGCGCGACGTCGAGGATCACGGCGTTCAGCTCACCGCTCGTCTCGGCGTGACGGCGGCGCTGCTCGATCAGGAACCGGGCCAGGGTCGTGCGGTCGGCGACCATCCGCGTCCTCCTCGGGCCTGCGCACGTCCAGGACGCGGAGCTCGGAGCCCTCGGCAGGTGATCTCGAGGCTAGGTCGGTGGCCGGGCCGGGACCTCCCTCTCGCGGTGGGGAGGAGGGGGGAGATCGACGAGGGTCGGCGCCGACCGGCGCGCGTCTCCCCCTCGTCCCTCCACCGCCTGAGGGACGTGCGGTCGAGCGACGCGGGCGTACCGTCCGCCCGGCCACCGGCGACCGCCGCGTGCCCCGCCATCGGAGGACGCCATGACCACCAGCACCGTCACGACCCCCCTCCACGCGACTGCCCGTGAGCTCGTCGGCACCGGGCGCGGGATCCTCGCCGCCGACGAGAGCATCTCGACGATGTCGAAGCGCCTGGAGGGGGCCGGGGTGGCGCCGACCGGGACGAACCGGCGCGACTACCGCGAGCTCCTCGTGACCACGCCTGGCCTCGCCGACGGCGCGAGCGGGGTCATCCTGTGCGACGAGACGCTCCGCCAGAGCCTGACCGACGGCCGGCCGTTCCCCGTGGCCTGCGCCGAGCTCGGGATCCTGCCGGGGATCAAGGTGGACACCGGCGCCAAGCCCCTCGCGGGAGCGCCGGACGAGACCGTCACCGAGGGACTCGACGGCCTCGACGACCGCCTGGCCGAGTACGCCGAGATGGGGGCCCGCTTCGCGAAGTGGCGGGCCGTGCTCACGATCAGCGGGACCACCCCGACCCGCTGGGCCCAGGCGGCGAACGCCCACGCGCTGGCCCGCTACGCGCGTTCCTGCCAGGAGGCCGGACTGGTGCCCGTCGTCGAGCCCGAGGTCCTCATGGACGGCGCGCACTCCCTCTCGGAGTGCGCGTCGATCACCGAGTCCACGCTGCTGTCGGTGACCCGGGCCCTCACCGCCGCGGGCGTCGACCCCGCCGGGATGGTGCTGAAGCCGAACATGGTGCTTCCCGGGGCGGAGTGCCCGCAGCAGAGTTCGCCCGCCCAGGTCGCCCGGGCCACGGTGGAGGTGCTGCGCTGCGCCGTCTCGCCCCGGCTCGCCGGGGTCGCCTTCCTCTCCGGCGGCCAGTCCCCCGAGACCGCGACCGCGAACCTCGCCGCCCTGCAGGAGCTCGACGTGTCCTGGCCGTTGACGTTCTCGTTCGGTCGGGCGCTCGTGAGCCCCGCGCTGGAGGCCTGGGGCGGCGACCCCGACCACGTGGCCGACGGCCAGGCCGCCCTCGCCCACCACGTCGACGCCAACGCGGCGGTGCTGCGGGACGACCGGTCCTCCGAGCGGACCGGCTGAGCGCTCAACCGGTCAGGCGCGCCCGTCTGGTCTCCAGGAAGGTCCGTTCGGTGTCGTTCGTGGCCAGGCTGATGGCCTCGGCGTAGGCGGCGACGGCGTCCGAGGTGCGGTCGAGGCGGGTGAGCAGGTCCGCGCGGGTTGCGGGCAGCAGGTGATACCCCGGGATGTCCAGCTCGTCGACGATGGCCAGCGCCGGCGCCGGTCCGTGCACCTGCGCGACGGCCACCGCTCGGTTGAGCGCGACGATCGCGGTCGGGTGGTGGTCCAGCAGCTGGTCGTAGAGCGCCAGCACCTGCGTCCAGTCGGTCTCCGGACCGTCGGTGTGCACGGCGTTGATCGCGGCCTGCAGCTGGTAGGGCCCCGGTCGGGCCCGGCGCAGGCACCGCCGCACCAGTTCGTGCCCCTCGGCGATCAGCTCGCGGTTCCAGGCCGACCGGTCCTGCTCCGCGAGCACCACCAGCTCGCCCGCAGGACCCACCCGCGCGGGCCGCCGGGCCTCGGTGAGCAGCAGCAGCGCCAGCAGCCCGATGGCCTCCGGCTCGTCGGGCATCAGATCGGCGAGCGCCCGGGCCAGTCGGACGGCCTCGAGGCAGAGGTCGGTCCGCAGCAGCTCACCCGACGTGGACGTGTACCCCTCGTTGAAGACCAGGTAGAGCACGGCGAGCACCGAGGCCAGGCGATCGGGGAGCTCGGCGGCGGCGGGCACCCGGTAGGGGATGCCGGCGTCACGGATCTTCTTCTTCGCGCGGACGATCCGCTGGGAGACCGTCACCTCCGGCACCAGGTAGGCCCGCGCGATCTCCGCCACCTCGAGCCCGCCCAGCAGCCGCAGGGTGAGCGCGGTCTGCGCCGTCGGCGACAGCGCCGGGTGGCAGCAGGTGAAGATCAGTCGGAGCTGGTCGTCGCGCACCGGTCCCACCTCCTCCGGCTCGTCGGATTCCTGCAGCAGCAGCGCCTGCGCGTGGCGGTCCTCCCGGGTGGATTCCCGCCGGAGGCGGTCGATCGCCCGGTTGCGGGCAGTGGTCACGATCCACGCGCCGGGGTTGCGCGGCGGTGCGTCGTCCCATTTCTGGAAGGCCAGGGCGAACGCGTCCTGGACGGCCTCCTCGGCGAGCCCGATGTCGCCGAGGAGGCGCGTCAGCGTGGCCACGCACCGGCCGTACTCCGCCCGGTAGACGGCGTCCAGGTCCATCTGCCGATCAGCCCTGCGACCAGCCGTCGAACGGGCGTACCTCGATCGGGCACCCGCAGGCGATCGCACACTTCCCGGCCCAGGACAGCGCCTGGTCGAGGTCGTCGCACTCGATCACCCAGAACCCGCCGAGCTGCTCCTTCGTCTCGGCGAACGGGCCGTCGGTCATGGTGGTCGTGCCGTTTCCGGGACGGACGACCGTCGTGGCGTGCGAACCCTGCAGGCCCCCGACGAACACCCACGAACCGGCGGCCCGCATCTCGTCGGTGACCTTGCCCGTCCGGGCCATCTGTGTCTGCAGTTCCTCGTCGGACTCCGGCTGGCTCTCGTCGTACTGGACGGCGAGCAGGTACTGCGTCACGGCGGGACTCCTTCGAACCGTGGGGCGGACAGTCGGACGGCCGTCAGGCGGACAGGCGCCGCGCGACCACCGGGATCACGATCGCAGCGGCGACGAGGTGGGTCACCATGAGCAGCATCTTGGTGGTGGTCGCGGCGTCCGCGAGCACGTCGGGCACCAGCGACAGCGCCGTCAGCACCATCGTGGTGCGGACGAACGCGATCCGCGGACGGCGCGCCCAGCGACGCAGGCCCAGCGCGAGCAGCAGGCCCACCACCGAGAAGATGGCGGTCAGCACGGCGAACCCGGGCACCGGGATCGGCGCCCCGGAGACGTCGAGGCTGATCCCGGCGAACTGGCCCACGGCGGCGACGGTCGCGGTCGCGGCCGCGGCGAGGCACACGGCGATCAGGCCGCCGCCGATGACGGACTTCGCGGGAACGGTGGTGGTGGTGGCGGTCGTGGGAGCGGTGGTGACGGACATCGTGGGCCTCCGGTGAGGGGCGACCGGCCCGTTGCCGGTCTCTCACCCGGACGACGAACGGGATCGACGTCCTTCGACACGACCGCGAAAAAAACCTTTCAGAGGCCGCCGTGGCTCGACAGCACGGGGGCGGTCGGTAGCGAGAGCACCATGGTGAGCCCGCCTCCCGGGGTGTCCTCGGGGGTGAGGGTTCCGCCCATCGCCTCGGTGAACCCCCGGGCCACGTGCAGACCGAGCCCGACGCCCGTGCCGGTGTCGCGGTCACCGAGGCGCTGGAACGGCGTGAACAGCTTGTCCCGGGCCTTCGGCGACACCCCGGGGCCGTCGTCGACGATGCGCAGCTCCACCCGCTCGTCGTAGGCGCTGGCCCGGACCGCGACGCCCGAGGCGCCTGCGTGGCGCACGGCGTTGTCGAGCAGGTTGGCCACGACGCGCTCGGCGAGGCCCGCGTCGGCCAGGACGTCGGGGAGGGTCTCCGGCACGTCGACGGTCACGCCGCGGGCGGTGTCGACCTCGAGCCCGGCCAGGGCGAGCGCGACGACCTCGGCCACGCCCACCGGCCCCTGCTGCGGGGTCACCGCGCCGGTGGCCAGCCGCGAGGAGTCGAGCAGGTTGTCGACCAGCCCGCCGAGCCGGTCGACGGAGTCCTCGACGACGGCGAGCAGCTCCCGGCGGTCGTCGCTCGAGACCCGCAGGGTGGGGTCGCGCAGTGTGCCGGCGGCGGCCTTGATCGTGGTCAGCGGAGTGCGCAGGTCGTGGCCGACCGCGGAGAGCAGCGCGGTCCGCAGCCCCGCGGCGTCGGCGCGACGCTGCGCGTCCGCGGCCTCGGCGGCCATCCGCCGGTTCCGCAGCGCCAGCAGGGCCTGCCCGCTGACCGAGCCGAACAGCCGGCGCTCGTCGGCCGAGAGGGTCCTGCCGCACCCGACGAGATGGACGTCGGTGTCCACCTCGACGTCGGCGTCCGCGTCCCCGGGCCGCGCGACGGCCGGATCGCCCACCGACGCCGACACCGTCCAGGTTCCCGAGGTGCCGCGCTCGAGCAGCGCCACCGATCCGAGCCCGAAGGCCTCCCGGACCCGGTCGAGGAGCTCGGTCAGCGGGTCGGAGCGGGTGAGGACGACGCGGGCGAAGGACGCGAGCAGGGTCGCCTCGGTCCTGGCCTGCGCGGCCTGGACGGCCCGCCGGTCGGCGCGGGCGACCACCAGCGCGACCAGCACGGCCACCAGCACCATCGTCCCGACGGCGACGACGTTCTCCGACGACGCGATCGAGAACGTGTACAGCGGCGGGGTGAGCAGGAAGTTGAGCAGCCCGCCGCCGAGCAGGGCGGCGAGCAGCGCGGGACCGAGACCGCCGACCAGGGCCACCACGACGGTCGACAGCAGGAACAGCGTGACGTCGGTGGGCAGGCCCACCAGGTGGCGGCCGACGACGCCGAGCACACCGGCCAGCGCGGGCGCGAGCACGGCCAGCGGCCAGCCCAGCACCCGGCGGCTGCGGGGCAGGTGGATCCCGCGGGCGCCCGGCCCTCCCCCGCGCACGGCGCTGCCCGCGTAGTCGTGGCTGACGAGGTGGACGTCGATGGAGCCCGACGCGGCCGTCGCGCGGGCCCCGATGCCGGGGTCGAGCAACCGGGCCCATCGGGAGCGCCGCGACGTCCCGAGCACCAGCTGGGTCGCGTTCGCGCCGCGCGCGAACTCCAGCAGCGTCGACGGCACGTCGTCGCCCACCAGCGAGTGGAAGGAGCCGCCGAGGCCGTCCGCGATCCGGCGCAGCTCGGCACCGGAGGCGGTGTCGCGCCCGCCCGGTGCCCCGGTCCCGTCGCCGCGCAGCACGTGGACCACGAGGAGGTCGGCGGCGTTCGCGCGCTGGGCGATGCGGGCCGCACGGCGCATCACGGTCGCGCTCTCCGGCCCGCCGGTCACGGCGACGACGACCCGCTCGCGGGCCTCCCACACCTCGTCGATGTGGGCCTCGGTGCGGTAGCGCTGCAGCGCGACGTCGACCTGGTCGGCCACCCAGAGCAGCGCCAACTCCCGCAGCGCGATGAGGTTGCCGGTGCGGAAGTAGTTCGACAGCGACGCGTCGATCGTGTCGGCCCGGTAGATGTTGCCGTGGGCCATCCTCCGGCGCAGCGCCTCCGGGGTGATGTCGACCAGCTCGAGCTGGTCGGCGGCGCGCACCACCGCATCCGGGATGGCCTCGCGCTGACGGGCTCCGGTGATGCGCTCCACGACGTCACCGAGCGACTCCAGATGCTGGACGTTGACCGTGGAGAGGACGTCGATCCCGGCGGCGAGGATGTCCTCGACGTCCTCCCACCGCTTCGCGTGGCGGCTGCCGGCGGCGTTGGTGTGCGCGAGCTCGTCGACGAGCACCACCTCGGGGGCGCGGGCGAGCACCGCCTCGACGTCGAGCTCGGTCAGCTCGGTGCCGCGGTGCTCGACGTGCCGTCGCGGCACCACCTCGAGGCCCTCGAGCAGCGCCTGCGTCCTGGCGCGGCCGTGGGTCTCCACCAGCCCGACGACGACGTCGGTGCCCCGGTCGACCCGCCGGTGCGCCTCGCAGAGCATGGCGTAGGTCTTGCCCACACCGGGAGCGGCGCCGAGGTGGATGCGCAGTTCGCCACGGCGAGGTGCCGACGCGTCGTCCATGTCGTCCATCGTGCTCCGCTCAGCGGATTCCCGGCGCCGCCGCCGCGAGGGCGGCGTCGAGGTCGGGAACGTTCACCCCGGGCTCGCCGAACACCCCGAGCGACCGGCCGTCGGTGGCCCCGGCCACGAGGTCCCGCACCCGCTCGACGGGCAGCCCGGTCACCCGGGCGACCCGGGGGACCTGCAGCGCGGCGTAGGGCGGGCTGATGTGGGGGTCGAGCCCGGAGCCGGACGCGGTGACCGCATCGGCGGGTACCGCCGGTGGGGAGACGCTCTCGCGGGCGGCGATCGCGGCCCGGCGGGCGTCGATCGCCGTCACGAGGTCGGCGGAGTCGGCGGACTTGTTGGACCCGCCGGAGGTGGAGGGGTCGGCGGGCCCGAGACCGTCGTCGGCGGTCGACGACGCGCTCGGGCGGGTGTGGAACCACGGGTCGGCGGCGGGGTTCGCCGGGACCTGGTCGATGCCGATCAGCGACGACCCGCGGGGCGCGGCGCCGGGGGCGCTGATCAACGATCCCTCGGCCGGGCCGTGCAGCCCGGGCAGGCGGGAGACGGCCCAGATGCCGAGCGGGTAGATCCCGCCGAGGAGCACGGTGAGCACGAGCAGCAGGCGCAGCGCGGCCGCGGCCTGCCGGCCGAGCATCGACGGGCGGAGCGCCGGGGTCGAGTGCGCCGCGTCGCGGTCGGGGGGCGTGGAGACGGTCGTGGTCATGGTCAGCCGATCCCCGGGATGAGCCGGACGACGAGGTCGATGAGGTAGATGCCGACGAAGGGCACGACGACGCCGCCGAGCCCGTAGACCAGCAGGTTGCGGCGGAGCAGGGAGTCGGCCGTGCTGGGCCGGAAGCGCACGCCGCGCAGAGCGAGCGGGATGAGCGCGATGATGACGAGCGCGTTGAACACGACCGCGGACAGGATCGCGCTCTGCGGGGTGGCCAGCCGCATGATGTTCAGCGCCCCGAGCTGCGGATAGATCGCCAGGAACATCGCGGGCAGGATCGCGAAGTACTTGGCGAGGTCGTTGGCCACCGAGAACGTGGTCAGCGCCCCGCGGGTGATCAGCATCTGCTTGCCGACCTCGACCACCCCGATGAGCTTGGTGGGGTCGGAGTCGAGGTCGACCATGTTGCCGGCCTCCTTCGCGGCCGCGGTCCCCGAGTTCATCGCCACCCCGACGTCGGCCTGCGCGAGGGCGGGGGCGTCGTTGGTGCCGTCCCCGGTCATCGCCACCAACCGGCCGCCGGACTGCACGCGGCGGATCAGCTCGAGCTTGTCCTCGGGAGTGGCCTCGGCGAGGAAGTCGTCGACGCCGGACTCGTCGGCGATCGCCCGGGCCGTCAGCGGGTTGTCCCCGGTGATCATGACGGTGCGGATGCCCATCGTCCGCAGTTCGGCGAAGCGCTCGGCGATGCCGGGCTTGACCACGTCGGTGAGCTCGATGAGTCCCTTGACGCCGTCACGGTCGGCGACCGCCAGCGGGGTCCCGCCGCGGCACGAGACGTCCTGGGCGATCTCGCGCAGCTCCTCCTCCTCGCCGGACCCGCCGGCCCAGGTCAGCACCGCCGAGACCGCACCCTTGCGGATCTCGCGGCCGCCCAGGTCGATGCCCGACATCCGCGTCCGGGCGGAGAAGGGGACGAACTCGGCGACCGCCTCGTCGGCCGTCGCGTCCCCGGCCAGCCCGAACGCGGCGTGGCAGAGCGCGACCACCGACCGGCCCTCGGGGGTGGTGTCGGCCAGGCTGGAGAGCCGGGCCGCGGCGGCCAGGTCGTCGGGCTCCACCCCGCGCAGGGGGTGCAGCCGGGTCGCGCGGCGGTTGCCGTAGGTGATGGTGCCGGTCTTGTCGAGCAGCAGGGTCGACACGTCGCCCGCGGCCTCCACCGCCCGGCCCGAGGTGGCGAGCACGTTGCGCTGCACCAGGCGGTCCATGCCGGCGATGCCGATCGCGGAGAGCAGGGCCCCGATGGTGGTGGGGATCAGGCACACCAGCAGCGCGACCAGCACGACCAGCGACTGCTGCTGACCCGAGTAAGCGGCCATCGGCTGCAGCGCGACCACGGCGAGCAGGAACACGATCGTCAGGGCGGCGAGCAGGATCGTCAGGGCGATCTCGTTGGGGGTCTTCTGGCGCTGGGCACCCTCGACCAGGGCGATCATGCGGTCGACGAACGACTCCCCCGGCCTGGTCGTGATCCTCACGACGATCCGGTCGGAGAGCACGGTGGTCCCGCCGGTCACCGACGAGAAGTCCCCGCCGGACTCGCGGACCACCGGGGCGGACTCGCCGGTGATGGCCGACTCGTCGACGGTGGCGATGCCCTCGACGATCTCGCCGTCGCCGGGGACGATCTCGCCCGCCGCGACGACGACGTGGTCACCGATCCGCAGCGCGGTCGCGGCGACCTCCTCGCTGTGCCCGCCGACGAGGCGCCGGGCCACCGTGTCGGTGCGGGTGCGGCGCAAGGCGTCGGCCTGCGCGCGACCGCGGCCCTCGGCGACGGCTTCGGCGAGGTTCGCGAACAGCACCGTGAACCACAGCCACACCGCGACCAGCCAGGCGAACGCGCTCGGGTCGACGATCGCCGAGACGGTCACCACGAGCGAGGAGACCCAGACCACGAACATGACCGGGTTGCGGACCTGGACGCGGGGGTCGAGCTTGCGCAGCGCCTGGGGCATCGAGCCCCAGAGCTGGGAGGGCCGGAAGGCGCCTGCCCCGACGGCGCGGCCGGTGCGCCCGGCGTGGACGCCGCCGGCCGCTGCGGGCGGCCGCCCGGTGAGCACGGTCATGACAGTCCCTCCGCGATCGGGCTCAGGGCGAGCGCCGGGAAGAAGGTGATCGCCGCGACCAGCACGACCGTGCCCGCGACGAGCACCGTGAACAGGGGTTTGTCGGTGGCCAGCGTCCCGGGGCCGGGCTCCACGCGGGGTTGCCGCGCGAGCGATCCGGCCAGGGCGAGGACGGCCACGATCGGTACGAAGCGGCCCAGCAGCATCGCCACGCCCAGGGCGGTCTGGAAGAAGCCGCCGGTCACGGTCAGCCCGCCGAACGCGCTGCCGTTGTTGTTCGAGGCCGACGCGAACGCGTAGAACACCTCGGAGAGGCCGTGGGCACCGTCGTTGCCGAGCGCCTCGCCCGTGGACGGCAGCACCACGGCGAGCCCGGTCCCGAGCAGCACGAGCGCAGGCATGGCGAGCACGACGACGGCCGCGCAGGTCACCTCACGCCGCCCGAGCTTCTTGCCCAGGTACTCCGGGGTCCGTCCGACCATGAGCCCGGCCAGGAACACCGCGACCACCGCGACGACCAGGATCGAGTAGAGGCCGGTCCCGACCCCGCCGGGCGTCATCTCGCCGAACAGCATGTTGAGCAGCGCGCCACCGCCGCCGAAGGCGGAGAAGCTGTCGTGCAGCGAGTTCACCGCGCCGGTGGAGGTCGCGGTCGTCGAGTCGGCGAACAGCGCCGACGACGGGACCCCGAAGCGCACCTCCTTGCCCTCGAGGTTCGCGCCCGCCGCGAGGGCCGCCGGCCCGGTCGCGTTCGCCTCCGCGCTCCAGATGACCGCGAGCATCAGACCCCACAGCGTGGCCATCACGCCGAGCAGCGCGACACCCTGGCGCACCGATCCCACCAAGCGCCCGAAGGTCCGCGTCAGCGAGACCGGGATGACCAGCAGCAGGAAGATCTCGATGATGTCGCTCGCGCCGTTCGGGTTCTCGAACGGGTGCGCGGAGTTGGCGTTGAGGATGCCGCCGCCGTTGGTGCCGAGCTCCTTGATCGCCTCCTGCGAGGCGGCGGGCGCGAGGGCGAGGGTCGACGCCCGGCCGTCGGGCCCGACCACGTCGACACCGGCTCGCAGGCTCATGACGACGCCGAGGGCGACGAGGACCACCGCCCCGACCGCGGCCAGCGGGAGCAGGATCCGGACGCACCCGCGGGTGATGTCCACCCAGGCGTTCCCGAGGCGGTCGGAACCGGTCCGCACGAAGCCCCGGACCACCGCCACCGCCACCGCCAGGCCCACCGCGGCGGACAGGAAGTTCTGCACGGTGAGCCCGGCCATCGCCACGACGTGGCCCATGGTCGTCTCGGGCACGTAGGACTGCCAGTTCGTGTTGGTCACGAACGAGACCGCGGTGTTGAACGCGACCGACGGCGACACCGCACCCCGGCCGAGGTCGGCCCCGAGGACCGCCTGCAGCCGTTCGAGCAGGTAGAGCAGCACGACGCCGACGAACGAGAACGCCAGCACGGCCACCGCGTAGGTGGTCCACCGCTGCTCGGACCCGGGGTCGACGCGGACGAGGCGGTACATCGCGCGCTCGATCCGCCAGTGGCCGTCGTCGGTGTAGACGCGGGCCATCCAGTCCCCGAGCGGCCGCCACACCGCCGCGAGGGCCAGCAGGAGCACGGCGAGCTGGACCAGGCCCGCACCCGTCGTGCTCATCAGAACCGCTCCGGGCGCACGAGGGCGACCACCAGATAGATCAGCAGACCGAGCGCGAGCAGGCCCCCGACGACGTTCGCCGCGATCACAACCGGTCCAGCCCACGCACCGCGAGCAGCAGGACCGCGAACACCACGATCAGCACGCCCGCGAACACCAGGTCCTCCACGTCACGCTCCCCACGTCTCCGGTTCCCGGACGAGCCCGGGAACCGGCGGCGATCGTGGACTCGGCGAGGACGCACGGGGGCCGACGTTGACGACTTCTTGACGCGCGGGCGCCCACTTCTACGCCGTGTTGACGGCTCCGGGTGATCGGTCGCCGCGGGCCTGGAGACCCGACACCCGCATGGTCACGTTGATGCGCTCGCCGTCGACGGTCCCGATCGGCGGGGCCGGGAGCTCGGGGAGCAGACGCGGCACCCCGTGGTGGACCAGCCGGTTCTCCCGTCCTAAGACGACGAGATCGCCGGACTCGAGCTGGACGTCGGTGTAGGGGCGGCCCCGGTTCTCGGTGTTGCCGATCCGGAACACGCAGGCGGCGCCCAGCGAGAGCGAGACGACCGGATCGGGTGCGCGCTCCTCGCGGTCGGCGTGCATCCCGAGCCGGGCGTCACCGCGGTAGAAGTTGACCAGCGCGACGTCGGGTCGGTAGGCCGCGCCCGCGGCGGCGTCCCCGTAGGCGTCGGCGACGGCATCCGAGCCGAGGTCGGCGAGCCAGCCGGGGAACGGCGTCACCGGCGACCCGTCCTGATCATCGCGGGTGGCCGAGTAGCGGTAGGGGATCCAGTGCCAGCCCAGGCACACGGCCGACACGCTCATCCGGCCCCCGTTCGGCAGCTCGGCCTGCCGGGCCCCGGGTCCTTCGGCCGCCCAGCCCCGCGCGGCCTCGACCAGGGCGCCCTGCCGCGCCTCGTCGAGCCAGCCCGGCACGTGCACCACCCCGGGGCCCACCTCGCGGCGGGGTCGGCCGAACAGATCGAGCACGTCGTCCTCCTTCTCCCGGGGCCGTCGCCGGAGTGAACACCGCGGGCCCGTCCGGCGATGCAACCCTCCCGTCGAGGGCGGTGTTCACCGGGGCAGTCCGACGGAGATCGACGAAAAGGAGACGCTCATGGGCGCCGAAGAGAACAAGGCCGTTGTCGGCCGCTGGTTCACCGAGTTCTGGGGCAAGGACTTCGACCCCGCCGTCATCGACGAGGTGGCCGCCCCCGACATCCGGTTCGAGTACTCCCTGCACGCCCCGTGCCGCGGTCGGGCCGAGGTCCGCGCATTCGCGACGGAGTTCCGGACCGCGTTCCCGGACCTGAACTTCTGGGGGACGGCCGACCTCATCGCCGAGGGCGACTACGTCGTCGGCCGCTGGGAGGGCGGTGGCACCCACACCGGCCCCGCGTTCGAGGACCTGCCGGTCGGCTCGCTTCCCGCGGAGTCGGGCAGGAGCATGCGCTTCACCGGCACCACGGTGCTGCGGGTCGAGAACGGCCTGATTACCGAGGAGATCGGACTCGACGACGGCGTGACCGTGCTCAAGCAGCTCGGACTCATCCCGCAGCAGTAGACGCGCCCTCGCCCGCCCGCCGACGGGGCCCCGATCGGCGGGCGGGCTCAGACCGACTGCTCCTGGCCGCTGAACATGTCGATCAGGCGATGGGGGGTGTCGTCGCCGAACATGAGCTCGTAGAGCTCGGAACCGTCGGTGGCCGCCGCGGCGCCGCGGGGGAACAGGGCCTGCTCGTACTCGGCGAGCGCAGCCTCGACGTCATCGGGGTTCGCGGCCAGGGCCTTCCCGAGCTCGGCCCCGTCCTGCATCGCCAGGTTGGCGCCCTCGCCGTTCGGGGGCGCGAGGTGGGCGGCGTCGCCGACCAGCGTCACGCCCGGCGTCCGGTCCCACCGGTGCCCGATCGGGAGGGTGTTGAGCGGGCGCAGCACCGGCGCGACGTCGGTGTCGGTGATCAGGGCGGTCAGCTCGGGGGCCCAGCCGTCGAACTCCTGGACGATCCGCGCGATGGCCGCGGCGGAGTCGGTGAAGTCGATGTCGGCGAACCAGCCCAGCGGCCGGGAGAGCGCCACGTAGGCGTGGAGGGTGCCTGCGCTCTCCCGGTGGGCCTGGATGCCCTTCCCCGGAGCGAGCGCGGCCAGTGCTCCGCCGCCCACCGCGGTCGCGGCGGCGGGGTGGCGGGTGTCGCCGTCGACGAGCCAGGTCTCGACGAACGACGTACCGCCGTAGGTGGGAGTGGCGTCGGAGACGAGCGGGCGGACGCGGGACCACGCGCCGTCGGCGCCGACGAGCAGGTCGGCGGTGACGGTGGCGCCGTCGGCGAAGCGGATCTCGTGGCGGCCCCCGTCGAGGGCCCGGACCGCGTCGACCTGACGGCCCCACCGGACGGTGCCGCCGGGCAGGGAGTCGAGCAGGAGCGCCCGCAGGTCGGCCCGCTGCACCTCGGGGCGGCCGCCCGTGCCCTCGTCGGGCTGGTCGAACAGCACGGTCCCGTCCGGGGCGAGCACCCGGAACTGCTCCCGGCCCTCCAGGATGAGACCGCGGAACTGCTCGGTCAGCCCGGCGGCCTCGAGGGCCGGTTGGCCGTTCTCGGCGTGGATGTCGAGCATCCCGCCCTGGGCGCGGGCGGTCGGTGAGGGTTCGGCCTCGTAGACCGTGGCCGGGATGCCGTGGACGTGCAGGACGCGGGCGAGGACGAGACCGCCGAGTCCGGCGCCGATGATCGTGACGGTGCGCATGACGTCCCTCCGAGGGATCGGGGCCGCGCCCGGTGCGGCCCGGCCGGCATCTCTGGAATGTCGTTCCAACAAGGAGCTTGGAACGACGTTCCACGCATGTCAAGATGGCCGGTGTGACATCACGGACGCACAGGTCACCGCGGCGCGCGGAGGCGCTCTCCCGGGAGCGGATCGTCGAGGCCGCCGTGGAGGTGCTCGACACGGCGGGCGAGGGCGGGCTGACGTTCCGGGCGCTCACCGAGCGCCTCACCACCGGGCCCGGGGCGATCTACTGGCATGTCGCGAACAAGGGCGAGCTGCTCGGCGCCGCGACCGATGCCGTCGTCGCCGGCGCCCTGGCCGCCGAACCCGCCGGGCCGCCGGGCGCGACGCCGCAGGACCGGGTCCGTGCCGTCGCGCTGGGCCTGTTCGACGCGATCGACGCACACCCGTGGGTCGCGGCGCAGCTCTCCGGCGGCTCGTGGCAGGCGACGACACCGAGGATCTTCGAGAGCATCGGCCGGCAGGTCAGCGCGCTGGGCGTGCCGCAGCGCAACTGGTTCACCGTGGCGTCGCTGCTCGTGCAGCACATCCTCGGGGCCGCAGTCCAGAACGCCGCGAACGCCCACGTTCTCGGGCCCGGCGTCGATCGGGGCGAGTTCCTCGATGCCTTGTCGAGGGCATGGCAGGAACTCGACCCCGACGACTACTCGTTCACCCGGACCGTCGCGGACCAGATGCGCAGGCACGACGACCGCGAGCAGTTCTCCGAAGGGCTCGACCTCGTCCTCGCCGGCATCACGGCGGTCCACCCGGCCCGTGACTAGAGGCGCCGGCCGGCGGGTGCGTGGCCTTGCTCAGCCGGCCCGGAACTCGACCGGACGCTCGGGCGAGGCCTCGGCGAGGGCCTTGCGGGTGCGCTCGACGTCGTAGTCCTTGCCGTAGACCGGGGTGCCGGGCTGCTGACGCCAGGAGTCCTCGAGGCTCCCGGCGTCGACCGGGTCGAACCCGAGCTCGTCGACCAGGGCGAGCACGGTGTCCTTGACCGGTCCGTCGGCGCCCGCGATGGGCAGCGCGATGCGGTCCTCGCCGCGGGGCCTTCCGCGCTCGAGCAGGTGCTTCCAGTAGATGCCGTTGAACACCTTGTGGACCCCGATGCCGAGCAGATCCGCCACCCAGACGCTCTCGGGAGTTCCGTTCTCCAACGCGTCGATCCGGCCGTCGCGCTGCTGCGGGTAGTAGTTGTTCGTCTCGATGACGGGCGCGCCCGGCTTGGCCGAGGACACGATCCCGGGCGCGAGGTCCGGGGTGTTCTTCTGCGGGATGCTCACGATCACCACGTCGGCGTCGAGGGCCGCCTCCCGCGCCCACACCGCGGTCGCCCCGGTCTCGGCCGCCAGTTCGGAGAGCGTCTCCGGGTCCCGGGAGTTCGCCACCCGGACCTCATGACCCAGAGCGGCGAGCCGCCGCGTGAGTGTGCCGCCGATCATGCCCGCACCGATGATCCCGATCCTCATGACGGCGAGAACCAGGCACGACCGGGCGGCTATTCCCCCGACACCGCCCGCCCGGCCGCACCGGTCAGGTCAGGGCGAGCCACCGGTCCAGCTCGCTGGAGCACTCGGTCATCGCGCCGCCTGCGCCGCTGGCCCACACCAGCTGGCTGGACTCCTCGCCGCCCAGCCGCATCTCCACCACGACGATCCAGTCGTCGACCCGGTCGCGGAGCTTCACGTGGTAGGTCCGGCCGCCGTGGCGGTTGGTCCACCAGGTGCTCACCACCGCCCACTGGCGGCTCAGCAGCGCCGTCCACACCAGTTCGCCGGGCCCGTCCCGGCAGTCGGCGAGGTGGGTCTCGACGTCGACGGCGGCCTCGGTCCCGGTGCGTTCGACGCGAGGCTGGGTCCCCGTTCCGGGGCCGGAGCGTCGCAGGGTCCGCGAGACCGTGTCGCTCCGGGTGTCCTCATCCCGGTACGGGCGCGTCGTGGGCGGTGAGCCGCGGTCGGCGCCCGCCGGCGCAGTGGGCGCGACCGCCCGGGCCGAGGTGGACGCGGCACCTCGCAGGTGCTGGAGCCACTCGAGCACCGGGGGTCGGCGGGCCGGGTCCGCGCTGAACCCGCCGAGGATCTGCTCGGCCTGTCCGGGCGGGGTGTTGGCCAGGAACGGGTGACCGAACAACTGCTCGGCGATCTGGTCCTCGTCGGCGGGCGGCGGCGTCCCGAGCAGGGTGTAGAAGCCGAGCGCGGCGAACCCGTAGCGGTCCGCGGCCGGGCTGTACTCCCCTCGGCTCCAGACCTCCGGGGCGGTGAAGCCCGGCGTGCCGGCCGCGTCGCGGGTGTGGTGCGCCGCGAGCCGGACCATCCCGAAGTCGACCAGGACCGCGCGGCCCTCGTCGTCGACCATGACGTTCCCCGGGGACAGGTCGCCGTGGACGACCGGGCGGCCCGAGGGGGTGGCCCGGCCGGCATGCAGCATCTCCAGGGCGTCGGCGACCTGCTCGAGCAGGCGCAGCCCGGCGACGGTGCCCTCGCGCCCCTCGCGCAGCAACAACCAGTCCCGCAGCGCCAGCCCCGGGACCCAGTTCATGACCAGGTACAGCGCGGGCCCCGGCGTGGTGACGTCGTGCCGGCCGGGACGGTCGGCCGCCGGGTGCGGTGGGGCGGCCTCGAAGTGCTCGCGGACCCCGATCACCGAGGGATGGGTGACGAACCGGAGCAGCTCGGCCTGCTCGGCCCAGCGGGCGCTGATCCGCGTCAGGTCGTCGTGGTGCTCGGGCCGCAGCATCTTCACCGCGACGGTCTCGGACACCCCCGCGAGATCCACCTCGGCGCGCCACAGCGACGCCTCGCCTCCGGATCCCTCCAGGCGGACCAGCCGATACTTGTCCGGCCGCTCTGCCGGACCCACGAACACGTCCTGCCCCATCGCCGTCCGACCCCCCGTCTCCGTCGTCGGCTCCTGAACGACAGTAGCCCGAGGTCGGGGGCCCGGGCGTCGTCCAACCGGACTCTCAGTGGTGGCCGGAGGGCGGTCGACGAGAGCCGCTCCCGGGGCCCCGGGCACGATGGGCCCGGTGACGACCGGTGCGGCAGCGGAGATCGGTGCCGGCACCGGATGGCGCCGGGCCGTCCTCGGTCTCGGCGCGGGCGTCGCCGCGGCCCTCGTCGTCGTCCTCACGCTGGGGCTGCCGACCGGCGGGACGTTCGGGGTGGAGGACAACGGCGACGGCTACCGGCTCTACTGCGGCGCGGGCCTGACGCCGTCCACGGTCGACCGGCTCGGGGCGTGGAAGGGCGGGGTCGTCACCGACTTCGCCGTCGGCACCCCGACGTGCTGGTCGACGCCCTCGTCGGCCGGGCTGGTGGTGCGGGCGGCGATGCTGGGCCACCAGGGCTCGCTGGCGCTGGGCAGCGTGGCCTGGTGGTACGCCGCTCTTGTCGGCCTCGTGGTGGCCGCGGCGGCGTGGGCCGCCTCGGCGGCGGGGATGTGGCGGGCGGCGGTGCTGGTCGTGCCGGTCGCCCCGCTCGCCCTCGGCCCGTTCACGCGGTTCTTCCTCTCGACCTACGGCGAGCCGGCCGGGCTGCTGGGCGCCCTCGCGGTGGCGTGCGGGATCGCCGCGCTGCTGGTCACCCGCCCCGAGCACCGGCGCGCCCGCACCGTCGCGGTCCTCGTGGCCGCCCTGGGCGGCGGGATCGCCGCCACCGCGAAGGTCGCCTACGTGCCGGTGCTCGTCGTCGCTCTGGTGGCCTGCGCCATGGTCGCCGTGGGCCGTCGTCGGCCGCGGCGGCTGATCGGCCCGGCGATCGCCGTGGTCACGGTGCTCGCGGTGGCCGTCCCCGTCGGCGCCGCCGTCGCGTTCCAGGACTCGGTCTACGAGGGCGCGAACGTGCACGACCTCGTGTTCACCCTGGCCCTCACCGAGCTCGGACCCGGGGCCACCGCCGACCTCGGACTGCCGCCGGAGGCCGCCGCGGTCACCGGCACCGGCTACTTCAACGGGCCCCCGCATCCGAGCGCCCCGTGGTGGACCCGGGCGATCCGCGACCGGCCCGACGCCACCCGCACCGCCGCGTACGAGACGCTGGCCCGGCACCCGGCCGCGCTGTTCCGGGCCGTGGGGGTGGGGTTGCAGGCCACCACCCGCGCCGACCTGCCGTACCTGGCCTCGGGGCCGGCCGACACGTCACGGTTCTCCCCGCCCGGCGGCGACCCCGGCTGGTCGGGAGCGCGCCAGCCCGACCTCCGCGCGGTCCTCGACGGGACCCGGCGCCCGCCGTGGCTCCCCACCGCACTCGTCCTGCTCGCCGTCCTCGCTGCCGGCAGCACCGTCGCCTGGCGACGGCGGGCACCCGCTGCCGCCCGCTGGTGTCTGGCCGCTGGGCTCGGCGCGGTCACCGCACTCGGTCTCGTCACGACGGCGGTACTCGGGGACGGCTACTTCGAGGTGTTCAAGCACGTCTGGCTCGCGGCCTACCTGCTCGTGGTGACCGGGATCTGCCTGCTCGTGGCTCTCGCCGCGGGGATCGGACCCGTCGGCCGGAGGTTCGTCGGTCGCCCTCACCGATCAGCTCAGCGGGGCAGCCCGCCGAGCACTCCGGCGGGGTCGTAGCGGTCCCGCAGGGCCAGGAGCCGGGCCCGGTTGCCGCCGAAGGCCGCGGCGGTCTCGGCCTCGGTCTCGGGGAAACCGCTCCGCAGTTCGACGCTGTAGACGCCGGAGCCCGTCCCCGGGCTGCGGCAGCCGGATCGGGTCGGGTTCGGCGCCGTCGCGGCCCGGGATGGCGAACTCGGGCAGCCCGCTCAGGTAGCGGCCGGAGGACTCGGACCGGTGCAGCGGTGCGGGGCGCGAGCCGGCGGTGACGGCGGAGGTCGCCGCGCGGGCGCGTGCCACGATCGCGTCGTCCGTGCTCGCGCACGCGGTGTAGACGAACAGCACGGGCTCGTCCGGCGAGAGGGGCGTGTAGCCGAGGACCGCGCCCATCGTCGTGTCCCGCGGCAGCTCGGGAGCGACCTGGAAGTAGGTGGCGAGCGCGTCCAGGCCCACCACCATCCGGTCGACGAAGACGGGACCGATCTCGTGGGTGCGGAACGTCGCCGAGGTGACCACCCCGACGGCGGGAGCGCAGCCCCGGACGGCCCACCACAGGTCGGCGTCCTCGCCCGGGCTCGCGTCCGACAACCACACGACCCGGCCCGTGGGAAGGACGAGCTCGACCCCGACCCCGAGCTGAGCCCCCCGCCCCGCACGGTGACCCGGTCGCCGGTCGCCGTCGCGATCTCCATGACGGTCGCGACGTCGTCGACGCCGTGTGGTGCCACGACGCACGACGGCCGTCGTCGCGAGGCGTCGGGGAAGAAGACCCTGGCCAGGGCGTCCTCGTAGCCGGCCGTCCCGGGCAGGTGCACCCGGGAGCCGAGCGCGGACCGCAACCGGCCGACGGCGGTCGCCGTCGGGGGCTCGTCGAGCCTGGTCTCTGCCATCAGCGGCTCCGCCTCGACGCATATGGTCCTCATAGTTAGCCCGACTGGCGCAACATAAGGATGACGCACCGTGCGCACAAGACGTCCGGTTCGACGGCGTCCGGGGCCTCCGTCGCCCAGTACGGTGAGCCGACCAGGCCGGCGGGAGCGACAGTGCACGAGGACTTGACCGCGACCGAGGTCGTGGGGGCCATCGCCCGGGGCGAGCTCACCGCGCTCGCCTACCTCACGTCCGTCCTCGAGCGGGCCGCGGAACGGGCCGATCTCGGCGTCGTGGTCGCGCTCGACCCGGACGGAGCGCGGACGGCGGCCGCGGCGATCGACGCGGCCCGTGCCTCCGGAGCGCCTCTCGGCCCCCTGGCGGGCCTTCCGTTGCTGGTCAAGGACAACATCAACACCGCGGCCCTCCCGACGACCGGCGGCACGCCGGCACTGCGCGACGTCCGCCCGACGTCCGACGCCGAGGTGCTCGCCCGGCTGGTGGCGGCCGGGGCGATCGTCGTCGGGAAGTCGACGATGCACGAGCTGGCGTTCGGCGTGACCACGACGAACCTCGCCCCGGGGGCCGCGATCGCGCGGAACCCGTACGACACCTCCCGCATCCCCGGCGGCTCCTCGGGCGGCACGGCCGCGGCGATCGCGGCGCGCATCGTGCCCGCGGGCCTGGGCACCGACACCGGCGCCTCGGTGCGGGTCCCGGCCGCGTTCAGCGGGATCGTCGGTCTCCGCCCGTCGACCGGGGGTGGTCGGCGTCGCTACAGCGGCGCCGGCGTGCTCCCGCTGAGCCACACGCTCGACACCGTCGGCCCGCTGGGCCGGACGGTCCGCGACGTGGCGCTGCTCGACGCAGTCGTCACCGACGGACCGGTGCCCGCGGCCGTGGAGCTCGCCGGCCTCCGGATCGGCACGCCCGCCGTCCTGTGGAACGACCTCGAGCGGCCCGTCGCGGCCGTGATGCACGAGGCCCGGCGGCGGCTCGCCGAGGCCGGGGTCGTGCTCGTCGACGCCGACATGCCCGAGGCCCTGGCCCTCGCCGAGAAGATCGTGTTCCCGCTCGCGCTGCACGAGCCCCGCGATGACATCCCCGCCTATCTCCGCGAGACCGGCATCGAGGGGATCACCCTGGAGACGATCGCGGCGGGGATCGCGAGTCCCGACGTCCGGGGTGCCTTCGGCGCGGTGACGGCCGACGCCTTCGGCGACGCGTACCCGGACGCGATCGCCGTCCACCGGCCGCGGCTGCAGCAGACCTACGCCGCCTACATCGCCGAGCACCACCTCGACGCGATCCTGTTCCCCACCTCCCCCGTCCTGCCGGCACCGATCGACGCGGTCAACGGGTCCGGCACCCTGACGGTCGACGGCGGGCCGCCGGTGGACACCTTCACCACCACGATCCGCACCGTGGGCCCGGGGAGCTGCGCGGGCGTCCCCAGCCTGTCGCTGCCCGCGGGCCGCACCCCGGCCGGGCTGCCGGTGGGCCTCAACCTGGAAGGCCCCGTCGACGGCGACACCGCCCTGCTCGCGATCGGCATGGCGGTCGAGACGCTGCTCGGGTCGCTTCCGGCGCCGCCGGGCCGGTGAGGCGCGAGCGCGCCCGAGAACCCTGAGGCCGGCACGCGTCATCCGGCTCAACCCGCTGAGCCGGAAGGCCCCTTCGAACCGCATTGGTCGCGGGAGAACGGCACGCGGGCGCAACCAGCGGCGGTCAGTTCTCAGCTACGGGCGATCACTACGGAGCGCTTCCTAGTGTCCTTCGCGGGTCACCGCCCCGCTCCCCCGTCGGGTGGCCGGCCCGTCCCGCTCCCCCGCTCGCCGTGGCGTCCCCGCGCCCCGGCCGCCCCCGTGAGGTTCCCCGATGCCCGCGAAGCACCGCGCTCCCCGCCCCGTCGCCCGCCTCCGGACGACCGTCGTCGCCAGCACCACCGGCCCCCTCGCCCTCGCCGCCCTGGGGACGGTCGCCGCGCCTGCCGCCCAGGCCGCGCCGTCGGTGAACTGGGACGCCATCGCCCAGTGCGAGTCCTCCGGCAACTGGGCCGCGAACACCGGCAACGGCTTCTTCGGAGGCCTCCAGTTCACCCAGTCGACCTGGAAGGCCTTCGGGGGCAGCGGCAGCCCGCAGGGTGCTTCCCGCGCGGAGCAGATCTCGGTGGCGGAGAAGGTGCTCGACGGGCAGGGCATCGGGGCCTGGCCGGTCTGCGGCAAGCACGGGAGCCAGGGCGGGGGCAGCACCTCGAGCGGGGGCAGCACGTCCCACTCGACCGCCGGCCACACCAGCACCGCGAAGAAGTCGACCAGCAGTTCGACGCCGAAGCGGAGCAGCGCCCCGAAGCACGCGCAGGCCGACGACTACACCGTCGTCGCGGGCGACACCCTCGGCTCGATCGCGAGCACCCATCAGGTCAGCGGGGGGTGGCAGGCCCTGGCCTCCGCCAACCGGACCGTCACCGACCCGAACATGATCATGCCCGGCCAGCACCTCGCCATGCCCGGCGGTGGCTCGGCCCTCTGAGTACGCGGCCGACGGGAGTGCTCGTCGTCACCCTCGCGCCCGGTCACGATCGCGCAGCGACAACGGTTCCTTCCCTCATGACGTTGGCCCCCACGACCGCCCGGGACGCCCCGGACCTGGCTTCCCGGCGGCGGTGGTCGATCCTCGCCGTCATCGCGATCGCCCAACTCATGGTGGTCCTGGACAACACCATCGTGAACATCGCGCTGCCCTCGGCCCAGGCGGATCTGGGCTTCGCCGACCCGCAGCGCCAGTGGGTCATCACGGCCTACGCGCTCGCCTTCGGCAGCCTGTTGCTGCTCGGGGGGCGGATGTCCGACCTGTTCGGGCGCAGGCGCGCGTTCATGGTCGGCCTCATCGGCTTCGCCGTCGCGTCGATGGTCGGTGGCGCCGCCAACGGGTTCGAGATGCTCGTGATCTCCCGTGCGGCGCAGGGTGCGTTCGGCGCGCTGCTCGCCCCGGCGGCGCTGTCGCTGCTGACCACGACGTTCCCGGGTGGCCGGGACCGCGCGCGGGCGTTCGGCGTGTTCAGCGCGATCGCCGGCTCGGGCGCGGCGCTGGGCCTGCTGCTGGGCGGGACGCTGACCGAGTACGTCGACTGGCGCTGGTGCATGTACGTCAACGCCGTCTTCGCCGTGGCGGCCTTCGTCGGGGCGGCGATCCTGCTGCCCGCGTTCCCGAAGCGGGAGCGCCCGCATCTCGACCTCCTCGGCACCGTCGCCGGCTCGGCCGGCCTGTTCTGCATCGTCTACGGGTTCGCCACCGCCGAGACGGACGGCTGGTCGTCGGGGCCGGTCCTCGGGTTCCTCGTCGGCGGCGTCGCCCTGCTGGTGACCTTCGTCCTGCTCCAGCGGAAGGTCCGCGCGCCGCTGCTGCCGCTGCGCGTCGTGCTGGACCGCAACCGCGGCGGCGCGTACCTCGCGATCCTGGTCCTCGCCTCGGGGATGTTCGCGGTCTCGCTGTTCCTGACCTACTACCTGCAGGAGTCGCTGCACTTCTCCCCGGTGCTCACCGGTGTGGCCTTCCTGCCGATGGTCGCCTCGATCGTCACCGCGTCGACCACGGTGCCCGCCACCCTGCTCCCCCGCGTCGGCCCGAAGCCGCTGATCTTCGCCGGGCTGCTCGTCGGCGCAGGTGCGCTGTTCTGGCTCTCGCGCATCGACAGTGCGAGCACCTACGCGAGCGGCGTGGTCGGGCCCCTGATCCTCATGGGGCTGGGCCTCGGCACCGCCATGTCGACCTCGATCAACACCGCCACCCTCGGGGTGGACCCGGGCGACGCCGGGGTCGCGTCGGCCTCGGTGAACACCATGCAGCAGGTCGGCGGGTCGGTCGGCACCGCGCTGCTCTCGAGCATCGCCGGTACCGCGGCCGCGGCCTCCCTGGCCGCGAAACCCGGGGCCACCGCCGAGGCGACGGTCCACAGCTACACCGCGGCCTTCCTCGCGGCGTCCCTGCTGTTCGGAATCGGCGCGATCGTGGCCGGGTCGATCGTCCGGCGCGGTCGCCCCCACGCCGCACGTCCGGTCACCTCCACCGGCAGCACGCCACCCGCGCGGTCCGGGATCGAGGGCGTCGTGCACGACGACGGCGACGCGCCGCTGGCGCTGGCCGTGCTCACCCTCGTCGACAGCGCGGGCGGACAGGCCGGCCGCACCGTCACCGACGACGACGGGCGGTACCAGCTGAGCACCGACCGCCCCGGGACGTTCCTGCTGCTGACCGTCGCGCCCGGCCACCACCCCGTCGCGGTCCACGTCGTCATCGACGAGAACACCACCGTCCGCCGGGATCTCAGTGCGGGGAGCGCAGTCGGCGCCCGCGCCTGACGGGGCGGGCGGGCCCCGCGGTCACCTGGGCGGGGGCGGGCCCGGAGGTGACGACCCGGTCCGGCGCGGGCCGGTGGCGTTGCTGTAGGCGTGCGCGACGTGCTGCAGCGAGGGGTAGGTCGCCGGCGGGAGCTGGTGCAACCGGGTCATCGTCTGCGCATCGGACCCGTAGGACTCCGCGGCGGCGATGATCTGCCAGGGCCGGGCGGGGAAGGCGAGGCCGGCCAGCACGCTGGTCAGCATCTCCAGCACTCCGTGGTCCGGACCGGGAGCGCGGTGGCCGTTCGAGCGCGACAGACCACGCCTACCGGCGTCACCGGTGGCCGGGGCGTTCTCGTGGATCTCGCTCATGGCGATCAACTCCTGCCGCGCGAGGTCTGGGCGCAACAGTGACGGAGATTACACTGTTCGGCCGGTGATCGGGGTCGCCGGTCGATCCCGGACCGCGTGTCCGAACGGAGCACAGCAGACCAGGAGCCGGCCACCGAGGTCAGGTCCAGGTGGTTCGTCCGGTTTCATCCGCTCGGGGTGAGGTGCCGGCGGTGGGCCTCCGATGAGACTCGCTGCGGCCGACCGTCGAGGACCGGGCAGGGGCGACGCGCTCATGACGTGGCTGCGGGGACATCCGGTCGTCACGTTCTTCGTCGTGACCTTCGTCGTCGCCTGGGCCTTCGTCCCGTTCGGGTCGTTCGGCGCCTTCGCGCCCCTGCTCGGCGCCCTGGTGGTCGCCCCCCTCTGCGGCGGCCGGGCCGGTCTGCGCGAGCTGGGCTCGCGCCTGATCCGGTGGCGCGTGGGGTGGTACTGGTACGCGGTCGCGTTCGGGCTCCCGCTGGGGGTCCACGTGGTGACGGCGATCCTCGGTATCCCGGCGGTAGGCGCTCCCTCGGTGACCCTGAGCTCGGTCGGCAGCTTCCTGCTGGTCTTCGCGATCCGGCTGGTGAACCCGCTGGACGGGCCGCTGGGTGAGGAGCCCGGATGGCGCGGGTTCGCCCTGCCCGGCCTGCAGGCCCGGCTCTCCCCGCTCGCCGCGACCGCGATCCTCGCGGTGGTCGTCACCGTGTGGCACGTCCCCCTCGTCTTCTTCGAGGAGGGCGGGACGACACCGACCTTCCTGATCTACTTCACGGTCACGACGGTCGCCGTGACGTTCTGGTACTCGTGGCTGTTCAACCACACCCGCGGGAGCGTTCTGCTGGTCCTGATCGCGCACAGCGTCGAAGGCAGCATCCAGACCTCCGGACCGGTGCTGATCTACACGGGCGTGTGGGTGGTGGTCGCGCTCGGCCTCGTCCTGCTCGACCTGCAGCACTGGCGCGGGCGCGCTCCGGCGGAGGCGCAGACCTCCCGGAGCGCGGACCGACCCGAGATCACGTTCTCGTGAGCGACACGCGCAAGACCTGGCGCGACACGCTCACGAGGATCGGATCTCGCTCGGCCAAGGCCCCGATGGGGAGCTCTCAGGCTCCGCCCGCGGTCTGACCCGCCGGCACGAGCGCCCCGTTCGGCGTCTGCGGTTCCCCGGTGAGCCGGTGCCGGGGCTCGGGCAGGGTCGGCAGCGGAGAGCGCCGCAGCCGGGCGGCCTGCCCGGCGATCCCGACGACGAGCAGGGCCGACAGAGCGAGCGTGGCACCGAGCGTGCCCCACCCCAGACCGCCCTCGTCGGTGGGCTTGGTCAGGAAGTCCCCACCTGCCGCTCCGAGCGGACGGGTGAGCACGAACGCGGGCCAGAAGAGCAGCGCCGTGGGCACCGCGGTCGTGTAATGCAGGCCGAGCAGGACCAGCAGCAGGACCGCGACGACCGTGAAGGCGGCCAGGAACCCGAGGCCGGTGTCGTCGGAGAGCCAGTCGCCGCTGGCGGTGCCGAGCGTGTTCGACACCAGGATCGCGACCCAGTACAGACCCTCGCCCCGACGGGTCGCGATGTTCTCGACGTCGTAGGTCTGACCGGTCCGCCACCACGCCACGAAGACCAGGGCCAGCAGGGTGGTGAGAATCAGCGCCCCCCATCCGTAACCGATCCCGCCCGCGGACGAACTGGCGTGGCCGAGGTAGCCGCGGTCCATCCCGTCCGAGATCTCGGTACCCACCGCGCTCGTCGAGAGCACCACCGCCCAGAACAGCGTCGGGACGAAGCGGCGCGCGCGCAGCTGAGCGGCGACCAACCCCCCGAACACCACCAGCAGGACCAGCGCCGTCGCCAGGTAGCCGACGCCGAGGGTGATCCCGAGCTCGTCGCCCAGGGTCTCCCCGAGCGTCACGGCCACGATCTTCAGCACCCAGAACAGAACGGTGATCTCGGGAAGCTTGCGCAGCACCCGCACCGTCGCCTCGCTCCGATCCATCAGTTCCCCCGAACCGTCGTCATCACAGATCTCGGTGATCGTGACCGCAGCGAGATGTGACGGTGATGTACGCGAGACCCGCGGACGGGTGGGTCCATGGCGGCGCGCACCTCCTCATCGGCGTCACATGGGTCTCCGCGCACCGTCGCTGTCGTGCCTGCGCCCCGGCTGAGAAGACCTCGGATCACCGACTGTGGCCCACAGCTCTTACCCAGCTCCGACCCGCAGCACGTGGCGGCCTCACCCCCGCCGATCACCGTGGAGATGGTCCGGAACGCCACCCGGACCGACACCGAAGAACCCAGCTCGGAGGTCCGCAGCGATGTCCTCGCCGACAGCGCCCACCCATGACTCGCCGGTCCGCCGGCTCGTCCCCCTGGTGGTGGCAGGCGGTCGGACGAGGTGGCCGGACACGGTCTCGCTGACGGGCCGGGTGGTGATCATCAGCGCGACCGTCGGGCAGGGCCACGAGGGCGCCGCCCGCGAGCTCGCCCGGCGCCTGGTCGCCCGGGGCGTGCAGGTGGAGGTCCACGACTACCTCGACGCTCTGCCCGCAGCCGCCCGTCGGGTGCTGCGCGATCTCTACCAACCGACCGTGCAGTACGCCCCCGCGCTGTTCGACACCCTCTTCGACGGCCTCGAGCACGACGGCGTGCTGCGTCGCACCGCGGAGCTGGTGTGCCGCTGGGCGGAGACGACGGTCGCGCGGTGGGCCCGCGACGCGGACGTCGTGGTCACGACCTATCCGCTGGCCGGACAGACCCTCGGCGCGCTGCGCGAGCAGGGCCGGGTGACCGCGCCCGCCGTCACCTACCTCACCGACCCGGCCGCGCATGCGACCTGGTGCCATCCCGGGGTCGACCACCACCTGACCGTCACCGAGGCCACCGCACGCGACGCCGAGCGCTACGGGGTGCGTGCCCGCGCGAGCGGCCCGCTCTGCGCGCGGGCCTTCGCGGCCCCCGACCGGAGCAGGAGCGCCGTCCGTGCGGAGCTGGGACTGCCCGACGACGCCCCGGTGGCGCTGATCAGCGCCGGATCACTGGGCATGGGGTCGGTGCCGCGCACCGTCCGCGACCTGCTGGCGAACCCGCGGGTCCGCGTAGTGGTGCTGTGCGGACGCAACACCACGCTGAGCCGCAGGCTCGGCCGCCTGGAGCGGGTGGTCGCCCTCGGCTGGCGGGACGACGTCAGCGCGCTGATGGGCGCGGCCGACGTCCTGATCCACAACGCGGGCGGGCTCTCGCTGACCGAAGCGCTGGCGGCCGGGCTGCCCGCCATCACCTACCGGCCCATCGCGGGCCACGGCCGAGCGAACGCCGCCATCCTCGACCGGGCGGGCATCGCACCGTGGCCCCGGACCGCCCCGGAGCTGGCGACGGCCGTCGACGAGGCGACGAACGGGCGCGGGACCGGGCGGTTCTGGCCGCGCGGGGCGGATCCGGCCGCCCTGGTGCAGGGGATTCTGGCGGCTCGGCGCACGCCCGGCCTGGCCACCGGGAGCCGGTGATGAGCGGAACGCTCGCCGCGGCCCTGGTGGCGGGCGCGGCCGCGGTCCTGCTGGGCACGTCGAGCGCGGCGCAGCGCCGCGGGATGGCGACCGGCGGGGATCGCCCGCGCACTGGACTCCTCGCCACCCTGGTCCGCAGCGGCTGGTGGTGGGTCGGCACCGCCGCGTCGGTGGGTGGCCTCGCGCTGCAGTTCCTGGCCCTGACGCTCGGCTCCCTGATCGTCGTGCAGACCACCCTCGTCGGCGGCATCGTCGCCACCACCCTCGCGGAGTGGCTCCTCCTGGGCCGTGCACCGAGCCGACGCCGATGGGCCGGGATGGCCCTGACGACGACCGGCCTCGCCACCGTGCTCCTCGCGCTCTCCCCCACAGCTGGAACGGCGGCCCGCCTCCCGTCGGCGATGGCCCTGCTCCTGCTCGGCGGCGTGACCCTCGCGCTTTCCGCGGGTGCCGCGTGGCGGGCCCGGTCCCCCGCGGCGACCGGGATCGCCCTCTCGATCGGGACCGGCCTCGGATACGGCGTCACCGCGATCGCGCTCAAGAGCGTCGGGGCCGAGCTCGCCGCCGGGTGGGCCGCGCCGCTCGGCCACCCCGCGCTCTGGGTCGCGGTGGTCGTCGGGCCGCTGTCGGTCCTGCTCAGCCAGCACGCCTTCCGGCGGGCCCGCGCGGTGGCCGCGGCCGTGTCGGTGATCGTGGTGATCGACCCGGTGGTCGGCCTGCTCGCCGGCGTCACGTGGTTCGGTGAGCACGTCGTCGTCACCCCGACCTCGCTCATGACCGCCCTCGCGGCCGCCGCCGCGGTCGTCGTCGGCATCGTGGCGTCCCATTCGGAACCGCGACCCCCCGCGCCGACCGACGATCGGCCACCCTGGCGGCCCGCGCCCGAGCACGGGACGACGCCTCGTCGCGACCAGGTCCTCGTCGGGGCACGCTCGTCGGGATGACCGGCCCCTCGGGAGAGCCATGAACGGTGCGTCCGTCAACGTCGGGTGGGGCCTCGCGGCCGCCCTCCTCGTCCTCGTCGGCGTCGCGGTCGCGGTCTCGCTCCTGGGCCGCTTCGGCATCGCGCGGGCGCTGTCCGTGGCGTCGGTGCGCGCGGTGCTCCAGCTCGCCCTGGTCGCGACGGTCATCGTGGCCGTGGTGCGGTCCTGGTGGCTGACGGTCGCGTTCGTGCTGCTGATGCTCGGCGTCGCCTCCTGGACCTCCGCGCGCCGGATGACCACCCACCGCAGCGGATTCCTCGCGGCGGCCGCGATCGTCGCCGGCGTCGTGCCCGTCCTCGCGATCACCCTGGCGAGCGGCGCGGTGCCCCTCACCGGGATCGCGGTCGTCCCGGTGGCGGGCATCGTCATCGGCGGGGCCATGACCGCGACGTCCCTCGGCGGACGTCGCGCCCTCGACGACCTGGAGTCGCGTCGCGATCAGTACGAGGCGGCCCTGGCGCTGGGTGGGCACCACCGCGACGCGGCCATGATCGTCTGCCGTCCGGCCGCCACCCAGGCGCTCGTGCCGCCGATGGACCAGACCCGCACGGTCGGCCTCGTCACGCTGCCCGGCGCGTTCGTCGGCGTGCTCATCGGGAGCGGGAACCCCGTCCAGGCGGCGGCCGCGCAGGTCCTGGTCCTGCTGGGCCTGCTCGCCGCCGAGACGGTGGCCGTCGCGGTGGTCCTCGAGCTCGTCGCCCGCGGGATCGTGGTGCGCCTCCCGAGCATCACCGGCGGTTCGGCAGGCTGAACGACGCCCTCAGCTCAGCGCGCCGCGGGTCCATGCCGTCTCGACGAGGGCCACCGCGGCGACGACCAGCACGGCCAGCAACCACCCCGCGAGCACGTCGGACGGGTAGTGCACGCCGAGGACGAGACGCGAGGTGCCTACGGCGAGCAGGAGGGCGCCCGTGGTCGCGCCGACCGCCCAGCGGGGACCTCGCCCGGACGACAGCAGGCCCTGTCGATGGACGAGCCGGCCGATCAGCAGCACGATCCCGAGCGAGAGCATGGCGTGGCCGGACGGGAAGGAGTACCCGGGCACGGCCACGGCATGCCAGCCGAGCGGCGGACGTGGCCGGGCGACCAGGGACTTCGCCCAGACGTCCACGGCGATCAGGAGGCCGAGGCCTATCCCTCCGGACACCACGGCCGGCCAGGCCCGCCGCACCGCCCACCAGCCCAGCACCACCAGCGCCGCGGTGACCGTGACCGCGGGTGCCCCGACGTCGCTCACCACACGGGCCGCGATGACCGGGCCCGCAGAGCGGTGGTCGACCATCCAGGCGACCACCGCCGGATCCACCACGGCGAGACCGGTGTCGGTCACGACGCCGAACCACAGCGCCTCGAAGGCGCCGACCGCGAGGATCACGCAGATCAGCAGGAACGAGGTCGCACCGCCGGACCAGCGCGGGCGTGGACCGCCGACCGGCCGCAGGGTCGAGGAGGACATGACGGGGACACTGCGCCGACGGTCATGTCACGCCGATGAGAGCCCTTCACCGGGGCCGAGCGTTCTCATGAGAGATACACGAATCGGACCTACGCTCCCGCTACATGCGGGTTCTGGTGGTGGAGGACGAGGTGCGGATGGCCGCCCTGATCCGTCGTGGGCTCGAGGAGGACGGCTACGCCGTCGACATCGCCACGACGGGCCCGGACGGGCTCTGGCAGGCCCGCGAGTTCGTGTACGACGCGATCGTGCTCGACGTCATGCTGCCCGGGGCGGACGGGTTCGAGGTGTGCCGGCAGCTGCGCGAGTCCGGCCGCTGGTCCCCCATCCTCATGCTCACGGCGCGGGACGGTGTCGACGACCGCATCCGCGGCCTCGACGTCGGCGCGGACGACTATCTGACCAAGCCGTTCAGCTTCGGTGAGCTCGCCGCGCGGGTGCGGGCGCTGATCCGGCGAGGCGGTGTCGACCGCCCCACGGTCCTGCGTGTCGGGGACCTCGTGCTCGACCCGGCCAGCCGTCGGGCGTGGCGGGGCGACGACGAGCTCGCCCTGTCGACCAAGGAGTTCGCGCTGCTCGAACTCTTCCTGCGCCATCCCGATCAGGTGCTCTCCCGCACCTCGATCCTCGAGCACGTGTGGGACTTCGCCTACGACGGCGTCTCGAACATCATCGACCAGTACGTGTCCTATCTGCGACGCAAGATCGACAAGCCCTACGGAAGCGAGCTGCTGGAGACCGTCCGCGGCGCCGGCTACCGGCTGCGTGCCCCGGATACTGAGCGGCAGGTCCCCACACCGCATCCCTGACCAGGAGAGGGGTCGATCCCCGTGCCGTTGCGCGTGCGTCTGGCGCTCGGGTTCGCGCTGGGCACAGCCCTGCTCATCGGGGTCGTCGGGCTCGGGTTCGTGCTGCAACTCCGGACGAGTCTCTACGCCACCCTCGACGTCGGGCTCGCCAGCCGGGCGGCCACCCTGTCCGAGCAGTACACCTCCGGCGGTCTCCCGGCGCTGCGCACCAACCGCGACGAGGAGCCCGTCCAGGTGATGACGGCCGACGGTCGCGTCCTCGTCAGCTCCACCGACCTCGCCGCGGGGCCGGTCCTCGACCACGGCACGCTCTCGACCGTTCTCTCCCGCCGCGTCGACGGCTCCGGGCCGCTCGGGTTCACCACCGGCGACGATGACGAGCGCATCCGGTTCCTGGCCACGGTGCTCTCGGATCGCGACGGGCTGGTGCTGGTCGTCGGTACCGGGACCGACATCGCCGACGCGGCCGACGAGCACGTCGACACCGGGCTGCTGATTCTCGGCCCGATCGCGGTGATCGCCGCCGGCCTCGGGGCCTGGTGGCTCTCCGGGGCCGCCCTGCGCCCGGTGGAACGCATGCGCCGTCAGAGCGCCGGGCTGGCCCGCCACGACGACGGCACCTACCTCGAGGTCCCCGGCACCCGCGACGAGATCGCATCACTCGCGACGACGCTCAACGAACTGCTCGACCGCCAGCGCCACGCGCTGGCCCAGGAACGCCACGCCCTCGAGCGCGAACGAGGGTTCGTCGCCGACGCCGGCCACGAGCTCCGCACCCCGCTGGCCACCCTGCGCGCCGAGCTCGAGCTCGCCGGCCGCCCCGGTCGCGACCGCGACGAGCTCGCCGAGGCGGTGTCCTCGGCGGCAGGCGAGACCGACCGGCTCATCCGTCTCGCCGAGGACCTGCTCACCCTGGCCCGCGCCGACGGCTCCGGCGGCTTCCTGCGGGTGCGCCCGACCGACCTCGCCGTGGTGACCGCGTCCGCCGCCCGTGCCGCGTCCGCGGTCGGCGACCTCCGGGACGTCGACGTCGTCGTCGACGCCCCGCGACACCTCGAGGCCGACGCGGATCCCGACCGGCTGCGCCAGGCGCTGGACAACGTCCTCGCCAACGCGATCCACCACAGCCCCGGGCACGCGGTGGTGACCGTGACCCTGGCCCGGGAGGGCGGTCGTGCGGTGTTCTCGGTGGCCGACGACGGACCCGGGTTCCCCGACGAGTTCCTCCCGCACGCCTTCGAACGGTTCCGCCGCGCCGACACCGCCCGCACCCGCAGTGACGGGGGCAGCGGCCTGGGCCTCGCGATCGTCGACACCATCGCGCATGCCCACCACGGCCGGGTCCGGGCCGCCAACCGCGCGGAAGGCGGCGCCGTCGTCGAGATCGACCTGCCGCTGTCCGGCGACCGCGGGAGTGTTGTGAGCAGGTCGCCGATCACGCCGGGAGAGGACCGCGTACCTACGGCGCCGCCCTGATGCCGCCCGCAGGCGTCAGCGCGCCCCCGCTCCGACGAGGACCGGGAGCCTCTCGGAGGGCGCCGGGGGCGCCGGTCCGGGGCGGGTGCGGGCGTCGAAGGCGCACAGGAGGGCTCGGTGCGCGGGTCGCTCCACGTACCGCGTCATGGCCG
>NZ_DASXJS010000083.1:0-20931 GCF_036497245.1 Actinomycetospora sp. | reverse complement strand
GGGCCCGCCCGCGGCCATCACGGCGTCGACGGAGTCCTTCTTGGCCTGCTCGACGAACGTGCAGGTGTTGACGACGACGACGTCGGCGCTCCCGTCGTCGCCGCCCGCGACGTCCCACCCCTGCGCGGCCAGCCGGCCGGCCAGTTCCTCGGAGTCGACGTCGTTGCGGGCACAGCCCAGCGTCACGAGCGCCACGCGGCCCCGGTGGTCCGCGGCGCTGTCCGTTCCGGGTGCGCCCGCGCGGGATTGCTCTTCGCGTTCAGGCACCCGTCCAGGGTAGACGCCTCCGGGCCGGGTCGAGGAGGCGACGCCGGGTGGGGCCGTGGTGGGTCGCGCCCGGCCCGGCGACGAGGCGCCACCTAGGCTGGAGGGCCATGACCCCGGAGACCGAGCCGAGCGGCGGGACCCCCTCGACCACACAGTCCGGGAACGTCCGATCCGCCGGTGTGCCGATCCTGTTGCGCCGCGCCCGCACCGCCGACGTGCGCGGCATCAAGACCCTGGTCGACGGCTTCGCCTCGGACAACATCCTGCTGCGCAAACCGCTGGTCACGCTGTACGAGACGGTGCAGGAGTTCCGGGTCGCGGTACGCGGTCACGAGGTCGTCGGGTGCGGCGCGCTGCACGTGCTCTGGGAGAACCTCGGCGAGGTCCGCACCATCGCGGTGGACCCGTCGGTGCAGGGCGGTGGCGTCGGTCACGCCCTCGTCGACGAGCTGATCGCGCAGGCGCGCGCCCTGGGGCTGGCCAGCCTGTTCGTGCTCACCTTCGAGCTGGAGTTCTTCGAGCGACACGGCTTCCGCGAGATCGAGGGCTCGCCGGTCAGCCAGGACGTGTACCTCGAGATGATGCAGTCGGCCGACGAGGGCGTCGCGGAGTTCCTCGACCTCGCCTACGTCAAGCCGAACACCCTGGGCAACAGCCGGATGCTGCTGGATCTGTAGGTGGCCTACTCCGACACCGCCACCCCGACGCCCAGCCCGATCATCACGACGCCCCCGGTGCCCCCGACGACCCCGAGCCGCCGCGGCGAGCGGGCGAACCACGCCCGGGCGGTCCCGGCGGCGAGCACCCAGAGGCTGTCGAGGACGAGCGCGATCCCGGTGAACATCGCGCCGAGCAGCAGGACCTGGCCGGCCACGGGCGCCCCCGGGTCCACGAACTGCGGCAGGAACGCGGTGAAGAACACCGCGCTCTTCGGGTTGAGCGCACCCACGGCGAGGCCGTCGAGGACCGCGCGACCCGCGCCCCGCCGGCCGTCGGGCACCGTGCCGGCGCGCCCGAGCGAGGCGAACGCCTCGTGGCGGTGCCGGATCGCGTTCACGCCGAGCACCACGAGGTAGGCGGCGCCGGCCAGCTTGAGCGCCGTGAACGCCACCGCCGACCCGGTGACGAGCGCCCCCAGCCCGCCGGCCACCGCCGCGACCTGCACCATCAGCCCCAGCTCGTTGCCCGCCACCGCGGCCAGGGCCCGCCGGCGCCCGACCGAGAGCGCCCGCCCGACCGCGAACACCACGCTCGGGCCCGGCACCACGATGAGGACCGCGGCGGCGAGGCAGAAGACGAGTAGTCGGTGGTCCACGGGGGAGCAGTCTGGTCCCGGGCGTCGTCCCCGTCGACGGCATTCCGGTGGCCTCCGACCAGGTGAGCAGTACGTGTCGCCATGACCGCACCGAGTGCTCACCAGGGCGGAGCCCACCTACGCCGCGGCCACCGACCCACGCGGCGGCGTCCCGGGCGCGGCCGCGGCCGGCGCCGGGACGGTCTCGGCAGCGGGGAGGGCGACGCGGACCGAGAGCGCCTCCCGGCAGGAGGTCACCTCGACGGTCCCGCCGAGCAGGGCGGCCCGCTCGGCCAGGGCCGCGGGGACCCGGCCGGGACGCGGCCCCGACACCCGGTTGCGCCCGCAGGCGACCTCCAGGACCACGGCGTCGTCGCGGTGCTCCACGGTCACGCACGCCGCGTCCGGCCCGGGACGCGAGGCCAGCTCGGCGACCAGTTCGGCCAGCAGGCGCGCGGCGAGGAGCCCGACCTCGGGCCTGCCACGGCCGGGAACGCCGCGGACGACCACCGACGGCGGGCGTCCGCCGTGGCGGGTCGCGGGCTGGCCACCGAGCTGTGCGGCGTGCCGGGCCGAGGCCACCAGGACCGCGACCCGGCCCTCGTCGAGGACCGCGTCGGCCTCACCGACGGGGCACCCGGGCTCGGCCTCGACGGCCTCGAGGGCGGGCAGCACCCCGGCGATCCGGTGGCGGGCGATCCGCAGGCGCCGCGGCTCGGCGGTGTCCGCGGCGGCGAGGACGGCGAGCTCCGCGGCGAGGGTGCGGTGGGCGGGCGCCGCCAGCCCGAGCCTGGCGTCGACGTCCCCGCGGGCGTGCCCGTCGAAGACGTGCAGCAGGTTGCCGCGACCGATGGCGGTCGCCCGGCGTCGTCGGTGCAGCCCGACCGCGTAGGCCGCGGCCAGGACCACCCCGAGGAGCAGGCACTCCCCCGGCTCCGGCGCGGCCTCGACGGGCAGGTCGACGGCGCCGGCGACGGCGCCGGTGGCCGGGGCGGTCGTCGCCGCGAACGGCGCGGCGAGGACGAGCACCCCGAGGACGGTCGCGAGCACGACCCCCGAGGCCATCGGGGGCGCATGACGGGCGGTGAGCGCGACGGCCACCGCGAGCGCGACGACGAGCAGCGGCTCGGCGGAGACGCTCGCCGGGAGCAGGACGACGACGAGGGCGGTCAGCGAGACCGCCGCGGCCCCGAGCAGGGTCCCGACCACGAGGCCCGCCGGGCGCAGCGCCCGTCCCCGGACCTCCTCGGGCGGGTCCGCGGGGACCGGGAGGCCGCCGAGGGCGGCCGCGCGGCGTACGGCGTCGAGCGCGGACCGGGCATGGCCCGCGGCAGGCCCGCGGCCCGCGTCGTCGGCCGGGGTGTCGAGCAGCCGGTGCAGCGCGTCGACGACCACCCCACGCAGGTCGGCGGCGATCCGGCCGCGCTCGCGGGTGACCGCCCGGGCCGGGGCCGGGTCGTCGGCGGCCGTGGGGTCGGCGGGGAGCGCAGGGTCCTCGGGGAGGTCCTGGGGAGCGTCCACGTCGTCCGGGGCCGCCGGCTCGGCGGCGAGCCGCGTGTCGGCGACCACGGGGTCGGCGATCAACCGCTCGGCGATCACGGGGTCGGCGAGGTGCGGAGGACGGTCCGTCGTACCGACCGCCGACCTGAGCTCGTGCTGTGCCATGTCCGCTCTCCCCGACCCGTGGGATGTGCGGCGGAGCCTGGCAGACCCCCCGATGGACACCGCGGGGACACGCTGACCCGATCGAGCGGGTTACTCCGGATAGCCACCATCGAGGTCGTCGCCGTCGTCGACTCCCCCGGAGGCCTCAGCGCCCGCACCGCCGGATGCGCTGCGCGGCGAGGGCTCGCCGCGCAGCGAGGCCATGAGGTCGGCCAGCTCGTCGGGCTTGAAGAGCACGTCGCGGGCCTTCGAGCCCTCACTCGGCCCGACCACCCCGCGGGTCTCCAGCAGGTCCATGAGCCGGCCCGCCTTCGCGAACCCGACCCGCAGCTTGCGCTGCAGCATCGACGTCGACCCGAACTGACTGGTGACGATGAGCTCCGCGGCCTGCAGGAGCACCTCCAGATCCTCCCCGATGTCCGGGTCGATCTCCTTCTTCTCGCCCGCCGCCTCGGTGGTGACCGTCTCGTCGTAGTCCGGCTCGGCCTGCTCCTTGCAGAAGTCGACCATCGCCGAGATCTCGTCGTCCCCGACGAAGGCGCCCTGCAACCGGTTCGTCCTGCCCGCGCCCATCGGGAGGAAGAGCGCGTCGCCCATGCCGATGAGCTTCTCGGCGCCGGGCTGGTCGAGGATCACGCGGCTGTCGGTGAGCGAGCTGGTGGCGAAGGCCAGCCGTGACGGCACGTTGGTCTTGATCAGGCCGGTGACGACGTCCACCGACGGCCGCTGGGTAGCGAGCACCAGGTGGATACCCGCCGCACGGGCCTTCTGCGTGATCCGCACGATCGCGTCCTCGACGTCGCGCGGGGCGGTCATCATGAGGTCGGCGAGCTCGTCGACGATCGCCATGATGTACGGGTAGGGCCGGTAGACGCGCTCCGACCCGAGCGGCGCCTGGATGTCCCCGTTGCGCACCTTCTCGTTGAACACGTCGATGTGCCGCACGCGGTTGGCCTGCATGTCCGCGTAGCGCTGCTCCATCTCCTCGACGAGCCACTGCAGGGCCGTCGCGGCCTTCTTCGGCGAGGTGATGATCGGTGTGATGAGGTGCGGGATGCCCTCGTAGGGCGTCAGCTCGACCATCTTGGGGTCGATGAGGATCATCCGGACCTCGTCCGGCGTGGCCCGCGCGAGCAGCGAGACCAGCATCGAGTTGACGAAGCTCGACTTACCGGAGCCGGTGGAGCCCGCGACCAGCAGGTGCGGCATCTTCGTGAGGTTGGCCAGCACCATCTGGCCCTCGATGTCCTTGCCCAGCCCGATGACCATGGGGTGGGTCTCGCGGCGGGCGGTGCCGCTGGTCAGGACGTCGGCGAGGCGGACCATCTCGCGGTCGGTGTTGGGCACCTCGATGCCGACCGCCGACTTGCCGGGGATGGGGGCGAGCAGCCGGACGTTCTCCGTCGCGGCGGCGTAGGACAGGTTCCGGTGCAGCTGGGTGATCTTCTCGACCTTCACCCCGTGGCCGAGCTCGACCTCGTAGCGGGTGACCGTCGGGCCGCGCACGAAGCCGGTGACCTGCGCATCGATCTTGAACTGCTCCAGCACGCCGGTGATCGCCTCGATCATGGCGTCGTTGGCGGCGCTGCGGGCCTTCGGCGGTTCGCCCGCCACCAGGAGATCCGGCGGGGGCAGGTGGTAGCTGACGGCGCCGTCCGCGCCTTCCGGAACCTCGCGGTGCGAGCTGAAGCTGGTCGCGGCCTGCGGATCGGTCTCCGAGTCGGGGGCGTCGACGACCGGCGGGGTCTCCGGGATCTCGGCGGCCGGGACCTTCTTCTTGCGTCGCGACGGTGCGGGAGCGGGTTCCCCGGAGGCCGGCGCCGCCGCGTCCTCGGCGGCTGCGTCCGGCGCAGGGCCCTCGCCGTCGCGGTGGCGCGCGGGGTGCGAGGCCGCGTCGGCCGGGTCCAGCTCCCCCGTGGTCTCGGTGTCGGCGGCGACGGCGGTGCGCTTGCGACGCGAGCCGCGCGGGCGGCTCAGCGCGGTGGTCTCGGCGTCGGGATCCCCGGCATCCGCCGCCGCGGGGTCGACGTCGTCGACGCTCCCCCATTCGTCGTCGTGCTCGTCGTCGAACGGCTCACCGGTGATCAGGCAGCGGACCCGGTGCGGGACGTCGCGGACCGGGGTCCCGGTGAGCACGAGCAGGCCGAAGGCGGCGACGAGGACGAGGACCGGCATCGCGAGCCACACCGTCACGCCCGCGGTGATGGGGTCGGCGAGGACGGCCCCGACGACCCCGCCCCCGGCCTGGCGGCCGGTCAGCGTCGTCGGGGCACCCACGGTGAGGTGCCAGACCCCGAGCACGCCCAGGCCCAGGAGCAGGGCCCCGACGACGGAGCGGGGGCGGGTCTCCGGGTCCGGATCGGTGCGCAGCAGCAGGACGGCGACCCCGAGCAGGATCATCGGCACGGCGAGCGCCACGGAGCCGAGCACGGTGCGGAACGCGGTCTCGATCCCGGACCCGATCGGCCCGCCCGCCTGCAGCCAGAGCCCGGCCGCGGTGACGAGCGCGAGGATCACCAGCGCGAGCGCGATCCCGTCCCGGCGGTGGGCGGCGTCGATCTCGCGGCCGCGTCCGACCGTGCGCGCCAGGGAGCCGAGCCCGCGGGCGGTCAGCGTCCAGACCCCCTGCAGGCCGCGGACGATCGGGCCGGGACCGCGGCGGGTCGGCCTGCGTGCGGGGGTGCGGCCCTTCGCCGGCGCCCGGCCCTTGGCGGGCGCCCGACGGCCCGAACCGCTACGGCCCGCCCCCGAGCGGGAGCGCGGCGCCGGCTGGGCCGACTCCACGGTGCGCTGCGGAGTGCGGCCCCGGGTGAGGGGTCGACTGCGCGCGGAGGTGTCGGTTCGGGCCATGGCGGACACGGTAACCGCGCCGCCCCACGGGCCCCGGGAGCCACACGCGTCCAAGAGGTGCGCTTCGCGCTCGTGAGCACTGATCCGTGTCGTAGCACGGATCAGTGCTCACGAGCCGCAGGCACCTACGGCGAAGACCCGGCGGAACGGGAACCACGTGGAGCCGTCGTCGCGCCGCGGGTAGGCCTCGCGCAGCCGCGGGGCGAGCTCGGCGGTGTAGGCGGCGTAGTCGGCGTCGGAGAGCGCGTCCCGGACCGGCCGCAGCGCCGTCCCGGAGATCCAGTGCAGCACCGGGTCCTCGCCGGTGAGGCGCTGCAGGTAGGTGGTCTCCCAGACGTCCACCGCACTCGCCCCGGCCCCGGCCAGGTCGTCGGCGTAGTCGGCGGGCTCCGCGACGGTCGCCGCGTCCCGCAGCGGCACGCCGAAGCGCTCGGCCACGTCCCGGGCCAGCTCGTGGGACGGCGCGGTGAAGTTGCCCGGGACCTGCATCGCGAGCCATCCCCCGTCGGGGAGCGAGCCGACCCAGCGCCGCAGCAGGTCGCGGTGCCCGGGGACCCACTGCAGGACGGCGTTGGTGACGATGACGTCGACGTCGTCGTCGGGCTCCCAGGTCGCGACGTCCGCCCGGCGGGCCTCGACGCCCCGCGAGCGTGCCGCGGCCACCATCTCGGGCGAGGAGTCGAACGCCGTCACCCGCGCGGCGGGCCATCGGGCGGCGAGGATCGTCGTGAGGTGCCCGGGCCCGCAGCCCGCGTCGACCACGTGCCGGGGTGCGCGGGCCCCCACCCGGGCGAGCAGGTCCGCGAACGGCCGCGAGCGGAGGTCGTCGAAGTCGAGATAGAGGTCCGGGTCCCAGGTGGCCGACGGGGTGCTCGTCACGGCAGGGACGCTACGCCCGCGATCAGCAGCACCGCCCCCGTCACGCCCGCCCCGAGCAGGCATCCGACGATCACCTGGGCGAGCGTGTGCGCGGTCAACCGCAGCCGGGCCCAGCCCACCACCGGCACCGCGAGCCACGAGAGCGCCCACCACACGCCCCCGAGCAGCGTCAGCACGCACGCCGCCGCGCCGACCACCGCGACGTGCAGGCTCACCTTCCACACGAGGGTCACGGCCGTCACCACGAGCACCGTGACGAGCACGGCCACCTGCAGCGCGACGATGGCCCGCGGCGCGCCCGCGAGCGCCAGCACGGCGAGCCCGACCAGGACCGACGCCGCGGACAGCCCCAGCGGCACGGCCCGCTGCTCGCGCCGGGACAGGTGGTGGTCGGTGTAGCGGCCCCGCCGCACCCCGACGTCGACGATTGCCGCCGGGATCGCGACCGTGAACACCATCCCCTCCAGCGACCATCCGACGCCGGCCCACCCGGCCGCGAGCGCGCCCACCACCGGGTAGAGCAGCGCGAGCAGCACGGTCGGCGAGCTCACCCGGGAGATCAGCGTCGCGGTGCGCACCGGCCCATCCTCCGGCACCGGAGCACCATCGGCCCCGGTCACGCGCCGAGCAGGCCGACCGCCACCAGCGCGAACGCGGCCACCAGCAGCGCGACGCGGCCGTAGTGGAGGCGGTCCCACCGCCCCACCTGCGCACGCCAGTCGCTCGGCGCGTCCCCGGCGCTCCACCTCGTCACCCGGTCGTTGATCGGCACCAGCAGCGCGACCGAGACGACGATGGCCGCCGCCAGCAGCGCCGTCGCCACCCCGACCGGCACCACCCCCGGGCCGCCCCACTCCAGCACCACCCAGACGATCCCCAGCACGATCGACCCGGAGTACCAGAACGGCATCACCCGCCCGAGCACCCGCGCCCCGTCACTGCGGGCCGCGAGCCCGGCGTCGCCCGGCAGCCGGTCGAGCATCGGGTTGACGAACACCGCCACCGCGAGCTCCACACCGACGAGCAGACCGACCGCCACCACCGTCACCACACCCAGCACGTCCACGACGCCTCCCGCGACTTTCTAGCGCTGCTAGTTCGACTGCCGACGCTAGACGAACATTGCTCGAATATCTAGCACTGCTAGAGTCACGGTCATGGCCGTCCAGAACCGGAAGGAACGGGAGCGCGCCGACCGGCACCGCCGGATCGTCGCCGTCGCCCGCGAGCTCGCCGAGGACCAGGGCTGGGACGCGGTGACCACCCGCCGGCTCGCGGACCGGATCGAGTACAGCCAGCCGGTGCTCTACGGCCACTTCCCCGGCGGCAAGGACGCGATCGTCGCCGCCGTCGCCCTCGAGGGCTTCGCCGAGCTCACGACGACGCTGCGGGCGGCGGTCGCCGACACCGGTCCCGGCCACCGCGCCGCCGTGGCCGCGCTGACCTCGGCGTACCTGGCCTTCGCCGCGCTCCACCCCGCGACCTACACGGCGATGTTCGACCTCGCCGCCCTGCCGTTCGCCCGCCACGACACCCCGGCGCCGCTGCACGACGCGTTCGCCGTCCTGCGCGACGCGGTGGGCCCGGGGGCCTCCGGCGACGTGGCCGCGGGTCCCTCCGGCGACCCGGACCGCCACGCCGAGCTCGCGTGGGCCACCCTGCACGGGCTCGCGACCCTGACCCGCGCCGGGCGCCTCCCGCCCGACGGGGCCGAGGACCGGATCGCCCTCACGGTGGATCTCCTGGCGCCGGCCTGATCGCCGGTCAGGTCCCGGGCCCGCCCGATCAACCGTGGTAGGGAGAGCGGATGAGCCGGGAGAGCCACCTCGTGCTGGCGGTCGTGACCGCCGGGCCCGGCCTGCTGCTGCTGCACCGGCCGGGCGAGACCCCGCCCGCGGTGCTGCCCGGCGGACGCCCGGAACCGCGCGAATCGCCGGGCGCGACGGCCGAGCGGGGCTGCATGGAGGAGACGCGCGTGCGCGTCCGGCCCGGCCGCCAGCTCGGGCGGCTCGTGACCGACGGGATCGCGACGACCTACATCGCCGCCCGCCCGCTGACCGAGCCGCAGCCGGGGGAGATCGCGGTGAGCCTGCAGGTCGCCTGGTACACGCTCGACCAGGTCGATCTCGTGCTCCCGGACCTGTGGTCACCGGTCCGCCGGCACCTGGAGAAGGTCCTGGGTGGCTCCGCCTCGTGAGCACTTTCCGGTGCTATGGCACCGGAAAGTGCTCACGAGGGCGCAGCCCACCTACACCGGCAGCACCGTCGGGACGATCATCGGCCGGCGACGGTAGGTCTCGCCGACCCACTTGCCGACCACCCGGCGCACCGACTGGGCAATGCGGTGGGTGTCGGTGATCCCCTCGGCCTCGGTGCGCGCGAGCTCCATCTCCACGAGGGAGACGACGTTCTCGAGCGCCTTCGGGTCGTCGGAGAACCCGCGTCCGGAGATCCGCGGCGGCGCCACCGCGCGCCCGGTCGCCGCCTCGACGGCGACGGTGATCGAGATGAAGCCACCCTCGCCGAGCATCAGCCGGTCGGACAGCGTCGTCTCGCCGACGTCGCCGACCTGGTTGCCGTCGACGTAGACGTGCCCGACCTCGACGCGCCCGGCGATCGCGGCCTGCTTGTCGACGACGTCCACGACGACGCCGTCCTCCGCGATGACGACGTTGCCGGCCGGGATCCCGACGCGCTTCGCGATCTCGGCGTTGGCCCGCAGGTGCCGCCACTCGCCGTGGACCGGCATGACGTTGCGCGGGCGCAGCGCGTTGTAGAGGAACAGCAGCTCCCCGGCGCTCGCGTGGCCCGAGACGTGGACCTTCGCGACGCCGGAGTGGACCACCTCGGCACCGAGCCGCGTCAGCCCGTTGATCACCGCGAACACCGCGGTCTCGTTGCCCGGGATGAGGCTGGAGAGCAGCACCACGGTGTCGCCCGGGGTGATCGTGATCTGCCGGTGGTCGCCGCGGGCCATGCGGCCGAGCGCGGAGAGCGGCTCGCCCTGCGACCCCGTCGAGACCAGCACGACATCCTTCTCGGGCATCTGCAGGGCGTCGTCGAGGTCGACGAGCAGGCCCTCCGGGATGTCGAGCAGGCCGAGGTCCGCGGCGATCCCCATGTTGCGGACCATCGACCGGCCCGTGAAGCACACCTTGCGCTTGTGCGTGGCGGCCGCGTTCAGCACCTGCTGGACGCGGTGCACGTGGCTGGCGAAGCAGGCCACGATCAGCCGGCTCGGGGCCCGGCGGAAAACGTCGTCGATCACCGGCGCGATGTCGCGCTCGGGGGTGACGAAGCCCGGGACCTCGGCGTTCGTGGAGTCGACCAGGAGCAGGTCGACGCCCTCGTCGCCGAGCCGGGAGAACCCAGCGAGGTCGGTGAGGCGGCCGTCGAGGGGCAGCTGGTCGAGCTTGATGTCCCCGGTGTGCAGCACCGTGCCGCCCGGCGTGCGGATCGCGACGGCGAGGGCGTCGGGGATGGAGTGGTTGACCGCGAAGAACTCGCAGTCGAACGTGCCGAAGTGGTTGCGCTCGCCCTCGCGGACCTCGAGCAGGTGCGGGGTGAGGCGGTGCTCCTTGCACTTGGCCTCGACCAGGGCGAGCGTGAACCGGGACCCGACGACGAGCAGGTCCGGCTTCTGGCGCAGCAGGAACGGCACCGCGCCGATGTGGTCCTCGTGCCCGTGCGTGAGCACGAGCGCGTCGATGTCGTCGAGCCGGTCCTCGATGGTGCGGAAGTCCGGCAGGATGAGGTCGACGCCGGGCGACTCCTCGCTGGGGAACAGCACGCCGCAGTCCACGACGAGCAGCCGCCCGCCGTACTCGAACACGGTCATGTTGCGGCCGACCTCACCGACACCACCGAGCGCGACGACGCGCAGGGCGCCCTCGGCGAGCGACTTCGGGGGGACGTCGGCGACGGCGCCGGAGGTCTGCGGGACCGACTGGGTCGGTACGCCGGAGCCCTGCCCGCAGTCGTGCTTGTCGTGCGCGGCGTCCTGGCCGTTCTTGTTCTGCTGCTTCGGGTCGTTCTGGTTCGGGGAGTTCGGGCTGCCGCCGTTGCCCCGGCGGCGCTGTGCGGTCGATCGGCTCACCGGGTCACCCCGGTGGGGTTCTCGCTGGGAATGGGTTCCTCCTGGTCAAGGGGCGTCGCCCGGCCGGCGACGGGACGACGCCGGGTTCGCGGGGCGCTCGCCCACGGGTGCGGCCCGTCGTGGGCCGCGGGGATGTCTCGGGTGGCAGAGCGCACACCGGGCGCGTGTCGAGCACCGGCCCCGTGAGGGGGCGGGGTGCGAACGGCGGGCGTGCTCATGCCGTACCCAGCGTACCGCCCCGGGCTGGGGCGGGTGATGGTGGAGGGGCACGACACCACGAGCGTGGCGATCAGCACCCGTCGTCTCCGACCTAGAGCCCCCGGTCCGTGGCCTTCACGCTCGCGACGTCGGCCGGTTCGCCCCGCCACGACACGACGCACTCGTCGCGTCCGCTCGAGAACAGCAGCAGCTCGCCGGGCTCGCCGACGACCGTGACGGTGCGCGGGCCGCTCTTCACCGCGTGCTCGCGGCCGTCCGGGGCCGCCAACGTCACGCCGACGGGGCTGGAGCGGTACGCCAGACGCCCGAGCAGGGCGAGCTGCTTCCAGAGCAGTCCGTCGCGATCGGGCTCCGGCGGGCGCGGCGCCCAGCCGGTGACCGCGCGTCGCACGTCCTCGTGGTGGATGAAGTACTCCTGGACGTCCACCCCGGCGAGGAACGGCAGCGCCATCGGGCTCCAGGACGGCGGGCCGCCGCGGATGAGGGCGACGTTCGCCCCGAAGTCACGCTCGGCGGCGCGGCCCTGCACGCGCTCGGTCCAGAAGGCCAGCGGCGGGATCAGGATGCCGGGCGCGGCGTCCGGCCGGCGCTCGCGGACCACGAGGTGGGCGAGCAGGTCGTTCGTCGTCCACTCGCCGCAGAGGGTGGGCTCGTCGGGCCCACGCTCGAGGAAGAGGTCGGCGAGGGCGTTGCGCTCGGCAACGGCCACGTCACCGGCGGACCGGAGGGCACTCATGCGCAGGAGCTACCCGCTCGGCCCGGAGACGATGCCGAGCGGAGCCCGACCCTCGCCCCGCCGATCATCCCTCGGCGACGAACGGGCTCGACGCGACCCGGGACCCGCTGGGCAGCTCGCTGATCTCGAAGTCGGCGAACACGTTCGGCACCTCGGCCTGCAGCGACTCGAGGCACGCGACCGCGAGGTCACGAATCTCGACGTCGGCGTGCTCGGAAGCCCGCATGGCGATGAAGTGCCGCCACGCCCGGTAGTTGCCGGTGACGACGAGGCGGGTCTCGGTGGCGTTCGGGAGCACGGCCCGGGCCGCCTGGCGCGCCTGCTTGCGGCGCAGCGTGCGGTTGGGCTCGTCCGCGAAGCGCTCCTCCAGCCCGGCCAGCAGCTTCTCGTAGGAGGCGAGCGCGGCGGCGCCCGCCTCGGCGAACAGCTGGTGGAGCTCCGGGTCCTCGGCGATCACCTCGGGCTCGACCATCGCGGCGTCGCGCTCGGGCACGTAGCGCTGGGAGAGCTGCGAGTAGGAGAAGTGGCGGTGGCGGATCAGCTCGTGGGTGAGGCTGCGCGACATGCCCGTGAGGTAGAAGCTCACGCTGCCGTGCTCGAGCACCGAGAGGTGACCGACCTCGAGGATGTGGCGCAGGTAGCCGGCGTTCGACGCGGTCGCGGGGTTCGGCTTCGTCCACGACTGGTAGCAGGCCCGGCCCGCGAACTCGGCGAGCGCCTGACCCCCGTCCGCATCGGTCTCCCACGGCACCCCGGCCGGTGGCAGGAACTCGGTCTTCGCGATCAGCGTCACCTGCGGCCCCACGGTCTCCACGCCCGACACGGTATCCGCTCGTCCGTGGTGATCTCGCGGTGCCGCTCCCGGGTATGTCCCCGTTCATGGCCAAGCCGGTGAGTGACGACCCCGACGACCCGAACATCACCCTGACCCTCGCCGGGCGCGAGATCACGATCCGCGACCGCTACGAGACGGCGAGCATCGTCAACGACGCGCTCATCGCGCTGGAGTTCTTCATCGGGTCGTTCTTCTTCTTCGAGGGCGTGACCGACAAGGATGTGGGCGTGTGGCTGTTCGTGGTGGGCTCCGCGCAGCTGGCGATCCGGCCCGCCATCCGCCTCTCCCGGCGGTTCACGCTGCGGCGGCTCGCGTCCGAGGGTCGTGGGCGCTACCACGAGAGCGCCGACGACTTCTGACATCACGATGACACCATGACGGTGTTCGCCGAGCGCTGAACCGACACCAGGCCCTTGTTGTGGTGTCGTCACGGTGTCACTGTGGTGCGCATGGACCTCACGCCCTATGTCACCGCACTGCGGGACGACCTCGCCGCCGCGGCGTCCGTGGGCGACGAGCAGACCGCCCGGGCCGGCACCGCGCTGGCCGGGGCCCTCGAGCCCGCCGTTCGCCTCGCCCTCATGAACGCGCTCTCCGATCTCGCCACCGAGATCTCCGATTCCCTGGACGACCACTCCGTCTCGCTGCGCCTGCGTGGCCGCGAGGTGGACGTGGTCGTCGACCGGGCCGCTCCCGAGGAGCCCGCCGAGGAGGAGCCGTCCGCCGGGGGCTTCTTCGCCGGGCCGTCGTCGAGCCCGTTCGTGGGCCCGGGCGGCGCGTTCTCGCGCCCCGGTGCCGACCGGCCGGGATTCGCCCGCCCGGGCGCCGGCCCCGCCGACATGGGCGACATCTCCCGGATGACCCTCCGCCTCGTCGACCAGATCAAGGGCCAGGCCGAGCAGGCCGCCGCCTCCCAGGGCATGTCGCTCAACTCGTGGATCTCGCAGGCCGTGCAGGGAGCGCTGCACGACTCGTGGGGTCACGGACGGTTCCGCGGCCACGGCCGGGACCGGGATCGGCACGGCTCCGGGTGGGACGGCCACGGCGGGGACCGCCCGGGGTCCGGCGAGGAGCCGCGCGACCGGTCGTCGTCGGGTGACGACGACCAGGGCGATTCCGGCGTCTCGGGGTGGGTGCGCGGATGAGCGCGCCGAGCAGGACCGAGCATCACGACGTCGAGGGGCCGGTCGACCTCCTCGTCGAGATCGACACCGGTCGGGTCGACGTCCGGCTCCGCCCGGACACCGCCGCCCCCACCTGGGAGGCCGCCTCGGCGACCACCTCGGAGGCCACGACGCCGGGGCCCGACGGCGGCGAGGCGACGGCGACCCGCGAGGTGCGGGTCGAGGTGACCGCCGACCCCGAGGAGGCGCCCGGCTGGGTCCGCGGTCTCGCGGGTCTCATGGACGCCGCCGGCGGGCTCGAACGACGCTTCGGGTTCGACCTGGGCGCGATGACCGGGCTCGGCGCGAACCCCGGGGAGGACCCCGAGGAGCGTGCCCGCCGCGCCGTGGAGGGCGTCGAGATCACGCTGGCCGACGGGCGGCTGTCCGTGCGCGGGCCCCGTGAGGTGATGCTGCGGGCCGTCACGCTGGCCGTGACCGTGCACGCCCCTGCCGGTTGCGGGGTGGCCGTGCACGCGGGGGCCGCGCCGGTCGACGTCACCGGGCGGCCCGGCGAGGTCGAGATCCGCACCACGGGCACCGTCGCCGTCGAGGAGATCGCCGCGCGCGGCGCGATCCGATGCGGCGCCGGGGACGTCTCCGTCCGGCGCGTGGCGGGGGTGCTGCGGGTCAAGGGCGGCGCCGGCGACGTGACGCTCGGGGACGTCGGGGCCTCGACGGAGGTGGTGACCGGCAGCGGCTCGGTCGCGGTGGCGCGGGTCGCCGCGGACCTCTCGGTGCGCGCCGGCAGCGGCGACGTCACCGTCCGGGACGCCTCCGCGGGCGACCTGGAGCTCTCGACGGGCGCCGGCTCGGTGCGGGTCGGCGTGCACCCCGGGGTGGAGGCGTCGGTCGACCTGCGCTCGGCGGCGGGCTCGGCGTCGTCGGACCTCCCGGTGAGCCGCACCCGGCCCGAGACCGGCACTGACGCGACCGCCGGAGCGCCGCTGCGCATCCGCGGGCGCGCCGCCGCAGGCAGCGCGCGCGTGCAGTCCGCGGCGCCCGCCTGACGGCGTCCCGGCCCGGTGCCGGCCAGAACCGTGCCCACCCGCCCCGCCCCGCCCCGCCCCGCCGGAACCGTCTCCACCCAGCGGAACGAACGACTCGTTCGTGGCTTCTATGTGCACGAACGAGTCGTTCGTTCCGGCTCGCGCGGAGCGGGCGATCGGGCGGGGCGATCGGGCGGAGCGGGCGAGTGCCTAGTCCGAGCGTGCCCCCGAGAGGGTCGCGCCCAGCACGTCGTGGTTGAGCCGCGAGATCGACGCCAGCGGGATGCCCTTGGGGCACACCTCGGCGCATGCGCCGACGTTGGTGCACCCGCCGAAGTCGAGCTCGTCCTGCTTGGCGAGCATGTTGATCGCGCGCGTCTGCCGCTCCGGCTGCCCCTGTGGGAGCAGGCCGAGGTGGGTGACCTTGGCGGCGGTGAACAGCATCGAGCTGCCGTTCGGGCAGGCGGCCACGCAGGCCCCGCAGCCGATGCAGGTCGCGGCGTCGAACGCGTCGTCGGCCGAGACCTTGTCGACCGGGATGGCGTGCGCGTCCGGCGCGGAGCCGGTGTTCGCGCTGATGTAGCCGCCGGACTGGATGATCTGGTCGAAGGCGCTGCGGTCGGTGACCAGGTCCTTCACCACCGGGAACGCCCGCGCCCGCCACGGCTCGACGTCGATCGTGTCGCCGTCGGAGAAGTGCCGCATGTGCAGCTGGCACGTGGTGGTGTTGCGCTGCGGGCCGTGTGGGGTGCCGTTGATGACCATGGCGCACGAACCGCAGATGCCCTCACGACAGTCGTGGTCGAACGAGACCGGGTCCTCGCCGTCGAGGACCAGCTTCTCGTTGAGCACGTCGAGCATCTCGAGGAAGGACATGTCCTCCTCGACGTCGTCGAGCTTGTACTTGACCATCTTGCCCTTGGCGTCGGCGTTCTGCTGCCGCCAGACGCGCAGAGTGAGCTTCATCGGTGCCCTTACTTGTAGCTGCGCTGGCTCGGGTGGACGTAGGAGAAGTCGAGGTCCTCCTTGTGGAGGATCGGCTTGTCGCCACCCCCGTACTCCCAGGCCGCGACGTAGGAGAAGTTCTCGTCGTCGCGCTGGGCCTCGCCGTCCTCGGTCTGGCTCTCGGCGCGGAAGTGACCGCCGCACGACTCGTTGCGGTGCAGCGCGTCGATGCACATCAGCTCGCCGAGCTCGAGGAAGTCCGCCACGCGGCCCGCCTTCTCCAGGGACTGGTTGAGGCCCTCCCCCGAACCGACGATCTTGACGTCGCGCCAGAACTCCTCGCGCAGCGAGGGGATCCGGTCGAGCGCCTTCTCCAGGCCCTCGGCGGTCCGCTCCATCCCGCAGTGGTCCCACATCAGGTGGCCCAGCTCGCGGTGGAACGAGTCGACGGTGCGGTTCCCGTTTGCCGAGAGCAGCTTGTCGATGCGCCCGCGGGTCGAGTCCATGGCCTCACGGACCTCGTCGCGGGACTCCTCGATCGGCTCGAAGGGAGCGTCGGCGAGGTAGTCCGAGATGGTGGTGGGCAGGACGAAGTACCCGTCGGCCAGACCCTGCATCAGCGCCGAGGCGCCGAGGCGGTTCGCGCCTTGGTCGGCGAAGTTCGCCTCGCCAGTGACGAACAGGCCGGGGATCGTCGAGCGCAGGTCGTAGTCGACCCACAGCCCGCCCATCGTGTAGTGGATGGCGGGGTACACGCGCATCGGGACCTGGTACGGGTCGTCACCGGTGATGCGCTCGTACATCTCGAAGAGGTTGCCGTACTTGGCCTCGACGGCGTGGCGGCCGAGACGCGCGATCGCGTCCTTGAAGTCCAGGTAGACCCCGAGACCACCGGGGCCGACCCCGCGCTCGGCGTCGCACATCGACTTCGCCGCCCGCGAGGCGATGTCGCGGGGCACCAGGTTGCCGAACGCCGGGTAGATCCGCTCGAGGTAGTAGTCGCGGTCGTCCTCGGGGATCTGGTCCGGCGATCGCGAGTCGCCGCGCTCCTTCGGGACCCAGACCCGGCCGTCGTTGCGCAGCGACTCCGACATCAGCGTCAGCTTCGACTGGTACTCCCCGGAGACCGGGATGCACGTCGGGTGGATCTGGGTGTAGCAGGGGTTCGCGAACAGGGCGCCGCGCTTGTGGGCGCGCCAGGACGCGGTGACGTTGCTGCCCTTGGCGTTCGTCGACAGGTAGTAGACGTTGCCGTAACCGCCGGAGGCGAGCACGACGACGTCGGCGAAATGCGTCGAGAGCTCACCGGTGAGCAGGTTGCGCACGACGATGCCGCGGGCCCGGCCGTCGACGACGATCAGGTCGAGCATCTCGGTGCGCGGGTGCATCTCGACGGTGCCGGCCGTGATCTGGCGGTTCAGCGCCTGGTAGGCGCCGAGCAGCAGCTGCTGGCCGGTCTGCCCGCGGGCGTAGAACGTGCGGGAGACCTGCGTGCCGCCGAACGAGCGGGTGTCGAGCAGGCCCGAGTACTCGCGGGCGAACGGGACGCCCTGCGCGACGCACTGGTCGATGATGTTGACGCTGACCTCAGCGAGCCGGTGCACGTTCGACTCGCGGGAGCGGAAGTCGCCGCCCTTGATCGTGTCGTAGAACAGCCGGTGCACCGAGTCGCCGTCGTAGCGGTAGTTCTTGGCGGCGTTGATCCCGCCCTGGGCGGCGATCGAGTGGGCCCGGCGCGGGCTGTCCTGGAAGCAGAACGACTTCACGTGGTAGCCGGCCTCGCCGAGCGTGGCCGCCGCGGCGCCACCGGCCAGGCCGGTCCCGACGATGATCACGCTCATCTTCCGGCGGTTGGCCGGGTTGACGAGGCGGGCGGAGAACTTGCGGTCGCTCCACCGGTCGCCGATCGGGCTGTCGGGCGCCCGCGTGTCAGCGATCGGGTCGCCGAGCGCGAAGTGCCCCTCGCCCTGCTTCGACGTGGGCTCCTGCTGCAGCTCAGACATTCCTCACCTCACCAGGCCGAACATGACGGACAGCGGAATGATCACGAAGCCCGCGGTCACCACGACGGCGACGACGAGCGAGAACGCCTTCAAGGAGTTCTGCCGGATGGCGGAGTTGCCACCCAGGGTCTGGATGCCCGACCACAGGCCATGACGGATGTGGAAGCCCAGGGCGATCATGGCGACGATGTAGAAGATCGCCACGACGGGCCGGTCGAAGCTCGCGACGAGCTTCTCGTAGGCGCCGCCGCCCGGGTCCGGGTTCACGGTCCCCGTGGTCAGGTCGAGGATGTGCCAGATCACGAACAGCGCGATGATCACGCCGCCCCAGCGCATCGTCCGGGCGGCGTAGCTGCCCGGGTAGGCCTTGTGCTGGTACCCGATCGGCCGGGCCCGCTTGGCGCGGTACCAGAGCGAGAACGCCGCGGCCATGTGCAGGAGCACCGACCCGACGAGGACGACGCGGATGATCCACAGGATGCCGCCGTAGCCGAAGATCTCGGCCCCGAGCGTCCGCAGGTGCTCCGAGTACGCGTCGAACGTCTCCTGGCCGAAGAAAATCTTCAGGTTGCCGATCATGTGGGCGATGACGAACAGCAAGAAGATCACGCCCGTCACGGCCATGACGGACTTCTTGCCGACGGACGATCCCCACGTCCTCGTGACGATGTTGCGCTGGGTCATGACCACGAGCGACACGCTAAGCCTGGGAACACGCCGACGGCCAATGCATGCAAGTCGGTCCAGCGATGCTCTTAAGCTATGGGAGTGACCCTCAAACAGCTCGTCTACTTCCTGGCGGTCGCCGACTCCGGACGGTTCGTGCAGGCAGCGGGCGAGGTGCGGATCGCGCAGCCCACGCTGAGCCGGCAGATTCAGTCGCTCGAAGATGATCTCGGCGAGACCCTGTTCACACGGGGTCGGGATCACGTCACACTCACGGCCGCGGGCGAGACGCTGCTGCCCCTGGCCCGGCGCATCGTGGCCGATGTCGAGACCGCCCGCCTGGAGATCGCCGAGCTCGCCGGGCTGCGCCGCGGGCGCCTCCGGCTGGGGGCCACGCCGAGCCTGTGCGTGGGGGTCGTGGCGGACGTCCTGGCGGTGTTCCACGCCAGCTACCCGGGCATCTCGCTGCAGATCACCGAGAGCGGGTCCCAGGACCTCGTCGCCGACCTCGAGGACGGCCAGCTCGACCTCGCCCTGGTCATCCACCAGCAGAGCCGCGGACCCGGCGCGTCCGGAGCGGGTTACACGCGAGCGGGAGCACGGGGCGGGTCCGCCACGACCGAGTCGACCCTGCGGCTCACGCCGGTCCTGCGCGAGGAGCTCGTCGCCGTCTCGGCGGCGGGCGGGCAGGTCGGGCTCGACGAGGCGCTGGGGGACCACGCCGGCATCGTCGAGCTGGCCCGCCACCCGCTGGTCGTGCACCGGCCCGGCTACGAACTGCGCGAGGTCGTCCTCTCCGCGTGCGCCGCGGCCGGCGTGACCCCACGCATCGCGGTCGAGGGCGGCGAGATGGACGCCGTGCTGCGGATGGTCGAGCGCGGCCTGGGCGTCGCGATCGTCCCGAGCCTCGTGCTCGCGGGCCGCCCCGGGCTGCGGACCACGCGCCTCGACGGATCCGGGTGGACCCATCGCACGATCGCCCTCGCGCACCGCACCGACGTCGCGCCGACCCGGGCCGCCGAGGCGTTCCGGGAGACCCTGCTCGCCGTGCTCGCCCGCACCTCACGCACCGGGGCGCTCCCGCCCGGGGTCCGCTTCATCCACAGTTGATCGACGCCACCCGACCCTGTGATCACGAGCACATCAGGCAGGTCCGCGGGCCTCCTGGGATGCGCCCAGTGCCCCTCGCCGGGGCGGATGGTGGGACTCGGAGCGTCGGCCGTCCCATCCGTTGATCACGAGCACCTGGCGCACGCTACAGACGGTCGGCGGCTGCCTGGTGTGCCCGTCGAGGGCCGCCCGAACTCCTGAGACCCGACCGACGTGACCTCGGTGGCTCCCACGCCGCGCTGGTCGACCCGACGTGCGGCTACGCCCGCGCGTAGCCCAGCGCCCGGGAGAGGGCAGGCGCGAGGGGGCCGCCCTCCACCACGACGTCGCCCACCCCGAGCCACGCCGCCATGTCCCGCAGCGCCCCGGCCATCTCCGTCGCCACGCGGTCCTCGTCGGCACCGCGCTCGACGCACTCCGGCTCGGCGAACGCCCCGGGCACGCGCAGCAACCCGGCCGCCCGGTCGGTCTTGAGGTCCACCCGGCCGACCAGCTGCCCGTCGAGCAGGAACGGGAAGACGTAGTAGCCGTGGGTGCGCTGCTCGGCGGGCGTGTAGATCCCGATGCGGTAGGTGAATCCGAAGATCCGTTCCGTGCGCGGGCGGAACCACACCAACGGGTCGAACGGCGCGAGCAGTGCCCGCCCGGTGGCCTTGCGCGGGAGCCGCGCGTCGGGTGCCCGGTAGGCGGGAGCGCCCCAGCCCGCCACCTCGACGGGGACGAGCTCGCCCGCGTCGACGAGCTCGGTCACCGCAAGGCGGCTCTCGGCGGGCGGGAGGCGGTAGTGGTCGCGCAGGTCCGGCTCGGTCGCCACGCCGAGGGCGGCCGCGGCGCGTCGGGTGAGTTCGCGCATCGCCTCGCCGCGCTCCGGGTCGCGCGCCAGCACCTCCGGCGGCAGCACGTCCTCGGTGACCGCGTAGGCGCGACGGAAGCCCCGCCGGGTCCCCGTCGTCAGGACCCCGGTGGCGAACAGGTGCTCGCAGGCGACCTTGACGTCCGAGCGGTGCCACCACCCGCCGTAGGCGCGGGCCCGGCGCTCGCCGCCGTCGCCCAGCACCTGCTCGACCTCGCGGGCCTCGAGCGGACCGTGCGCCGCGACGGCGTCGTGCACCGCGTCGAGGACGTCCGGCCGGTTGTCCATCGCGTCCCCCAGCCACCGACTGGTGCGCTTGGCGTTGTCGGCCATGCGCCAGCGCAGCAACGGCCAGTCCTCG
>NZ_DASXJS010000082.1:0-12904 GCF_036497245.1 Actinomycetospora sp. | reverse complement strand
GTTCGGCGGCGTCTCGCTGACCGACGCGGCGCACCAGGTGCTCGAGGACCACGAGAAGCGCATCCTCGACGCCGCACCCCCGGAGATCGGGGACCAGGCACTCGCCATCCTCCGTCTGCACCTGGACCGGGCGGGCAGCCCTCTCGAGGGCCCCTCGCGCTGAGAACGGTGCCGCACGATGGAATCGCGGACGGCACCGACCGTGTCCGATCCGTCGATCAACTTGTCACTTGGTCTCATGTTCTCGGATGACTCCGGGCAGATGATCGCCGAACAGGCGACAAGCGATCTGGGGTGCCTGGCTCGCTACGGTGACGCTCTGCGGCCGTCCGGGGCGGACGAGCTGACCTGGCGGCTCGAGCTGTTGGACGAGCTGGTCCGGACCGGGCGCCGGTTCGCCGCGGCGGCCGGGCACGTCGTCGGCGATGCCGACCCGTCGATCACCTGGATGGTCCGGGAGCTCGCCGCCGCCGTCGATCTGCACTGCGACCGCGTCGTGCGCGCCGTCCGGGAGCGGCCCGACCTGGCCGCGCTGCCGGCCGTGGCGGGTTCCGGCCGGGTGGTGCCGTTCCCCACTCCCTACGGACGGATGGCCGGTGACTCCCGGGCGTGGCCGGCCGGGCAGGTGGCGCCGCACGACCCCGCCGCGCTGCTCGAGGAGCGCACCGTCATCAGCACCGCGACGGGCGTCCTGATGGTCCGGCACGAGTGCGACGCCGAGGCCGCCTACTCCCTGCTCGTGGGGCGGGCGCGGGAGGCGGGGACGTCCGCGTATGCCGTCGCCGCCCAGGTGATCTCCGTCCAGGGCTGACCGGGCCGGGGCAGGCCGAGCACCCGACTCATCGCGCACCCGCGTCGTCGGGCAGGCGGGTGAGGGTGCGCAGCGTCTCGGCCAGGCGCTCGCGGTGGTGATCGAGCGCCGCCGCGGTGACGTCGCCGTCCGCGACGGCCCAGGCGAACTCGTCGGTCAGGACCCGCAGCGCGGCGTTGACGGCGGCCGCGCGGAGGCGCACGTCGAGGTCGTCGGCGGGCAGGCCGAGGCGGGCGGCCAGGGCGGCGGCGATCGTCGGCTCGGCCCGCTCGTGCAGGACGAGCCACACCGCGCGCAGCCCCGGCTCGTCACGGGTCAGGCGCACGACGGCGAGGACGGTCCCGGCGTCCGACGGGGCGAGGTCCACGGCGTAGACGGCACGCAGGTGCTCGTCGAGCTCGAGGTGCCCGGGCCAGCTGGCCAGTACCGCCACGAAGTCGTCGACCGAGGTCGTGAGCACCGGCTCGACGCAGGCCTCCTTCGCCCGGAAGAGCCGCCACAGGGTGCGTTCGGACACGCCCGCGGCGCGGGCGATCTGCTCGCCCGTGGTCTCGGTGACGCCCTGCTCGCTGAACAGTCGCACCGCGTGGCGCGAGATCGCGAGGCGACGGCGGGCGCGCTGCTCCTCGCTCTCGGGCGGGCGGCCGCGGCGTGCGCCGCCGTCCTCGGCCCGCTCGGCGCTCACGACGACCCCCTCCGTCCGGCGTGACCGGTTCCGCCCACCTTAACGATCGCTATTTGTGGCAGTAACTGCCATAAAGACGTACGGTCGGTGACGCCACCGCCACTGTGAGGAGTGCCATGACCGTCGCCGCCGAGCGTCCCGCGCTGCCCTTCGCCCGCCCGAACGTGCTCGAGCTCGCCCCGCTCTACGACGTGCTGCGTCGCGAGGCCCCGGTCGCACCGGTCACCACCCCCGCCGGCGACCCGGCCTGGCTGGTCACCCGCTTCGAGGAGGTCCGTGATCTCCTGGGCGACAAGCGCCTCGGCCGGTCGCACCCGCGTCCCGAGCAGGCCGCCCGGATCACCCACGGCGCCGTCCAGGAAGGCCCGTCCGGCAACTACGAGACCGAGGAGGCCGACCACACCCGCATGCGGCGCCTCCTCACCCCGGCCTTCTCGGCCAAGCGGATGCGTCGGATGGGCGAGGACGTGCAGGCGCTCGTCGACGGCTACGTCGACGACCTGATCGCGGCCCGGGAGGCCTCCCCGGACGGCGTCGCCGACCTGCACGAGAACCTCGCCGTGCCGCTGCCCGTCGCCGTCATCTGCCGCCTGCTCGGCGTGCCGCACGAGCACGGCGACTACTTCCGGGACCTCTCCGACCGCATGGCGACCTACTCGCCCGAGGTGGACGCCGTCGGCGCCCGCGCCGAGTTCGGGCGCTACATGGCCGGACTCGCCGAGCAGAAGCGCGCCGCGCCGTGCGAGGACGTCATCTCCGACCTCGTGCGGGCCCAGGCGGAGGACGACACCTACGACTACGACGAGATGATCCGGCTCTCGGTCGGCCTGCTCTTCGCCGGCCACGAGACCACGGTCAACCGGATCGGCCTCGGCACCCTCCTGCTGCTCACCCACCGCGAGCGCTGGGAGGACCTGGTCGCCGACCCCGACGGGCGCACCGACGCCCACGTGGAGGAGATCATGCGCCTCGGCGCCCCCGGTGACCTCGGGCTGCTGCGCTACGCGCACACCGACGTCGAGGTCGGCGGGGTGACCGTCGCCGAGGGCGACGCCGTCATCCTCTCGGTCAACGCCGCCAACCGGGACCCGAACGCCTTCGCCGACGCCGAGGCCTTCGACCCCGACCGGGAGGAGCGGGCCCACGTCGGCTTCGGGCACGGCGGGCACTTCTGCATCGGGGCGAGCCTGGCTCGCACCGAGCTCCGCACCGTGTTCAGCACGGTCGCGCGGCGCCTGCCCGACCTGCGTCTCGCCGCCGATCTCGACGACATCGAGGTGCGGACGCAGCATCTCACCGGGGGTGTGAAGGCGCTGCCCGTGACCTGGTGACGGTGAAGGTCCGTTTCACGGGCCCGACCGTCCGGGCACCACCGGAGCGTCGGGGGCCGAGAGCCGTCGACCGGGGCGGCTCCGGCCCCCGTTGAGCACACAGCGGAACCGGAGCCGTCACCGACCCGATGCCTGATGTTGCCCGGTGCATGTTCGTCAAGCATCGTGGTCGCGGAGGTGCGTCGTGACGAAAGCCGTGCAGGACCTCATGGTCGAGGTCGAACGCGTCCGCGACGCGTTCGTCGGCGCCGTCCTGACGGCCGACCCCGACGCCGCCCGCGCACTGATGACCACCGACGCGACGCTGCAGATCGACCCGACCGGGACCGGCGCGTCCGGCGCGGACCCGCTCTGCCGGTTCCTCACCGAGCAGATCGCTCCCGGCCTCCCCGCCGACCTCGCCGTGCGGCGCCGCTCGCGCACGGGCGACCGGTGGCACGTCGTCGACGAGGAGACCGTCTCCTTCACCCATGATCGCGAGATGCCGTGGCTGCTGCCCGGGATCGCGGCGACGGGGTGTGCGGCCGAGGTCGACGTGGTGACCGTGGTCGGCGTCCGGCGGTCGCTCGTCGTCCGGTTCCGGATGGCGTGGGACCTGCTGGGGCTCGCCGACCAGCTCGGGCTCGATCCCGGGCAGCTCCCGCGCCGCCGTCACCGCTCCCTGGTCACGGACGTGTCGCGCGGGGCGTGAGCGCCGCCGCGAGGACCGCGGGCCGCCACCCGCGCAGGGAGCTCACGACGGCGAGCCCGCTCGCCCGCTCGAGGTCCTCGGGCAGGAGCACGCGCTCGTCCAGGTCCCCGCGCCCGACCAGCACCCCCCGCGCCACGCCGGGCAGCGCCCCGCCGCCCAGGGGCGGTGTGCACCAGCGGTCGTCGAGGCGGACGGCGAGCGAGGCGATCGTCGTCTCGGTGAGCTCGCCCGCGGTGTTGACCAGCACGACGTCGTCGGCGTCGGGGTGGGTGCGCCGGGCCGCGGCGAGCCTGCGGGAGTAGGGCTCGCGATCGGTGGTCTTGTGGTGCGGCCAGGGCGCCGCCGCGTCCACCGGGTCGGAGAGCAGCGGCGGGGCGAGGACGACCGGGCCGTCGTCGGCGGGAAGCGGGGCCAGGGTGACCTCGACGGACCCGTCGGGGTGGAGCACCACCCGCACCCGGGCCTCGCGCACGCCGGCGAGGTGCTCCTCGACGGCGGGCCGCACCGCCGACGCGTCCAGGCCGAGGAACGCGGCCGAGTCCGCCAGCCGCGCGAGGTGGCGCTCCCGGTACACCGCGTGCCCGCCGCGCACACCGAACGTCTCCAGCAGGCCCACCTCGGGCGGGCGGTGGGTGAGCACCCGGGCCTTGGCGCGGGTCTCCGCGTGCTCCGCGGCCGCGTCGGAGTCCCAGGTGATGCCGCCGCCGGTGCCGTAGACAGCGCGGGCGGTGCCGCGCGGGGCCCCGGGCGGTGTCCGGTCCACCACCGCGGTGCGGATGGCGACGGAGAACTGCAGGTCCGGCAGACCCGTGCCGTGGCCCGGCGGCGCCACCCACCCGATCGCGCCGCAGTACACCCCGCGCGGGTCGTCCTCCAGGGCCGCGATCAGGCGCATCGTCGAGCCCTTCGGGGCGCCGGTCACCGAGCCGCACGGGAACAGGGCGCGCATCAGCGCGAGCACCCCGGTGCCCGGCCGGGCCGTGGCGGTGATCCCGCTGGTCAGCTGCCACACCGTCTCGAAGCGCTCCGCCGCGCACAGCGACCCGACCCGCACCGACCCGTTCACCGCCACCCGCGAGACGTCGTTGCGCAGCAGGTCGACGATCATGACGTTCTCGGCCCGCTCCTTGGGATCGGCCCGCAGCCGTGCCGCGATCGACGCGTCCTCCGCGGTGGTGCGCCCGCGGCCCGCGGTGCCCTTCATCGGGCGCAGCGTGAGCTCGTCGCCGTCGCGGCGCACGAACAGCTCCGGGCTCGCGCTGACCACCACGAAGCGGCCGAGGTCGAGCAGCGCGTGGTGGCTGCCGCGCTGGGCGTGGGCGAGGTCGGCGTAGAGCCCGGTGAGGTCCGGGTCCGCGGCGAGGTCGAGCTCGCCGTCGACCCGCGCGGTGAGGTTCGTCTGGTAGGTCAGCCCGGCGGCGATCTGCTCGCGCACCCGGGCGACGTCCGCGGCGTGGGCGGCGGCTCCGCCGCGGGGCGACCACCGCCCGGTCGGGGCGCCGGCGCGCTCGACGACCGGGACCTCGCGCGGCGGGGTCCGGGTCAGACCGAACCAGGCGAGCGGCGGACCGTCGGGCTCCGGCGGGTGCGTGACGAGGTGGGGGTCGAGCCCGGGCGCGGCCTCGTAGGCGAGGTGGCCGTAGGCCCACGCCCCGCCCGCGGTCGCCGCTTCCAGGTCCGCGAGCACCCCGGCGACCTCGTCGGGACGGGTCGCGACGAGGACCTCCTCCGGCGGGTCGAAACGCCAGGCCCGGCCCGCGCGCAGGTCGTCGAAACGGGCGCCGCGGCTCACGCGGGCACAGCCTTCCCGACGTCGGGCCGGGAGTCGATGCGCGTACCGTCACCCCATGCTCGGTGCCACCCCGACCTGGCCGCCGCCGGACACCGACCGCAACCGGTTCCTGTTCCGGCTCGGCTTCGGACTCGGTGTGCTCGCCTCCGCCTACGTCCTGGCGTTCGCGCTGGTCAGCCAGGGGTGGCTGCCGTTCGTGGCCGCGGTCCTGCTGATCGCGGGCACGCTGATGCTCGGCATCGGCCTGCTCCTCATGCGCCGCACGCGCCGCGAGGCCGAGGGTGGTTCCGGGGACGACGCCGAGGCCGGCGACGCCACCGCTGCCGATGACGCCACCGACGACTCCGGGTCCGACGGCTCCGATTCCGACGACCCCGGGCCCGACGACTCCGGCGCTACACCGCGTCCTCGTCCGCGACCTGCTCCCAGCGCTCACTGAGCCGGTCGAGGGTCGCGAGCAGCGTCGTGACCCCTCCGGCCTCCTCGTCGCCCGGCATCAGCCGCAGGTTGAGCCGTCCGACGCGCCGGGTGACGTCGTCGAGCACGGCCTCGCCCTGGGTGGTCAGGGTGAGTAACTTGCGGCGCCCGTCGGCGGGTGCCGTGTCGCGGCGGATGAGCGCCCGGTCCTCGAGGCGACGGCAGACGTCGGCCATCGTCGAGCGGTCCAGCGCCACCGAGGCCGCGAGCGAGCCCTGGTCGATGCGCGGGTAGGCAGCCACCGCGGTCATGACCGCGAACTGCGGTCCGGTCAGTGCGGTGTCCACGTGCCGCAGCCACGCCGCCGAATAGGCCTGGTAGAGCCGTCGGACGAGGAATCCCGGGGCGTCCCGCAGTGGTTGCGGCGTGTCCGGCGGTCCTCCTGGTCCATTCCCGTTCGTCTCCGGCGAACCGATCTCGTCCAGCTTCGCCGACCCGTGGTCTCGAGTCATTCCGTCCTCGTTCCCCCTGGCGCCGGGACGACCCGTGTCGACGACCACGAGGCGTTGACCCCGATGAGGTGGCCGACCGCGGAGCGCTCCGCCGCGAACAGCACGTCACCCGTCCGGACGGGACGGGGACGCGTTCCCCCTGCACGCCGCGTCGCGGCGTTGACCCGCACGCTACGGACTCGACCCCCTGTGGGCGAGTCGTGGCGTTCCCTGGCGCGTCGGGCGGGGTAGTCATGCCCGACCGGGCAGCTCCATTGGGACCTGTGCCGGGAACAGACGCCGGACGTCGTCGAGGGTGACGAGGCGCAGGCCGATCACCTGGTCGACGACCGCGACCCGCCAGCCGCGGGTCTTGTCGTTGAGCCGCACGCCGCGCAGCCAGCGCTGGGCGTGACGGAACGCCTCGCTCTGGGTCTTGGGGCTCGGTACCGGCCTGCCCGCGTCGCGGTGCCACGCGGCGATCTGCTCGGCGTCGCCGTGGACGTGCTGCGGCGAGCGCAGCGACGGGGAACCGGCTCCGTCGGGGCTCTGCGCGGCGGCGATCAGGGTCGGGCCGCACGCGGCGACCAGGACCGACCACCACGTCTCGTCGGTCGGCAGCGCGGCGTTGACCGTGACGCCACCGGCCAGATCGGGGACCTCGGAGGCGCCGCCCACCGGCCCGAACGCCAGCAGCGCCAGCGTCACCTCGCGGCCGTCGGCCAGCCAGAGCCCCAGCGAGGCGCGCGAGTCCCGCACGAGCAGCCCGTTGCCCTCACGGATGCGGTCCTGGCCGGCGACACCCGGGACGACGAGGGTGAGCTGCCCGCCGTGGCGCTGGCGGTTGATCACGAGGTAGGCGTCGTCGCGGACCTCGATCTCGGCCGCGACCCGGGAGACCTGGTCGTCGCCGACGTGCACGTTCCGGTCCGAGGCGGCGTTGCGGCCGATCGTCGCGACGTCCCCCCACGGCACCGAGATCCGCCGTTCGGTCCGGACGTCGAGCAGGGCCAGGCCGCCGAGCGGCAGCCGCCGCGCCGCCTCGCGGACCTGCCTCACGCACCCTCCCGCCGTCGTCACCTGCCCTCAGTATCCCCGCGAGACGACCGTGCACCGGGACACGACCGGCGCCGTCCTCGTCGCGTCCGTGCGCACCGCCGGACCCGGCTCGGGCACCTGCAGCCGCACACGCGGGCCGTCGGTGCCCAGGGCCAGCACGGATCCGGGCGGCAGGGGCGTCGGGCCGGCGATCCGCACGCCGTCGACCGTGGTGCCGTTGGTCGAGCCGAGATCGGTGACGGTCCAGCCACCGCCCGACGGGTCGGGGGCGAGGGCGACGTGGCGCCAGGAGACGCTCGGGTGGTCGACGGCGACCTCGCACGCCGGATCGCGCCCCAGCTCGACGCGCCCGTCGACCTCGGCGTCCTCGAGGCGGGAACCGGCCGGGTCGTCGACGACGAGCACCGCCCGCGTCGTGGGGGAGGGCCCGAGCCCCGCGACCCGGGCCGCGCGGCCCACCCTGCCCATCACGGTCCGCAGCCGCGCCGGAACGGACACCGTCGCCATCGTGGCGAGGGTCCCTGCGGGCCGTGACGGGCCGGACGGGCCGGGCGGCCCGGGTCGCGCCGCCCCGGGGTGCGCCCGACCGGCGGGGACGCCGGGCGGGGGCGTCGCGGCCGACGGGCGCAGCGCCCGGGGCGGGGGTGCCGCGCCGCGCGCAGGGGCGAGCGGCGCGGACGTCGAGGCGCACGCCGCGGCCACCGGCGGCTGCTGCGGCTCGGAGAAGGCGGCGGTGACGACGACGCGCCCCAACGGCACGTCGTCGGAGACGAGCAGGTGGACCCAGGTGCGCTCGGCGAGCCGGCGCACCCCGTGCTCGGACCCGTGGGTCACGTAGCCCTCGGCGAGCTCGCGGGCCAGCGCCTCCAGCGGACGGCGCGCCGCGACCTCGGCGGCGTCGACCGGGTGCCATTCCACCCACAGGTGCGGCGCCGCGACCTGCTGGCCGCGCGGGGTCCAGACCAGCGCGTCCTGTCCGTCGAGCCGCGTCGCGGTGGCGCGCAGCAGCCCGTCGCCGTGCACCCACGGGCGGGCCAGCGCCAGCCGGAGCGCCCGCCGGACCGGCGCCCCCGCCGGCGGGGCGAGGGAGAAGTCGGTGGTGGCGCGCTCCGTGGTCGGGGCGTCGAGCGGCTCGGGCCGGGGGCGGGCCCAGGCCGCGACGACGACGGCCAGCCCGGCGGCCGCCACCAGCAGCACGACGACGAGCAGGGCGACCAGCAGCGACCCCGAGGTCCACCAGAGCAGGACCAGGGCGAGCGCGCCCCCACCGAGCACGAGCCGGGCTCGGGTGTTCAGCAGCGGCGGCTGCGCTTCTCGAGGTGCGCTCACGACGCACCCCCGACGGCGACCACGCGGTCCAGGCCCGGCACCCGGTCGGCGACCTGGGTCGGGGTCGGCAGGTGCGCGGCGGTCGCGGTGAGCACCGAGCTGCCCCGGACGGCCTGGCCCAGCCCGGCGGGTCCGATCGCCACCAGCGCGGTCCCGATCGCCACGCACACCACGAGCGCGAGGCCGCCGTGCGCGACGACCCCGACCACCCGCTCGAGCAGGTGCGGACGCGCCATCCGGCCGCCGCCGCGGGAGGCGAGCGCGTCGGCGAGGCGGCGGCCCGCGCCGAGACCGATCAACCCGCCGACCACGATCGCGACGACGAGCGCGACCGTCGAGGACGCGTCCCACCAGGTCGCGAGCCAGCCGCCGAGGAGCACCCCGGCCACCGCGCCCGCCAGCGACAGCACCAGTGCGGTGCCACCGCGCCGCCAGCCGCGGAAGGCGGCAAGGGCGACGACGGCCAGCACCACGAGATCCACGGCCAGATCCGCTCCGGCGTTCACGGGGTCCTCCTCGCGTCCGGCAACGATGTCGACCCCGAGTCAAGCGGGGTGAGCGGGCCGGTGGCCGGACGCGATCGGGAACTAATTACCGGGTTGATCCGGACGTGACCGCGAGCACAACGGCCGATGTGAGCCGGATCCTCACGTTGACCCGGTACCGTGGGTAGCGGTAACCGCCGGTCTCCGGTACTCCTGGTACCTAGTAATTCGCCAGGCTGAGGAGAGACCGTGACAGCGATCGGACACTCGCCGCTCGTGCGCCGCTGGCGCGCCGCCGCGACCCGCTTCACCACCCCGCTGCTCCCCGACGACTACCTGACCCTCGTCAACCCGCTGTGGTCCGCCCGTGAGCTGCGGGGCCGGATCGTGAGTGTCACCCCGGAGGCCGAGGACGCGGCGACGATCGTCGTCGAGCCCGGCTGGGGCTGGAGCTTCTCCCACGCCGCCGGCCAGTACATCGGCATCGGCGTGCAGATCGACGGGCGCTTCGTGTGGCGCTCGTACTCGCTCACCACGCCGCCGTCGCGCGACGGCAGGCGGCTCGTGGTGACGGTGCGCGCGATGCCCGAGGGCTTCGCGTCACGCCACCTCGTCCACGGCGTCCGGGCCGGCACGATCGTGCGGCTCGCCCCGCCCGCCGGGGAGTTCGTGCTGCCCGACCCGCTGCCGGGCAAGGTCCTCATGCTCACCGCGGGCAGCGGCATCACGCCGATCATGGCGATGCTGCGGACGCTCGACCGACGGCACGGGACCGGCTCACCCGCGGACGTGACCGTGGTGCACTCCGCGCCCGACGCGGACCGGGCGCTCTTCGCCGACGAGCTCGTCCTGCTCGCCCGCCGCCACCCCGGCTGGCGGATCGTGCAGCGTCACACCCGGGTCGAGGGCCACCTGCTCCTGCACGAGGGGAACCCCGGTGCGGGTAGAGCGACCGGATCCTCCCCTCGCGCCACGCTCGAGGGGCTCGTCCCGGACTGGCGCCAGCGCGAGACCTGGGCGTGCGGCCCGACCGCCATGCTCGACGCCGCCGAGAAGGCCTGGGCCGATGCCGGGATCCGGGACGCCCTGCACCTCGAGCGCTTCTCCGCCGATCTCACCGGCGGCGAGGCCGAGGGCGGCACGATCACGTTCGCCCGCTCCGGGCGGACCGTGGACGTCGACGGCGCCACGACGGTGCTCGAGGCAGGCGAGAACGCCGGGATCCCGATGCCGTTCGGCTGCCGCATGGGCATCTGCCACACCTGCGTCGCCCCGCTGCGCTCCGGCGCGGTCCGCGATCTGCGCGACGGGGCCGAGGCGCGCGTCGCCGGGACGGACCAGGGCACACGCGCCGTCCAGACCTGCGTGAGCGCGGCGTCGGGCGACTGCGTCATCGACCTCTAGAGACCTCTCCATACGAGAAGGGACATCACCATGGCCATCTCCGACATCACGGAGTTCGCCCACCTGACCGACGCCGACGTCGAGGCGCTGGGCGAGGAGTTCGACCAGATCCGACGCGACGTCGAGGCCTCGCGCGGCGAGGCCGACGCCGAGTACATCCGCTCGATCATCCGCACCCAGCGCCGCCTGAACATCGCCGGCCGCGTCGCACTGTTCGGCAGCCCGATCCCGCCGCTCTGGATGGCGGGTGCCGCCCTGCTGGGCGTGGCCAAGATCCTCGAGAACATGGAGATCGGCCACAACGTCATGCACGGCCAGTGGGACTGGATGAACGACCCCGAGATCCACTCGGCCACCTGGGAGTGGGACAACGTCTGCCCCGCCGAGCAGTGGAAGCACTCCCACAACTACCTGCACCACACCTATACGAACGTCATCGGCAAGGACAAGGACGTCGGATACGAGATCCTCCGGGTCACCTCCGACCAGAAGTGGCACCCGGTCAACCTCGGTCAGCCGGTGTTCAACACGCTGCTGATGCTGCTGTTCCAGCACGGGGTGGCGATCCACGACCTCGACATCGACGGACTGCTGCACCGCGATCTCCAGGACCCCGAGGAGTTCCGGGCCAAGCTGGAGCAGGTCGGGCGCAAGATGCGGCACCAGATGGGCAAGGACTACATCCTCTTCCCGCTGCTCACCGGGCCGTTCTTCCTCACCACGCTCACCGCGAACATGGCCGCGAACCTCATCCGCAACGTGTGGTCCTACGCGATCATCTTCTGCGGGCACTTCCCCGACGGTGCCGAGGTGTTCACCGAGGAGCAGCTGGAGAACGAGACGTCGGGACAGTGGTACCTGCGCCAGCTGCTGGGGTCGGCGAACTTCACCGGCGGACGGCTCATGCACGTCATGTCCGGCTCGCTCGGCTACCAGATCGAGCACCACCTGTTCCCGGACCTGCCGTCGAACCGCTACCCGGAGATCGCGGAGCGCGTGACGGCGATCTGCGAGCGCTACGATCTGCCCTACACGACCGGACCGTTCCCGAAGCAGTTCTGGAAGTCGATCCGCACCATCTGGCGGCTCGCGCTCCCGAACAAGAAGTTCGCGGCCGAGCAGCAGGCCCACGAGTCGGAGGGCCTGCGCCGCGAGAGCGCGACGACGAGCCCGTCGGCGGCCCGCGAGGCCCGCGTCGCGGCCTGATCCCGGCACGGCGGCCCGGTCCTGGAGCCCTCTCCGGGGCCGGGCCGCCCGGCGTTCCGTCCATGATCACGAGTTGGTGAGCGACACGCGCAAGATGCCGGTGCGACGCGCTCACGAAGTCCTGATCTTCGTGTCCGGCCTGGCCCCGGAACCCCGCCGACTAGCGTGGGGGCCGTGTCGATCTCCCCCTACGGATCGTGGCCGACCCCGGTGACCTCGGAACTGGTGGTCGCCGCCGCCGTCCGCCTCGACGAGGTCCGTCCCGACGGCACCGGAGCCGTGATCTGGGGCGAGGGCCGCGCCGCCGAGGGTGGCCGGACCGCGCTGGTGCGGCGCGACCCCGACGGGACACGCACCGACCTGCTGCCCACCGGCGGCAACGCGCGCACGGCGGTGCACGAGTACGGCGGTGGGGCCTGGTGGACCAGCCCCGCCGAGCCGGGCGTCGTGTTCTACGTCGACTGGGCCGACCAGCGGCTGCGCCGGCTCGAGGCGGGCGAGGAGGTCGTCCTGACCCCCGAGCCCGCGGTGTCCCGCGGCGACCGCTACGCCGACGGGGACGTCGCGCCGGACGGCACCTGGCTGGTCTGCGTCCGCGAGCACCACCCCTCGGGGGCCGGCCCCGCCACCGAGGTCGTCAACGAGATCGTGCGGCTCGACGCGCAGGTGCCCTCCGAGCCCGAGGTGCTGGTCAGCGGGCCGGACTTCGTCGCCGCGCCCCGTCTCTCGCCGGACGGCTCACGGCTCGCGTGGGTCTCCTGGGACCACCCGTCGATGCCGTGGGACGACACCGTGCTCACCGTCCGCGACCTCGCCGCCGGGACGGACACCGTCGTCGCGGGCGGTCCCGGCGAATCGGTCGCCGAACCGGCCTGGCAGGCCGACGGATCGCTGACGTTCCTGTCCGACCGCACCGGCTGGTGGAACCTCTACCGCAGGCCGGCCGACGGAACGGTCGAGCCGCTGGTGGTGCTCGACGCCGAGATCGGCGTGCCCGGCTGGCAGCTCGGCGGCTCCCGGTCCGCGCTGCTCGGGTCCGGACGGCCCGCCGATGGCGGCACGGTCGTGTTCGCGCGCTCCTCGGAGGGCTTCGACGCGCTCGCCGTCGCCGGGACCGACGGCACGATCACGGTCCTGGAGACCGGGTTCACGGCGATCCGCTCGGTCCGCGCGGACGGGCCGGACGCCGTGGTGTGCGTGGCG
>NZ_DASXJS010000081.1:0-50995 GCF_036497245.1 Actinomycetospora sp. | reverse complement strand
TGCCGGTCAGGTTGCCGCCGTCGTCGACCAGGCCGTGGAAGATGTGGTCGAGGTAGGACAGCGCCGCCTCGACCTCGATCGGCGCGATCGCGACGGCCTGGATCCACCCGACCCACCCTGCCGTGAACCCGGCGATGGAGCCGAACGCCAGCCGCGGGTAGCGGGCCGTGCCGCCGGCCACCGGGTAGGTGGACCCCAGCTCGGCGTGGACGAGGGCGAGCAGGATGACGATGACCCCGGCGAGCACCCAGGACAGGATCGAGGCCCCGCCCGCCGACTTGGCTGCGGTGAGCGCACCGAGCAGCCAGCCCGACCCGATGATCGAGCCGAGCGAGATGAACATCAGCGCGCTGAACCCGACGGTCCGGCGCAGCCCGGTGCCCGTGGTCAGGACGGGCGGTTCGGCGGTGGTCGACATGGGTCTCCCCGATCGCGGCGACGGCAGGGCGGCGGGCGCGTCCTTCGGACCCGGGCGCACTCGATCAGCGGCATGGTGCGCACCACTCGCCCTGTCCGCGACTCGGACTTCCGGCCGAAAAGCGATCATCGACGCAGAGCGGTGCACAACTCCGGAAGAATCCGACACCCCGTAACCAGACCGTCACGTTCGGAATCCACAGCGACGCCTCGGCCCACCGTGTGAGTGCATCGCGGTGACCCGATCACCACCGTCCGTCAGACCGCGAGCGGAGGACCCTCGCCCTCGTCGGCGCGGATCTGGGCCTCCACCTGGGCCCGCAACTGGCCCAGCGTGCGGGTCAGCAGACGCGAGACGTGCATCTGCGAGATGCACAGCACCGCCGCGATCTCGGCCTGCGTCTTCTCCTGGACGAACCGCAGCGCCAGCATCGTCCGCTCCCGCGGGGGCAGGCTCGCCACCAGCGAGTTGACCAGGGAGCGCACCTCGACGCGGTCGAACTCCGGGTCGACGGTGCCGAGGACGTTGGCCAACGAGGAGTCGTCCCCCTCGCCGAGGGTCTCGTCGAGCGAGGCCGGGTGGTACGACCCGTGGGCGGCCACCGCCTCGGCCACCTCGTCGCGCCCGAGCCCGAGGTGCTCGGCGATCTCGGGCACGGTCGGGGCGCGTCCCAGGCGCTGCGAGAGCATCGAGGTCGCGCCGCCGACGGCGAGATAGCGGTCCTTGATGCTGCGCGGCGTCCGGACCGACCAGGCGGAGTCGCGGAAGTAGCGCCGGACCTCTCCCATGATCGTCGGGACCGCGTACGACAGGAAGTCCCGCTCCCGGCCGGGATCGAACCGGTCGACGGCGTGCATCAGCCCGACGGTCGCGACCTGCTCGAGATCCTCGGTCGGTTCGCCTCGCCGCGCGAAGCGGCGGGCGATGTTGCGCGCCACGGGCAGGTAGGACACCACGAGCTGGTCGCGCAGTTCGCTCCGGCGCGGATCGTCCTGGGCGCAGGCGGCGTGCTCGACGAAGACCGGGACGAGCGCCGCGAAGTCGCCGCCCACGGCGTCGTCGCCACCGGAGTCCGCGTGCGTCATGTGCCGTCCCCGCCACCGCACCCGGGCATGCCGGGCAACGGACGTCGCGAGCGATGTCGTCGCGGCTGCGGGCTGAACCGGAGGACTGGAGCGGGCCGAGATTGTCAGCCCGGCTCCCCGGGGCGCAAGCGCACCGATCAGGCGCCGCGTCCGACCACCCCTCCGGGGCGGACCTCGCACACCAGATCCAGCAGCGCGGCGTCCACGACGTCGTGGTGGGTCTGCGTCACCGCGTGCGCGGCGTGCTCGACCTCCACGAGGCGCGCCGAGGGGCCGATCGCCTCGGTGATCCGCCGCCCGTGGGCCGCCGGCGTGAGACGGTCCTCGCCCGCCGTGACCACGACGACGGGGACCCGGGCGAGCACCGGGAGGGCGCCGGACTCGTCGTGGGAGAGCAGCGACGCCCCGAACGCCTGTCCCACCGGCAGCGGCAGCCCCTCGGTGTGCCACTGCGCGTCCCGGACCTCCGCGTCGGTCGCCTCGGCGGTGAACAGCAGCCGGCGTACCGCCCACCGACCGAACCAGGAGTCGCGCCACGGGAGCACGTCGGCGAGCGGGGCGGCCATGCGGGCACCGCCCAGCAGGGCGGGGAGGACCCCGAGCCGGCGGGCGGCGTCGTGGGCGAGCCCGATCGGGCCCTGGCGCACGAGGTCCCCGGCGGAGGTGGTGACGAGGAACGCCCCCACCACCCGGGTGCCGAACCACTCCGGTCGCTGCCGGGCCAGCGCCAGGATGCTCATGCCGCCCATCGAGTGCCCGACGAGCACGACGGGGGAGGACGGGGCGACGGCGTCGAGGACCGCGCCCAGGTCGCGCCCGGTCTGGTCGATGGTGGCGTGGGACGGCTCGCCCCAGCCGGAGCGGCCGTGGCCGCGCTGGTCCCAGGTGACGATCCGGGCGTGCCCGTCGAGCGCCGCGATCTGGGGGTCCCAGAACCGCGAGTCGGCGGTGAAGCCGTGGCAGAACACGACGGTCGGGCCGCGCGTGCCGCGGATCGTGACGTCGAGGGGGACGCCGTCGTCGCCGACGACGCCGGGTACCGGGCGATCTCGCCCGCCGCCGTGGAGGGTCGTGCTCGAGGCGGTGTCCATCACAGACCTCCGATGCCCGTCAGGGGGGAGCTCACGGCTCACCGGGGTACCGGGACGGGCATCCGGTCGGGCCACCACGGGCCAGGTCCGCTCCCCCTCGTCGGGGAGCGGGGCGGGGAGCCGCACGCGAGGTTCGCGTGGTCGGGGGGAGCGGACCGGCCGGGGGGACGACCGGTCCGCTCGACGCTCCGGGCGCCCGGGGGGAGGGGGCCCGGGAGCGTCCCGCCGGACGAGCCGGCGGCGCAGTCGATGCTACTCACCGGGAACCTGTGACCGGCGCCGCGTCGGAGCCTGCGACGCGGGTCTCGAACCGCCCTGATCGGTTGGTCGGGCCGGGGGTCAGCGCTCCACCGCAAGCACCACACGGGACGGGTGCGCGGCGTCGTGGAGGACCTCCCGCTCCCGGGGGACGAGGAGGTCCGCCTCGCCCAGCGCGGCGCTCGTGCCGGGATGGCGGGCGAAGCGCGGGTGGGCGCCGCCGGAGACCTGCACGCGCAGGCGGTGGCCCGCGGCGAAACGGTGCCCGACCGGCCACATCTCGATCTCGACCGCGACGCTGCCGTCGGCCGAGGGACCCGGGGCGGTCGGGGTGAGGCGCCGTATCCCGTCGGTCACGTTGACCGAGCGACCGGACCCGTCGACGTCGCAGACCCGGACGAACACGTCGAGGTGCTCGACCTCGGCGCGGACGTGGATCGTCGCGCGGACCGGGCCGAGCGCGACCAGGTCCTCGTCGAGGACCGGCCCGGTGAACACGACGACGTCGTCGCGGGCCTCGAGCGCTGCCTGCTCCCGCGGACCGGAGCGACCCGTGAGGATCGGGCCGCCGACCGCGGGTGTCGGGTCGTGGGGGTCGTAGGTGATCCGCGTGCCCGCCCAGTGCGCCCCGCCACTGCTCGGGGCGGTGGGGGGTTCGTCACCGAGCCCGTGGTCGGTCCGCAGGTAGAGGGCCCGCTCGGTGACGTGGGCCGGCGGCCAGTCCGGCAGGCGGCGCTCACCTCCGCCGCCGGAGAGCTCGAGGTGCACCGGGAGCTCCTCCTCGGGACCGGTGACGCCGTCGAGCGTGCGGTCGAACAGCGCGAGCGCGTCGCGGATCCCGGCGGCCATCCCCGCGGGAGTGGTGTGGACCCACGGGCCGATCCGCAGCACGGGACGGGCACCTGCGGCTCGCAGCGCCGCGTGGTCGGCGAGCTGCCAGGGCAGGAAGATGTCCTGCCAGCCGCCGGTCATGCTCACCGCCACCCCGTTGCGGGCGACCTCGGCGACCCGGGCGGCATAGGAGCGCTTGGCCCAGTACGCGGAGTCGGGGGCCTGTTCGCGCAGCCAGTCCTGGAAGAAGTCGATCGCCCGTCCCGACGCGACGGTGTCGGCGCCCGCGAGCGGGACGGCGGCGAAGCCCGCCTCGACCCGGTGACGGACCCGCTCGGCGAGCTGCGCCGCGATCCCCCGGCGCTGCATCATCGCCGCCCAGGAGAGCCCGTTGTCGAGCGAGAACGTGCCGCCGGGATAGGTCTGGTCCCGGAACTGCGACGCGGTGACGATGGTCCCCATCGCCCGCAGCGCCGGTCCCGCGTCCGGGGCGAGGGCCCACTGCGTGATGCCGAGGTAGCTCGGCCCGAGGGTGACCACGCGCCCGTCGCACCAGGGCTGCGCGGTCAGCCAGCGCACCGTCGCGACGCCGTCGTCGGCCTCGTCGAACGGCGACAGCTCGCCCTCCGAGTCCCGGGTGCCGCGCACCGACTGCACGACGACCTGGTGCCCCCGCTCCGCGACGATCCGGCCGAAGACGGCGCCGATCCAGCCGGCCCGGCCGTACGGGCTGCGCACCAGCACGACCGGCCCGCGCGAGATGCCCACCGGGACGTACCGGTCGTGGCGCAGCGCCACCCCGTCGGGCATGGGGACCGCCACGTCCCGGACGACGCGGACGCGGGGGGTGCGCGGCGAGGGCAGGCCGATGCCCCGGCGCAGCAGCCGGGTGACGGGACTCATCGGTCCATGATGACGGGAACCTCCCGCCGCGGCGGAGCGCGGCCGCTGTTCACCCCGTGTTCGCCGGGGCCCGGTCGCACACGTTTTCCGGCCGGGTGACGCTGCGGTCCGTGACGCGCACTCCCCGTGGCCAGGCCCCCGACGTCGGTGTGCCCGCCGACCTCGCCGAGCACATGACCGTCGCCGAGCAGCACGAGTGGGTCCGGGGCTTCCTGCGCCGCCACCCGGTGAGCAGGCGCACCGCCCTGAAGCAGGGGTCCGGGGTCGTCGCCGCCCTCGGGCTCGCGTCCGCGCCGTGGACGCTCGCCGCCTGCGCGCAGGCCGCGGCGGCCCCGGTCTCGGTGGTCGGGCGGCACCTGGCGTTCGGGGACGACCCGATGCGCTCGATGGCCATCGCGGGCGAGCTGACCGCGCCCCCGCCGTCCGGGGCGACGGTCGTCGACCTCGGGCAGGGCGGCACGTTCGGCGTGCAGATCCCCGTCGAGGTGCGCCACCTGGTCTCCCAGGTCCCCCAGGCCGACGGCTCGATCCGTGGGAGCGACCAGTACTTCGTGCACGCCCTCGCGAACGGCCTCCAGCCGGGAACCAGCTACTCCTACCGCTTCCGGATGCCCGACGGGACGACCACCGCGACCGCCACGTTCACCACCGCCCCGAGGACCGCGGCCGCCCCGTGGAGCTTCACCGCGTTCGCCGACCAGGGCGTCGACACCGTGCCGCCGAGCGGCCTCGGCGGGTTCACCAACCAGACCTACAAGCCCGACGACACCCGGCGGTCGATGACGCCGTCGACGTCGATGGTCGAGCGCATCGCGGGGACCCGCCCCGCGTTCCACCTGCTCGCGGGCGACATCTGCTACGCCGACCCGTCGGGTGAGGGGAAGCCCGTACGGAGCACCGGGACCTCGAAGTCGCCCACCGGGTTCGACAGCTTCGACCCGACGGTGTGGACGACGTACTTCGGGCTGATCGAGCGCAGTGCCGCGACGACGCCGTGGATGTTCGCGACCGGCAACCACGACATGGAAGCGCTCTACGACGACAACACCGCGCACGGCGCGCGCCACGGCTACGGCGGGCACGCGGCCCGGCTCGACCTGCCGCGCACCGGACCCGGCGCCTGTCCGAGCGTCTACTCGATGCGCTACGGCAACGTCGGGGTGATCAGCGTCGACGCCAACGACCTCTCGACGGAGATCCCGACGAACGCCGGCTACTCCGGTGGCACCCAGACGGCGTGGCTGCGCCGGACCCTCGGCGAGATGCGCGCCGATCCGGCGGTCGACTTCGTCGTCGCGTTCTTCCACCACTGCGCGTTCGCGACGTCGAGCACGCACGCCTCCGACGCCGGGGTCCGGGCCGCGGTCGCGCCGTTGTTCGACGAGTTCTCGGTGGACCTCGCCCTGCAGGGCCACAACCACCAGTACGAGCGCTCGAACCCGATCCGCCGCGGCCGCTCCGCCGCCCAGGCCCCGGACGGGGCGACGGTGCGTCCGGAGACCGACGGCACGACCTACGTCTGCGTGGGCTCCGGGGGGCGGCCCCGCTACAGCTGGCAGCCGAACGAGACCGACCGCTACCGGGGCAGCACCGCTCCGGACAGCGGGGTGGACGTGGTGAGCTACCAGGCGGTCGGCGAGGTGGCCAAGATCCCCGACGCCGTCGACTGGTCGCAGGCCCGCTACCTCGACTACGCCTTCGTGACGGTGGACGTCGTCCCCCCGCCCGGCCCGGGGCAGGCGACGACGATGACGCTGCGGGCGATCACCGACGCCGGCCGGGAGATCGACCGGGTCGTGCTGGAGCGCCGCGGGCGCTGACGAGCGCGCACCCGTGCAAGATCAGGAGCACCGAGCGCATCCTGAACGGCGTTCCCGGGTGCGTGGTGTGCCCGTCGTCGAAGGGCGCCCATCGCCGTCGACGATCCCGTTCGGCACTCTCCGTCGTCATACGCGGAGGACCTGCGACGCGGCGCACGGTGGCCGGTGCCACCTCCGGGTCGCCCACCGCCGGAGCACCCGGAAGGATGCACTGGTGTCCCGGCCCCACCGCGTCCTCGAGCTCCTCGCGTCCCGGCTCGCGGACGGCTCGGGCCCGGCCGACCGCGCCGACCCGTATCGGCTCGCCCTCGCCGTCGAGGGCGGCGGCAGCCGGGCGACCTACTCGTCCGGGATGGTGCTCGGCCTCGAGCGGCTGGGGCTGACCCGCTGCTTCGACGCCGTGTACGGCGCGTCCGCCGGAGCGCTGGCCGGGAGCTGGCTCGTGGGCGGGCAGACCGAGAAGTGCTGCGCCGGCTGGTGGGAGCCCGGGCTCATGGCGCGGGTGACGAAACCGGCCCGGGGCCTGCGTGGCCGCCCGGTCGTCGATGTCGAGTACCTCATCGAGACCGTCGGCGAGGAGATCGTCCCGGTCGACTGGCAGGCGATCGTCGACTCCGAGGTGCCGCTGCACCCGGTGGCCACCGACGTCGACTCCGGCCAGGCCTTCGACCTCCACGGCACGATCAGCGACCCCGCCACGCTGAAGCGGGCGCTGCGGGCGTCCGCGAACGTGCCGATCCTCGCCGGGCTGCCGATCGAGATCCACGGCCGCAGGCTGGTCGACGCCGCGGTGGCCGAGCCCTTGCCCTTCCACACCGCCCTGGACCAGGGCGCCACGCACGTGCTCATGCTGCGCACCCGCCGGGCCGACCAGGAGGCGATCGACGCCACGCGTCTGGAGAAGGCGCTCGTCACCCGGCTCGGGCAGGCACGCGTGCCCGGGCTCGTGCACGTCCTCGGCAACCGGCTGGAGAATCGCCGGGCCGACGACGAGTGGCTGGCGGGCGCGAGCGCGGACGGCACCGGCGACCGGCCCCCGCACCTGCTGGAGATCCGCCCCCCGGAGGGCTCCGGGACGATCAACCCGCTCGAGACCGACCCCGACGTCCTCCGCGAGGGCGTCGAGATCGGGTGCGTCGCGCTACGGGTGCTGGTGGAGCCTGCCCTGGGATAGCGGCAGGCCGGCCACGATCCGGGCGGCGTCCGTCCCCGCCTGCCGGACCCGCGCCTGCGGGGTTCCTCCGTCCAGCCGGACCACCGGATCCGGCACCAGGGCGTGACGGACGACGACGGCGCCGTCGGGCCCGATCCCGACTCCGACCTCGAGCCGCGACTCGCCCGCCGCGTGCCGTCCGGCACCGTCCGCGTCGGTGGGTGGACCACCGAGGATCGCGGTGGGGATGCCCTGCTCCTCGGCGCCCGCGCACACCTCGCGCAGCACGCCGGGCGGCGCGTCGTCGTGGACCGTGACGAGGACCGCGGGCGGCAGGGTGGGGTCGGCCGGGTCGGAGACCACTGGGACGCGGATCTCGGGTCCGCCGGAGCCGGACACCCCCGAGAGCCTGCTGGTCACGACGCCGCCTGCCGTCGGGCCGACGCCGGGGTGGGCCCGGCCGACGTCCCGGCGTGGGCGTCCACCAGACCGGCGGCCACGGCGTTGCGCGGGCCCTCGGTGCCGTGGACGTTGCCGATGCCGCACACCACGCCGTGCGGCGCCAGCGCGTCGGCCACCATCCCCGGGATCTCGAAGTCCAGCGCCGAACCCCCGAGCAGCACCACCGAGCCGAGCAGTCGCAGCGACCCCTGCGGGGCCACCTGGACGAGCGCCCGGAGCGCGTTCACCACGAACACCCGGCGCTTGGCCTCGCGGCGCACCCGCCGGACCTCCTCCAGCGGACCGCGTACCGGCACCGGCGCGAGCCCCTCGGGCGTCACGGTGACGACCTTCGCGAAGACGGCAGGCGACAGCGGTTCGGGGAAGAACTGGACCGTGCCGTCCTCGTGGCGGACGTGGAAGAAGCTCTCGACCTTCGCCAGCGGGTGGCGCTTCACCGACTCCGCGGCGTCCCGGTCCTCCAGGCCCAGCTCGGAGTCGACGAGCTTGGTGACCAGCTCGCCCGCACCGGCGACGTGCACCGCCGAGACCGCGCCGTCCCGGTCGAGCAGGGCCGCGTCGGTCGAGCCGCCGCCCATGTCGATGATCGCGATCGGCACCGACGAGCCGGGGGTGGTGAGCGCGCCGCGCACCGCGACCTCGCCCTCCACCCCGCCGATGAGCGTCTCGCAGTCGAGCTCGGCGGAGATCGCGTCCGCCACCGCCTCCATGCGGCTGCGGCTGGTGCGCACCATCGCCGCGAGCGCGACCGCGTTCTCCCGCGAGACCTCACCGGCCAGGCCGCCGCGCACCACAGCCGGGACCACGGTGTCGACGGCGAGGACGTCTCGGATACGGATCTCCGAGGCGGGTTGACCCGTCACGTCGGTCATCGTGTCCCGGACGTTCGCGAGCATGCCCCCGACGTGGGTCCCCGCCTCGCCGTGCACGTCGCTCAGCGGCGCGACCCGGCCGATCGCCTCCATGATCGCCTCGGCGCCCCCGCCGACGCCGACGTCCAGAGATCGTCCGGAGCCGGACAGTGTCAGCGTCCCGACGGGGATCCGCCGGTCGGTCACGTCACCCGCGGGGGTCCGCACGACCACGGCCGACCGGTTGCCCGACAGCGCCCGGGCCACCGGGGAGACCTGCCGGGTCTGCTCGGCGTCGAGGTCGAACGTCGAGGCCAGCCCGTAGGAATCCGACAGCGTGCGGATGGTCCGCCCGGGCGGCGCCACCTCCACCGCCGCGAGCATGCCCAGCGGGACCTTCTCCACGGCCGACACCTCGTCGACCACCGGGATGCGGTGGCGCAGGCGGTTCACGACGAGGACCGCGTCGTCGCCGTGCATCACCGCCGCGACCACGTCGACGCCGCGCTCCACGGCCCGGTTCAGCAGGTGCGCGACGTCGTCGAAGTCCGCGCCCGCACCCACCACGGCGACGACCGGGACCCCGGGCTCGACGTCGGCGACCTCGGGCAGGGCCACGGTCGTCCCGACGCCGAGGCCGTCGCCGCCCGGGGTGTCGGGGTTGTGCCCGATCATCGTGGACTCGGTGATGATCGTCTCGGTGATCGTCTCCATCGCGAGCCCGCTGATGACCGGTGTGGCCTCGTTGAGCAGCACGGTCGCGAGCGCCGCAGAGGGCCGCCCGGCGGCCTCGAGGGCACGCCGGACGGCCGTGACGGCCCCGGCGGTGTTCGCCGGGGTGCCCTTCACCCCCGTCGTCCGGGTGAGCGAGGAGGCCAGCCGCCGCACCTGACCCGTCGTCACCTCGGCGATGCACGCCTCGGTCGTGGAGTTGCCGATGTCGACGCCGATGACGAGGGACACTCGCCGGCCTTCCTTCCGAGGTGCGCTCCGCGCTCGTGAGCACTTTCCGGGGCTATAGCACCGGAAAGTGCTCACAAGGCGAAGCCACCTAATCGACCCGGGTGATGATCGGCTCGACCTCGACCGCGGCGCGGGCGTGGTCGATGCACTCGAACTCCTTGAGGTGCAGCAGCGCGGCCTTGGCCTGCCACCGCGGGCGCGCCATCTGGTCGTTGCGTGTGGGCACCGGCCGGGGCGACTGGCCCTGCGCGTACTGCGCGGCGTTCGCCCCGATCATCCGGAAGACCTCGGCGTCGAGCAACGGCGCCTGTGGGAAGAGCTCCAGGTTCGACAGCCGGGCCAGGTCGCGCTGGTGGAGCACCGTGGTGCCCCGCGACAGCACCCCCACCGAGATGCCCGAGCCGGAGAGCTTGGCGCCGTAGTGCGCGATCGCCGCCAGGTCGGCCGTCCTGTAGACCTTGATCACGCGCGCCACGCCCCCGCGCTCCTCGATGCCCGCCAGGAGCTGGCGGATCACCTCGGCGTGCGGCACCTCGACGATCGTCTTGGTGAACGGGTCCCCGAACGCCGGGGAGAGCGCGATGACGACCTCCTCGGGCCGGGTGCCGCGCTCGGCGGGCCCGATCTCGCGGAGCGTCAGGGTGCGGACCGACTCCACTGCGGCGGTCATACGACCTCCTCCTCGGGGTTCGCGGCGGAGGTGACGTGGCGGAGCTTCTTGAGCTCCTCCCACCGCTCGCCGGACAGGCGGTAACCGGTGCCGGGGCCGGCGTAGTCGTTGGCGTCGTTGATCGCCGCCAGCGGGACGAAGTCGGCGGTCAGCACGGCGGCGGTCTGCAGCAGGTCGCCGGAGACGCGCTGCCGGAGGACCCGGAGGTAGTTCTCGGCGACGTCACCGAAGCCGGTGCGCTCGAGGACCTTCACCAGGTCCAGCCCGGTGACCCCCCGCTCCATCACGCTGCGGGCGCCCTCGAGGTCGGCGAGGACGTCCCGGTCCGGGTAGTCGTCGCTGGAGTCGGCGTAGGTGGCCGCCTCGATCTCCTCGTCGGTGATCGCGGGGAGGTCGAGCTCGGCGAACACCGCCTGCATCGCGCGGGCGGCCTTGTTGCGGACCTGCAGGATCACGTCCTCACGGACGTGGCGCAGGCCGCCGTCGACCTGCATGTCGCGCTGGATGACGTTCCAGTCGTCGTAGTCGTCGGTCTCCAGGTTCGACCCGGCGAACATGTTGTCCTTGTTCGGCACCGCGGAGTACCCGGAGCAGACGAAGTCGGTGCCCGGGAGCATCTGCGGCAGCAGCCGGGCGGTGCGGCGCATCGGCGAGTGCGAGAACGACTGGTCGTTGCCCGAGGCGCACTCGAGGTCCATCCAGCTCGCGATGAGGTTCTCCGCCGCCACGGCCCGGATGCCGCCGGGGACCGCGCCGGGGACGCCGATGCAGCTGATCGAGCCGTTCTGCAGGCCCTGCACCCCGGCGCCCTTGGCCATGAGGATGCAGCGGATCTCCAGGTACAGCATGGAGCGACCCTCGGCGTTGCCCATCTGCACCTCGGAGCCGGTGCCCGAGGTGAAGCGCATCTTGATGCCGCGGGAGGCGTAGGCCGAGGCCAGGAACGCCTTCGACCAGGGGGTGTCGTCGCCGTCGACGAACACCGACTCGGTTCCGTAGATCGAGATCGTCTCGGCGTAGGCAGTGATGCCGCGCATCCCGAGGTCGAGCTCCGTGGCCTCCTCCAGCGCGCACTGGGTGAGCGTGCCGCCCCGGCCGACCTGGCCACCGACCTGCAGGCCGATCGCCACCAGCGGGGCGTAGCGCACGACGCCGAGGGTGGTCTCCAGCTCGGCGAACCCGCGCACGGCGCCCTCGGCGGCGTCGGCCGCGACCTGGATCGGGTTGTCCTTCGCGCTCGTCGAGTGCGCCTGGTTCGCCGGGGTGCGCCGCGACCGGGTCTTCTGGATGCCCATCATGATCTCGACGACGTTCATCAGCTTGACGACGTCGAGGATCTTCGCCGGGGTCAGACCACGACCGAGGGCGACGACGTCGGCGCGCGAGGTCCGCGGGTCGACGAGCATCCGGGCGATCTCGATCGACGGGATCGCGAGGGCCGCCTCGCAGGCGTCGACGTCGATCGCGTGGTCGGCGATGAAGGTGTCCATGAAGTCGAACTGCTCGCGCGTCCGGCCGTCGAGCTCGACGATCCGGCCGCCCTCGACGCGCACCGAGGGCTGCGGGTCGAAGTCGGACTCCATCGCGACGAGGCCCTTCTCGGGCCATTCCTCGACGAAGCCGTCCAGGTTGACCGGGCGGGCCTCGAGGATCTCGGTGCGCTTGGACGTCTTGACCGCGGCGTCCGGGCGGGGGGCTACAGCGGTCACGTCAGGCCTCTTTCAGGGGCGAGCGGAGCGACGGGGGGATCATTCCGCGAGCAGGTTGCGGTCGGCGTAGACCTGCGCGGCCTCGCGGACGAGCGCGGCGCACGTGGTGGCCGAGTAGGTGCCCTCGAGGCGGGAGGCGATCTCCTCGAGCTGGGCGGCGGAGGAGGCGTTGGGGCGCAGCGCGTTGTACATCGCCAGCACCTCCGCGTCGGGGATCGAGGTCATCTCCGCCGCGCGGCGACAGTTCTCGCCGAGCTGGCGGCGGCCGACCGACTCCGCGATCCGCCCCTGGAGCACGAGCGTGTCGGGGGTGACGCGCAGGTCCTCGTCGGTGATCTCACCCGCGACGACGGCGGCCATCGTGATGTCGGTGATCGACTTCCCGGTGGGGGTGCGCAGCAGGTCCGTGCGATTGATCGAGAGCGGGTAGTCCGCGGGGGTCAGTTCCACGGTCATCGGGACGCCTCCTTCGGCGACGAGGACGGGGTGCCGGGCTGGTCGGGCACGACGACGTCGGCCGGGGTGGCGGGGTGGCGCGGGTCGACGTTGGCCCCCGCCTCCGCGGACTCCGGGGTCGGCGCGGGCACGGGGGTGTCGAGCGCCGCCGGCACCTCGAGGCGCTCGACGATCAGGACGTAGAGTCCGCCGCCGATGAGCGCGCCGATGCACGGCGCGACGATCGGCAGCCACCAGTACTGGACGCCCGTCGGCGTCACCCACGCGGACTGGTAGCCGGTGAGCCACTGGGCGAGGCGCGGACCGAAGTCGCGGGCGGGGTTGATGGCGTACCCGGCGTTGGTGCCCCACGCGAAGCCGATGCCGAGCAGCAGCAGGCCGACCATGAACGGGAGCAGCATCGACGCCGCGCCCTGCAGGGTCGCGAGCAGCGCGAACAGGACGAAGACCAGCAGCGCGGTGCCGACGATCTGGTCGAAGAACGCCGTGGTGACGCCGTGGTTGGGCAGCGTCGAGAAGATCGTCTGCGACGCCGAGGTCAGCCCGGGGTCCACGGCGACGATCCCCGAGTTGTAGACCGCCCGCGTGATCAGCGCGGCGACGAAGGCGCCCGCCGTCTGGGCCAGCGCGTACGGCAGCACGTTGCGCCACGGGAGCTTGCGGTAGACCGCCATCGCGAGCGTGACCGCGGGGTTGAGGTGACCGGCGCCGAGGCGGCCGGCCACGTAGATCCCCATGATCAGGCCGGCGACCCAGCCCCAGGTCAGCGTGCTCCAGTCGCCCGCCTTGCCTTCGCTGACGACGTACTGCGCGACGGCCGCGGTACCGAACAGGATGAGGATGAACGTCCCGACGAACTCGCCGATCAGTTCTCGTGTGAGGGGGGAGGTGCGGGACACGGTGGCTCCTATCGGCGGCGGTGCCGGCGGGTCAGGCGGGGACGGGGGTGCTGATCGCGGCGACCGCGGCGGTGGCCACCGCGACGTCCTGCTCGGCGGAGCCGGCGCTCACCCCGACGGCGCCGACGAGGCGGCCGTCGCGGAACACCGGGATGCCGCCGCCGAAGACGACCATTCCGCCCGCGGTCTGCTCGAGCCCGTAGAGCTCGGCGCCGGGCTGGACCAGCGGCATGAGGGCCGCGGTCGGGGCCTCCATGAGGATCGACGTGGTCGCCTTGCGCTGGGCGATGTCGATGCTCGCCCGGATGGCGCCGTCCTGGCGGGCGAAGGCGAGCAGGTGACCGCCGTCGTCGACCACGGCGATGTTCATCGGCTGGCCGATCACGTCGGCCTCGGCGAGCCCGGCGTCGAGCGCGATACGGGCGTCGGCCAGGGTCAGGCCCGGCATGGAAACCTCCACGGGAACGGGGGATCGCCACGGCGGTGACACTTCGTCGCGTGGCCGGCCGGGCAGCCGCCCGACGGGGCACGACGCTAGGAGCGCGCGCCCTCTCCCGACCACGGGGAGTGTTCCCACTTCGCCCCGTGGGGGTTTTCCCGTAGCCCGGGCAGCCCCGCCCCGGATGGGCCCGACGGCCGCCGTCGGCGACCGGACCTACCGGCCGAGGACGGCGGTGCGGGTCGCGTTCAGGTGTTCGGTCAGACGGCGGTGCGCCTCGTCGGGGGCCTGGGGATCGAGCGCGTCGAGGATCGCCTCGTGCTGGGCGAGGATCGCCTGGGCCCGGTCCGGCCCGCGGCCCATCATCGAGCCGAGGTTCATCCGCAGCTGGCGGTCCCGCAGCGAGCCGTACAGCTCGACGAGGATCGGGTTGTGGGCGCTCTCCACGAGCACGGTGTGGAACCGGCGGTCGCCCTCGGCGAACCCGGTCTCGTCGTCGGCCGCGAAGGCGGCGCGCTGCACGGCGAGCTCCTCGCGCAGCCGGACGACGACGGTGTCGCGCTCGGCCTGCGGGGCGGCGCACAGCTTGGCCAGGGCGTGGCCCTCGACGAGCTCGCGGGCCTCGAGCACGGACTCCACCTCGGTCGGCGAGACCGCGACGACGAGGGCGCCGCGCTTCGGGAACAACCGGAGCAGCCCCTCGGCCTCCAGCCGGAGGAACGCCTCGCGCACCGGGGTGCGGCTCATCGCCAGCACCTCGGCCACCTGGCCCTCGCTGATGAGGTCGCCACCGGGGAGCGTGCCGTCGAGGATGCCGGCCTTCGTGTGCCGGTACGCCCGTTCCTTGGCCGACAGTCCCGCGCCCACCACGTCCCCACCCTTGCCGAGCCCGACGCGGTGACCCTACTCTCACCGCATTGATGCATCTTGTATGCATGCGCCATCGGGGGCCAGGAGGACGCACGTGAGCTCGACGACGCCGTCATGCGTCCGCACCGGAGCACCGCGGGGCAGTGCTGCGCCCGCCGGTCCCGACACCCTGCTCGCCCGGGTCGTCGCGCGGCTGCGCGAGCTCACCGGTGCCGACGCGGGCTGGGTGGTGCGCGTGGACGAGGCCGCCGGGACCTGGGCCCTCGACGCGGCCGACGGTCCCGGCCTCCCGCCCGGCGGCGTGGTGGCCGAGGTCGTCCGCACCGGCGGCGCCGCGGTCGTCGCCGGCGCCCCGGGGACCCGGTCGGTCCTCGCCGTCCCGGTGCACCGGGGTCCCCGCCTGGTCGGCGTCTGCGTGGTCGCCTCGGCGGCGCCGCGCGTCGCCTTCGCCGCGCCCGATCGCGGGCTGGCCGAACTGGTCGCCGAGTACGCCGCCCTCGCGCTCGCCGACCACGGGTCACTCTCGGGGCGGGGGCTCGTCGAGGCCCTCCGCCAGGAGCTGGCCTGGGTCGAGGGGGCCGGCGTCCGCGCCGACCTCGTCGCCGTCGGCCAGCCGGCGCTGGACGGGCCGGTCGCCGACGAGGTGTTCCGGGTGGTCCAGGAGGCGCTGGCCAACGTGGTCGCGCACGCCGGCGCCCGCCACGTGCAGGTCGGCGTGCTCCCCGGCCCCGGCACCCTGACGGTGCTCGTCGAGGACGACGGCCGCGGCTTCGACGCGGCCGCCCACGGCGGGCTGCACGTGGCGGCCTCCGGCTCCCGGCAGGGGCTGGCGGCGATGGCGGCGCGCGCCCGGCGCCTCGACGGTGAGCTGGAGATCGACAGCGCGCCGGAGTGCGGCACCGTCCTGCGCCTCACCGTGCCCTGCGGGCCCGAGCCCGCCGTCCCCGGCCGTACCCGCCCGTCGGTGCTCGTGGCCGCCGCCCGCCCGGTGGTGCGCGCGGGTGTCGTGCGTCTGCTCCAGCTCGGCGCCCCGGAGCTCGGCATGGTCTCGGAGGTCGACGGGCCCGAGGACCTCGCGGCGACCTGCCGGCTGCTCGGGCCCGACGTGCTCGTCGTCGAGCCCGACGTCCTCGCTCCCGACGGCGACCTCGCGGGCGCCCTGGATCGGGTCGCGGCCCTCCCTGCGCCGCCCGCCGTCGTGCTGCTGGCGCCGTCGTGCCCCGGCGACCGGCTGCGCACCGCCGTCACGGCGGGGGTCAAGGGCTGCGTGGGGCCCGACGCCGGCGACCGGCTGGTGGCCGTGGTCGCCGCCGCCGGGCGGGGCGAGACGGCCTTCGCCGCCGATCAGCTCGGCCTGCTCGCCGCGGCGCCCGTCCGCGCCCGCGGGGTGACCGAGCGCGAGCGCGAGGTCCGCGGGCTCGTCGCGCAGGGGCTCACCGACCGCCAGATCGCGTCCTCGCTGCGCATCTCGGCGAAGACCGTCGAGAAGCACGTCGGGTCGCTGCTGCGCAAGACCGGCGCCCGCAACCGCACGATGCTCGTGGCCCTGCACGGCCTGTGAACGGCCGTGGTCCCACGACCACCGCCGTTCACAGCGGCGAGAACCCCCTGGCGATCCCGACGGCCGCGGACAGCCCGCTCACCGGGGTGAAGCGGTCCGAGGCCTCGTTGAGCGCGGCCCACTCGTCGCCGCCGAGCACGATCTCGGCCGCCGCGCAGTTGCTCTCGAGCTGGGCCACCGAGGACGCCCCGGGGATGGCGCACACCTCGGGCCGGTGGATCGTCCAGGCGAGCGCGATCTGTGAGGGCGTCGCGTCGTGGGCGTCGGCGATCCCGCGCAGGGTGTCGATCAGGGGCCGCGCCCGGCGCAGCGACTCGGGCAGGAAGAGCGGGTTGAGCGAGCGGACCCGGTTGGCGGGCCGGTGCTCGGCGTCGAACTTGCCCGAGAGCAGGCCCTGCGCGAGCGGGCTGTAGGCGATGACCGCGCGGCCGGCCTCGGCCGCGTACGGCAGCAGCTCCGCCTCGGGCTCGCGGGCGACGAGGCTGTACTGCACCTGGTTCGAGATCACCCGCGAGCCCAGGGCGCTCTCGGCCTCCTGCCACCGGTCGAGCGAGTAGTTCGAGACGCCGACCTCGTCCACCACGCCCGCGGCCTGCAGCGTGCGCATGCCCGGCATGGTCCGGCGGTCGCCGACCACCGGGTTGGGCTGGTGGACCTGGTAGAGGTCGAGCGTGCGGCGGATCCGGCCGGAACTGGCCACACCGCGCTGCTCGACGACCGGGCCGATCGGCAGCACCGGAAGGATCTTCGAGGCGACCACGGTGGTCTCCGGGTCGGCGTCGGCGTCGTCGAGGGCGTCGCCGAGGATGCGCTCGCTGCGCCCGAAGCCGTAGACCTCGGCGGTGTCGAACAGGGTGATCCCGAGCTCGAGGGCGCGCGCCACGATCCGCGCGGCCTCGGAGTCGGGGCCCGAGGCGTAGTCGCCGCCGTAGCCCCACTCGGCGGACCCGAACTGCCAGGTGCCGAGACCGATGGCCGACCAGCGCTTCGCGGTCGGGAGCTCGAGGTAACGCATGCCTCCTTGCTACCGGATCCTGCCCGGTCCACGCCGCGCGGCCCCGGAACCTCGATCATCGTTCCGTCACCCGTTCCGCTGAACGGGCGACAAGATTCGTGACGCTTCCCGGGACCGGGCAGTTGACCTGATGTCATCGCACGGCAGTCGGTTCCGCTGCTCCCGACGGCTGACCACGGCGACTCCGCCGTCGACGCCACGAGGTGCAGTAGCCCGTCTCCGCCGTCAACTGAATCGGCTCCGCCGCCCCTGTCACGGGCGACGGTTCGGGTCCGCGGGCCCGGTCACCGGTGCTCCCAGGTCACCGGTGGCCGGGCCCGTGGCATGTCCGCGAGAAGATCGACGTGTCCGCCGCGGGACCCGGTGGGCACCCGGGCCCGTGCCCGAGACCACTGCCGACGGTCGCTGGATCGTCGTCGACGGCCGCCGCTGGCGCGCGACCGATCCGGCCATCCCGGAAGATGACGCGTCCCGGCTGCGGCGCTGGCTCATGGCCGCCCGGCGCGACGTCGGGTCGGCCACGCGAGCAGGCGACCGCGACACCGAACGACGGGCGCGCGAGCGCGTCCACGCGGCGAAGACCGCGCTCGGCGAGCGCGGACCGCGGTGGTGGGAGCAGTCCGAGGACGAGCGCCGCACGCGGTGGTCGCACGGACTGGATCGGGCCGGGTCCGAGGGCTACTGAGCCCGGACCCGTCGCGGCGGTACCGAACCGCCGTCGCCCCCGTCAGACCTGGAGGACATCCGTGACCACGCCCCCCGTCCAGCATGACCCGAACCCGAACGACCCGAACCCGGCCCGCTCGAGCGCGACCCTCGCCGCCTTCACCGGGCAGGTGCAGCGCCGGATCGGGCTGGAGACCGAGAACGAGGCCGAGATCCTCACCCGCGCCACGTTGAACGAGCTCGGGAAGGCGATCAGCTCCGGCCTCGCGGAGGACCTCACGGTCAGCCTCCCGCCGGAGCTCTCCGCCGAGCTGCGGGCCCAGCGACACTCCGACAACCAGGCCCGCGCCGTCGGCAAGGCGGCGTTCGTCGACGCGGTCAGCGGCCCGGTGCACTCGGTGGACGCCGAGAAGGTCGAGCACCAGGTGGAGCAGGTGCTGCGGCTGCTGCGCGAGTGGCTGCCCGAGGACCAGGTCGACCGCACCCTCGAGCAGCTGCCCGGCGAGCTGGCCGGGCTGATGCGCTAGGACCGACGCGCCGGAGCCCGGCCCGTCAGGGCTTCTTCTGCTTCGTGGGCCCGGGGTGGTCCGTCGGCCCCGGGACCTGCGTCGGCGGGTCCGGGTCCTGCGTCTTCGTCGGCTCGGTGGGCTTCGTCGGCCTGGTCGGCTGCGTCTGCGGCGGGTCCTGTTTCGGCGGGTCCTGCTTCGGCGGGTCCTGGACCGGCGGCGCCGGGGGCGCGACGACCGGTGGTGGCGCGGGCGCGACCGACGCGGGCGGCGGCACGGCCGCATCGGTCGTGCGCACCTGCCGCGAGGTCCCCGACCGGGTCGTGGCCTCGGTCGAGGTCGGGCTCTCGCCGGTCGGCGTGGCGTCGCCGGTCGCCTCGTCGGACGAGGACGGCGGTCCGAGGGCGGGGAGCAGCGGCTGGTCGGGTACCAAGGCGCCCGCCGACGCGGGGAGCGTCGCCACCCCCGCCATCGCCGCGAGGCTGGTCACCGGCGCGACCCCGGTGGCCACGACGAGGCCGAGCGCCGCGGTCGCGGCGACGACGAATCCCAGCAGCGAGTGCGCGGCGCCGGGCACGCCGGGGCGCCGATGCGGAGTACGGACCTCCGGATCGATCAGCGAGGTCTCCGGCTCGGGCGCCGACGACCCCGGCGCAGGCGACTGCGGCATCACGTGGGACGTAACGACGTCACCCGTTCAGGGGTGACGCACTTGGGTGGGACGACCACGTACGGTGATCACAGATCTCGTTCCTGTCGCACGGTGTGATCAATCCGCTGTGTGGCGCCGGACCGGGCGAGGTAACCGACGGCGGCCGATCATCGAACGGAAGGACGCCGACGTGGGTGCACGACTGGACGGGACGGTCGCGGTGGTCACCGGGGCCTCGAGCGGCATCGGGGAGGCCACCGCGCGGGCCCTGGCCGGCGAGGGGGCCCGGGTGGCGCTGCTGGCGCGGCGCCGGGACCGCCTCGAGGCACTGGCGGGCGAACTCGGCGGCGAGGCCAGCGTGCACGAGGTCGACGTCGCCGACGACGACGCCGTCGCCCGGGCGATCGAGGACGTCGTCGCCCGTCACGGACGCCTCGACGTGCTCGTGAACAACGCCGGCTACGGCTCGATGTCACCGGCGACCGAGTCGGCGCTGAGCGAGTGGCGCACCATGGTCGACGTCAACGTGACGGGCGTGCTCGCGACGACGCACGCCGCGCTCGGGCACCTCCAGCGGGCCGCGACGGGCGAACGCGGGATCGCCGACGTCGTGACCGTGTCCTCGGTGGCCGGGCGGAAGGTGGCCGGACCCGCGGTCAACGTCTACGCCGCGACCAAGCACGCGGTCGGTGCGTTCTCCGAGGCGTTGCGCCAGGAGCTCGGGGCCGACCACGTCCGGGTCGGACTCGTCGAACCGGGCCTGGTGCGCAGCGAGCTGACCGAGGGCGGGGACCTGGCCCGGCAGGCGGAGGCCGAGCTCGAGCTCGGCCTCATGGAGGCGGCGGACATCGCCGACGCGATCGTCTACATGGTGACCCGCCCGCGGCGGATGGCCGTGAACGAGATCCTCGTGCGCCCGACCGAGCAGACCCGCTGACGGGCGGGAGCGGCTCGCGGGCGAGATGGTCGCGGGTGGCGCTCAGGTCAGCAGCAGCAGCACGACGAAGGAACACATGTTGAACGCGGCGTGCGTGGCGAAGCACGGCCAGATCGAGCGGGTGCGCTCGTAGAGGACCGCGTTGAGCACGGCGAGCACGAGGACCGCGAGGAAGACGACGTTCAGCCCGTGGGCCAGCGCGAACACCAGGCTCGACACGATGGTCGCGATCACCGGCCCGTAGCGGCGCATCGACCCGTAGCCGACGCCGCGGAAGAGCAGTTCCTCGCCCAGGGGCACCACGAGTCCGCCGAGCAGCACCATCCAGAACGCCGCGCCGACCCCGGAGAACTGGGTCAGGTCCTGCTGCGGGTCGCTGCGGTCCCCGGTGATCGAGACGTAGACGATGATGAGCAGCCGGGACAGCAGCCACACGCCGATCCCGAGGCCGACCGCGAACACCACGGTGCGGGGCGCGATCCGCCGGATCCCGATCGCGGACGGGGCCCGGACCCGCAGCGCCAGGGCCACGGCGACGGCCGCGAACGCCGCCACCGCCGATACGCCGAGCAGGACCGGCGCACCTGGCAGCCGCCCGTTCGCGGCGACGAGCACCACGCCCGCCCCGAGCTGCACCAGGACGTAGACGACCGCGCCGACCGCGAACTCCACCCAGCCCAGGCGGCGGCCGTCGCGGCCCACCCCGATCTCGGGGCGCGGCGGGAGATCGGCCCCGCCGAGACCCGCGGGCGCGACGGCGGCGGGATCGGGCGGGGAATCCGCCGCGTCGTCGACCCGGTCCGGGCCGGGCCCGTCCGCCTCGGGCGCGGGATCCGGCGATCCCCCCGGCTGTCCCGGCTCTCCCGGTCGTGGTTCGGCCTCGTCGCGGACGTCGCTCACCGCCGCGTCCGGTCGGCCCGCGCGGCGCGGGAGTCCTCCGACGGGAGCGGCAGGATCGGCGGGAGCTCCGCGAAGTCGTCCGGCATGCGTGGCGGGTACCCGCTATCCGCGCGACCCCACCGACAGGTGGGCCACGCTCTCGACGACCTGATTGGGCCGGTAGGGGTAGCGATCCATCTCGCTCTCGTCGGTGACACCCGAGAGCACGAGGATCGTGTGCAGGCCCGCCTCCATGCCCGCGACCATGTCGGTGTCCATGCGGTCGCCGATCATCGCCGTGGTCTCGGAGTGCGCCCCGATGGTGTTGAGCCCCGCCCGGATCATCAGTGGGTTGGGCTTGCCGACGAAGTAGGGCTTCTTGCGGGTCGCGTGGGTGATGAGTGCCGCGACCGACCCGGTCGCGGGCAGGGTCCCCTCCGCGGAGGGGCCGGTCGCGTCGGGGTTGGTGCAGATGAAGCGCGCGCCGCCCTCGATGAGCCGGATCGCCCGGGTGATCGCCTCGAACGAGTAGGTCCGAGTCTCGCCGATGACGACGTAGTCGGGCGCGCGCTCGGTGAGGACGTAACCGACCTGGTGCAGCGCCGTCGTCAGACCCGCCTCCCCGACGACGAAGGCGGTGCCGCCGGGGCGCTGCGCGTCGAGGAACTGGGCGGTGGCGAGCGCCGAGGTCCACAGGTTGGCGACGGGGATGTCGATACCGCTCGCGCGCAGGCGCGCCTGCAGGTCGCGGGGCGTGTAGATGGAGTTGTTGGTGAGCACGAGGAAGTGCTTCCCCGCCTCACCGAGCCGCCGGATGAACTCGTCGGCTCCGGGCAGGGCGTTCTCCTCGTGGACGAGCACCCCGTCCATGTCGATGAGGTAGTGCTCGAGGTCGGCGAGGCCCTCGGAGTCGGACCCGACCGGCGCGCGCCCGTCGTCGTCGGTCATGCCGCCTTCAGATGGGTCTCGAAGAACCGCAGGATCCGGCCCCACGCGTCCTCGGAGGCGTCGTGGTCGTAGCCGAAGCCGAGCCGGCGGACCACGGTCTGGGCCGGGACCCGCTCGAAGAACGAGTGGCCCGCGGTCGGGTAGGTCTTGACGTCCTTCTCCACGCCGAGCGCGTCCAGCGCCGACTCAAGCCGCTCGGGGTGGCCCTTGAGCGTCGCGTCGCGGGCGCCGAAGCTCGCGACCACCGGGCAGATGCCCTCGAGGTCGCGCTCGGCGTCCGTCGGCACGTGCCCGTAGTTCGGCGCGGCCGCCGCGAAGTCCTGCCGGGCCCCGGCGAGGAGCGCGAACCCGCCGCCCTGACAGAACCCGATGACCCCGATCCGGCCGGTGCACTCGTCCCGCCCGGCGAGCCAGTCCCGGGCGGCCTCGATGTCGTCGAACACCGGGCCGGTGCCGCTGGTCATCGACCGGAACACGGCGGCCACGCAGCGCGGGCCGCCACCCCGGGGGGTGTACAGGCGCGGGGCGACCGCGACGTAGCCCGCCGTCGCGAGCCGGTCGGTGTGCTCGCGCAGGTCGTCGGTCATGCCGAAGGCGTCCTGCAGGACGACGACGCCGGGCCACGGCCCGTCCCCGACGGGTGGCGTCGCCAGGTAGGCCTGCTGGTGCGAGCCGGCGCCTGCCGGGATGTGCAGGTCGGGCACGTCGGGTTCCTCTCTCGACGGGGCAGCGCGGGGCGGGACACAGCGTGGCAGGCTCGCGGCGCCCCGTGCAGTGTCATCGCGGGCGAACCCGGCGGTACGGCTCGAGGAGGAGGTCCGCGGTGGCGGAGGAACGGGTGCGGGTGTCCGAGGACACGCCCGGCGTGGTGCGGGTGATGCTCACCAACGGACCGGGCCACAACGTCGTCGACTTCGAGCTCGGCCGCCAGTTCCGCGAGGCCCTCGGCGGCCCGGCGCGGTCCGGTCGCGTCGTCGAGATCGTCGCCGAGGGACCGAACTTCTGCGTCGGCGGCGACGTCCGCGGGTTCGCGGCGGACCCGGACGCGAGCCTCACCGCGCTGGCGGACGACTTCCACTCCTGTCAGCGGCTCATCCTGGGGTTCACCCAGCCGGTCGTCATGGGCGTCCAGGGCTGGGCGGCGGGGATCGGGCTGTCCCTCGCGCTCACCGGGGACGTGATCGTGCTCGGGGCCGGGGCGCGCCTGCGCCCGTCCTACACCGCGATCGGGCTGACCCCCGACGGCGGGATGACGGCGACGCTGCCCGCGGCGGTCGGGCGGGCCCGGGCGATGGACATGTTCCTGACCAACCGGCCGATGGGCGCCGAGGAGGCCCTCGCCTGCGGGCTCGCCAGCCGCGTCGTCCCCGACGAGGACCTGCACAGCGAGACCGCGGCGATCGCGGCGACCATCGCCGCCGGACCGCCGCAGGCCCTCGCCGCGACGAAGAAGCTGGTGGGCACCGCGCGCACCGCCCTCACCGACGCCCACCTCGACCTGGAGGCGAAGTCGATCGGCGACCGCGGCCTCTCGCCGGAGGGGCGCGAGGGGGTCGCGTCGTTCGTGGAGAAGCGCAAGCCCAGCTGGCCATAGGTGGGCGGAGCCCTCGTGAGCGCGCCTACGAGTACCAGGTCGGCTGCGGCAGCTCGTCGGTCAGCACGTACGCCCCGACCTCGCGGCGCTTGTAGGCCACCGGGTCGTGCAGGGAGTGCGTGCGGACGTTGCGCCAGAACCGGTCGAACGCCAGGCGCGCGGACGTCGCCCGAGCCCCGGTCACCTCGAAGATGCGCGAGGTCGTGTCGAGCGCCACGTCCGTGGCCTGCGCCTTCACCGCCGCGACCCGCACCTCGTGCTCGCCGCGCGCCCGCTCGGTGAGCGCGTCCGGGTCACGGTGGATCACCAGCGCCTCCGAGGCCACCGCGTCCGCCAGCGCCTCGGCCGCCCAGAGCCGCGACCACAGCTCGCCGTAGGTGTCCAGCACGTACGGCTCGTCGACGGCGCGCTCCTGGCCGCCGTGCAGCCACGGGCGCGTCGTCGTGCGGGTGTACTCGGCAGCGGTCTGCAGGGCGCCGCGGGCGATGCCCAGGTAGAGGTTGACGAACACCAGCTGGATCACCGGCACGTTCATCGTGTTGTAGACCCGCGGGGTGAATTGCTTGTCCCGGAATCCCGCGGCGGCCGCCCACGGGACACGAACGCCGTCGATCGTCACGCCACCCGATTCGGTGAGCCGCTGCCCGATGTTGTCCCAGTCGTCGTGGAACGCGAGCGCCGGCTGGTCCGACGGGACGATCGCGAAGATGTGCGTTTCGGTACCGTCGAGAACGCCCTCCAGAACGGTGACGTCCGAGACCTTCGCCCCGGTGGAGAACGACTTCTTCCCGCGGAACACGATCTCCTCGCCCTCGTCGGAGATGAGGACGTCGGTGTCACGCGGATTCACCGCGCCACCGAAGAACCAGCGGTTCCGCGTGGCGTCCGCCTCGACCGCCTCGACCTGCTCCGGCGTCCCGACCAGCCGCGCGGCCCAGAACCACAGGTAGTGGTAGCCGAGCAGCTGACCGATGGAGCCGTCGCCCGCGGCCACCTCGCGGACGATCCGGTACGCGGCGGGCCACTCCAGGCCCGCCCCGCCGTGCTCGCGCGGCCCGAGCACGGTGACGAGCCCGGAATCCTTGAGCAGGGCGACCTCGTCGTGCGGGGTCGCGCCGGCCCGGTCGCGCTCGGCGGCGTCGGTCTCGAGCACCCGGCGGACGAGGCGGGCACGGTCGAGCCACTCGGACTCGGTCGTCGGGGTCGGCAGGTCGGCGACCTCCGAGCGGGTGGGGGCGGGATCGAGCACTCCGGTCACGGGAGTTCCTTTCGGGAAACGGGGAGAGCCGGGCACCAGGGCAGGCCGGAATCGCGGCGACGCCGATCGTCGACGCGCGGGAATGGCGCACGCCGACGACGGCGGTGCGCACGGTAAGAACGCCGGAGCGGCGTGAGGGAGAACGCCGGAGCGGCGTGAGAGGAGAGCGCTCGCGTCAGCGGCGACAGGCGCCGGAGGTGACCAGCGCGTGGTCGATGTGACGGCGGCGCGTGAATCGCGTCCGCGCCATCACCGGAATCGTCTCGACCACGGGGACGACTCAAACGGAGACCGACCGTGGTTGTCAACCGGCGGCGAGCGGGGAGTTCGTGCGATCCGCGCCTCACCCGCTCCTCGCCTACGCTCGACGGCGTGCGTCTCCCCCTGCGGACCCGGCTCGTCGGCGTGCTCCGCGCCCGCCTCGGCGGATCCGTCGCCGACCTCCCGCCCGAGGAGGTGCCCGCCGCGCGCGAACGTTCGGGGCGGATCCAGGCGGGCCCGGCCGGCCGCCTGATCGTCGGGAGCCACGACCGGCGCGTCGTCACCGAGGACACCGTGGTCACCACGCCGGACGCGGTCCTGCCGGTCCGCGTCTACCGGCCGCCGGAGGCCGCGACGGTGCCCGCGCCGCTCGTCGTCAACTTCCACGGCGGTGGCTACGTCCAGGGCGACCTCGACCAGTCCGACTGGTTCTGCGGCCAGGTGGCGCTGCTGGCCGGGGCGGTCGTCGTGTCCGTGGACTACCGGTTGGCCCCCGAGCACCCGTTCCCCGTCCCCGCGCAGGACGCCTACGCGGCCACCGCGTCCCTCGCCGCCGAGCCCGGCCGGTGGGGCATCGACCCGGCGCGCGTCGCGGTGATGGGCGACAGCGCGGGCGGCAACCTCGCGACCGTCGTCTGCCTCATGGCCCGCGACGCCCGCCGTCGCGGGGAGGACGCCCCGGTGATCGGGGCGCAGTGCCTGGTCTACCCCGGCACCGAGATGGTCGACGTGCTCCCGTCGGAGCGCGCCACCCCGCACGCGCCGATCCTCGACGCCTCGGACATCCGCGGCTTCGTCTCGCTCTACCTCGCCGGCGCCGACGGCACGGTCCCCTACGCCTCCCCGCTGCGCGCCGACCTGACCGGGCTCCCGCCCGCCCTCGTGCAGACCGCCGAGCACGATCCGCTGCGCGACCACGGCACCTACTACGTCGACGCCCTGCGCCGGGCCGGCGTCACGGTCCGGCACACCCAGTACCAGGGGGCACCGCACGGCTACATCTCGATGCCGCGCCTGCTCCCCACCATCGCGCACCAGGCCGCGTGGGAGATCGCCGACTGGGCGCGCTCGGAACTCGTGAACGCGCCCACGACGTCGGGCGGGGCATCTACCGTGGTCTCGTGACGCGACCTCCGGCGGCCAGCACGACGCTGCGTCGCCGTCCCCGCCGCACGACCGGGCTCGCGGTCCTCGCCGCCCTGGTGTCCGTGCTCCTCGCCCTGGCGGCCGGCCCCGCCGCCGCGCACGACGTCATCGAGGGCAGCGACCCCGCCGACGGTGCCTCCGTCGCGGCCGCCCCGTCCCGGATCACCCTGACCTTCGGGGAGGCGCCCGCCCCGGACACCGCCACGGTCACGGTCGTCGGGCCGGACGGCAGCAGCCGGTGGGAGCAGGGGACGGCTACGACGGACGGCGCCCGTGTCTCGGTCGGCGTCAACCCGCTCGGCCCGGCAGGCCGGTACCAGGTCGGGTACCGCGTGGTGTCCGGCGACGGGCACCCGGTCTCGGGCGCCCTGTCGTTCACCCTCACCATGCCGGGCACCGGTACCGCGAACGGCGCCGCCCCGACCGCGGCGACGCCCGCTGCTCCCGTCGCGGGCCCGACGACGGCCCCGGCGACGACGCCGAGCCCGGCCGCCGCGGCGGAGCCCGCCCCGGACGGCGGCCTGCCGGCCTGGCCGTTCGTCGTGCTCGCGGTCGTCGTCGTGCTCGGCGCCCTCGCGATGGTGCTGCGCCGTCGGTCCTGAGCCGGGCCCGTCGTGCCCGCCGTCAGGGGACGATCTGCACCCGGTCGTTCGGGTTGAGGTGCTCGAAGAAGCGCTTCGCGTCGGCCTCGTTCAGTCGCACGCAGCCCGCCGACTGCCGCTCCAGGGTGCCCTGGTGGAACGCGCGGCCGTTGTTGTCGAAGAACACGGCGTAGGGCATCTTCGCGCCCTCGAACTCCTGGCTGACGTGGTACCGGTCCTTGCGCTGCACGACGAAGTCCCCGACCGGCGTCTCGTGGCCCGGCGCGCCGTGCGTGTTGGCGACCGGACCGAGCACGACCGCACCCCGCCCGTCGAGCAGCCACGTCCTGTTCTCGGAGAGATCGACGCACGCCTTGATCGCCGGCGTCGTGCACGGGGTCCCGCCGACCCCGGGTGCCGTCCCGGCCGGGGCCCCGGGTGCGGGGGCCGCCGCGGCGACACCCGACAACTGGATCACGCCCATCCCGACCGCTGCCGCCGACAGCGCGACGCGCCCCGCGCCGGGGCGGTCGTCGCGGCGCTGCTTGCGGTGCCTGCCCTGACTCACTCGACCTCGCTCGATGGTCTCGACCGCCGGCCGCACTCCCGCGCCGGCATGCACGCACAGCTGCCCGCGAGCGCGCACGGACCGGACAACGACACGCATACGGGACGGTGACGACCCGGACGGGAGCAGCGATATCGGTCGCAACGACGCAACCCGGACATGGTTGACACGTCGTCCGGAGTGTTCGGCCCGAGCGTGCGCCCAGTCAGCCCAGAGCCTGCTCCGCGCGGGTGAACGCGTCGTAGGCCTCGTCGCCGAACAGGACGAACCGGGCCTCCTCCACGGCCGTCCGGGTGGACGTCACCGTCTCCACCGCGATCCGGGCCGCGTCGTCCATCGGCCAGCCGTAGACCCCGGCCGACACCGCGGGGAACGCGACCGTCCGGGCCTCGACCTCGTCCGCCACCCGCAGCGACTCCCGGTAGGCCGAGGCGAGCAGCGCGGAGCGGTCCTCGCGCTTCGCGTAGACCGGGCCGACCGTGTGGATGACGTGCCGGGCGGGCAGGTTCCCGGCCGTCGTCGCCACCGCCTGCCCGGTCGGCAGGCCGTCGGGCAGCGTCGTCGCCCGTAGTTCGCGGCAGGCGGCGAGGATCTCCGGTCCGCCGGCGCGGTGGATGGCGCCGTCCACCCCGCCGCCGCCGAGCAGGCTCGAGTTCGCGGCGTTGACGATCGCGTCGACGTCCTGGGCGGTGATGTCTCCCCGGACGAGGGTGATGCGGGCTCCCACGGCGGCTCGTCTACCCGGAGCCGCGCCGGGCCATGCGTCGGCGGGCTCCCGGGGTCGTGCCACGATCAGCACCATGACGTCCGTGGAGACGACCGACCGCAGCATCCAGGTGTCCCGGACGATCGACGCTCCCCCGGAGCGCACGTTCGCACTCATCGCCGACCCCGACCGCCACCCGGACCTCGACTCGTCCGGGATGGTCCGCGCGTCACGCACCCACCTCGCGATCGAGGAGCTCGGTGACGTGTTCACGATGGACATGCACAACGAGATGTTCGGCGACTACACGATGGAGAACCACGTCATCGTCTACGAGCCGGACACGGCCCTGGGGTGGGCTCCCGCCGCGGTCGGCGAGGCGCCCGCCGGGCACACGTGGATCTACCGGCTCGCGCCGGACGGCGACGGCACCGTCGTGACCCTGACCTACGACTGGTCCGGGATCACCGACCCGGAGATGCTGACGTACTTCCCGGTCATCGACGCCGACGGGCTCGCGGCCTCGCTCGACCTGCTCGCGGAGGCGCTGGCGTAGGTGGCCTTCGGCCTCGTGAGCACTTTCCGGGGCTATAGGCCCGGAAAGTGCTCACCAGGCGAAGCCACCTAGCGACAGGAAGTCCTCCCCCGGCTCGGCGGTGATCGTGAGGCGCTGCCCGTCGGGGGCGTCGAACGCGAGCCGGTGGGCGTGCAGGCCGGCGCGGGTCGTGGCGTGCTTGTCGAACAGCGGGTCGCCGACGATCGCGTGCCCGATCCAGGCGAGGTGGACCCGGATCTGGTGGCGCCGGCCCGTCTCCGGGTGCACGGCGAGGAGCGTCGTGCCGTCGGCCTCGTCGAGGCGCTCGAACGTCGTCGTGCTCGGATAGGTGCTGACGCCCTGGAGGACGGCGTCGTCGGGGACGGTCCAGACGTCACCGTCGCGGACGATGGACTCGCGGGGCGCCGCGATCCGGACCCGGTTCTTGCGCCCGACCGAGAGCGGCAGCTCGATGCGGCCCCGCTCGGGGAGCCCCGTCGTGGCCGTGATCGCCAGGTAGCTCTTCTCGACGGTGCGGGCGTTGAACTGGCGTGTGAGGTCGCCGTGGTGGGCCAGGTCCTTGGCGAACAGCACGACGCCGCTGGTCACCTTGTCGATGCGGTGGGCGGGCCAGAGCTTCTCGCCGTCGTCGGCCGCGAGGCGCACGAGGTCGGTGTCGTGCCGCTCCCCCATGACCGACCAGCCCGTGGGCTTGTCGAGCACGAGCAGCGTGTCGTCCTCGTGCAACGTCCGGCCCGCCCGGAGCTCCGCCCAGTCCACGGGCCCCAGTGTGGCGCCCGGACCCGTCACATCGACGCGAGCATGGTCTCCAGCTTCGCCGTCGTCTCCGCCAGCTCCGCCGAGGGCACGGAGGCAGGCACCAGGCCGGCCCCCGCGTAGAGCCGCGCGGACGGGCCGCAGACCTCGCCGCAGCGCAGTGCCACGACCCACTCGCCGTCGCCCGAGGAGTCCGTCCAGCCGACCATGCCGGTGTAGAAGCCGCGGTCGAACGGCTCGAGCTCGGTGATCGCGCGGCTCGCGGCGTCCCGGGGCACCCCGCCCACGGCGGGCGTCGGGTGCAGGGCCCGCGCCAGGTCGAGCGCCGAGCGGGACGAGCGCCCCCGGATCGTCGTCGACAGGTGCCACATCGCGTCGGTGCGGATCAGCGAGGGCTCGGCGGGCACCTCGAGGTCGTCGCACACCCCGGCGAGCGCGGCGGAGACGTCGGTGACGACGAGGGCGTGCTCGTGGCGGTCCTTCGCCGAGTCGAGCAGGTCCGCGCCTGCGGCCTCGTCGTCGGCCCGGTCGCGTCGGCGGGGGGCCGACCCGGCCAGCGGATTCGCGATCACCTCGCCGTCACGGCGGGAGATCAGCAGCTCGGGGCTGGCGCCGAGCAGGGTCCTCGGCGCCCCGACGGTCGGGAGATCCACGGCGAAGACGTACCCCGACGGGTCACGGGCGGCGAGGCCCCGCAGCATCGCGGCCTGGTCGACGGGAGCGTCGGCCTGCAGGTCGAGGACACGGGCCAGCACGACCTTCTCCAGGTCACCCGCGCCCATCCGGCGCAGCGCTTCGGCGACCATCGCCTCGTACCCCGCGGGCTCGGGCAGCGAGCGCGAGCCCCACCGCGGGGACGGCCCGCCGGCGACGGGCGCCTCGACGGCCCGCCCGAGCGCCGGGGACCAGGTCACCTCGCGGGGGACGACGAGCGCGGCCGCACCGGCCGGGTCGAACGGCAGGGCCCCGACGACGAGGGCGGGTCCCGATCCGGACGCGGCCACCTCGTCGAGCACCGCGCCGACGTCGTCGGGCTCCTCGAGGCGCCGCAGGGCCCCGTCGGCCAGCAGACCGCCGCGAGGTCCGGAGAACCAGGTGCCGCGGCCGGGTCGCCACCGGGCCAGCAACGCCGCCGGGTCGTCGCACGGCGCGTCCGGGACGGCCATGGCGCCGAGCAGTTCCACCGTGCCCTCGCTGGTCACCTGGCGGCTCCCTTCCGGCGTCGCCCACGCCGATCATGGCCGGTCGGCCGCGTCCCGTCGACCGGCCCCGGAGCCCGGGTGCTGGCATCGTGGGGGACGGCGTCCTGATCCCCACTCTCGCCCGGTCCGCCCGGACCGGCCACGTGAGCCGTACCGCACCCGTGCGAGGTATCCCGACCGATGGCCCTGCGCTCCCCGGGATCCCCGGGCCCGACATCTCTGGGCGAGGACCTCGCGCTCGGCGGGCGGATCACCGCGATGCGCCTCGGCGGCCTCGCGCTGGCACTCCGCGGGGACCCCGTCGCGCGGCTCATGCACAAGCCGTGGCGCCTCGACCCGTACCCGACCTACGCCGCGATCCGCGCCACCGGCGGGCTCGCCCGCAGCCGCGTCGGGATCTCCGCGGTCGGGACGCACGCGCTCTGCGAACAGGTGCTGCGCGACCGCCGGTTCGGGGTCCGCCTCGCCGACGGGCGGCCGCCGTTCGCGCCCGCGGACGGCGAGCCCTCGCTCCTCGAGCCGGTCGATCTCTCGTTGCTGGGCCTGGACCCGCCGGACCACTCCCGGCTGCGGCGCCTCGCCCAGCCGACGTTCGCCCCGCGGCGGCTGGAGCAGTACCGCGGCGTGGCGGAGGAGATCACGGCGGGACTGCTCGACGACGCCGCCGCCCGCGGCCGGTTCGACCTGGTCGCCGACCTGGCCGCGCCGCTGCCGATCACCGTGATCGCGCGGCTGCTCGGGATCCCGTCGGTGGACGCGGACCGCTTCGCGCGCTGGGGACGGGCGCTCGGGACGTCGCTCGACGGGGTCCGGTCGGTGGCCCACGCGCACGAGCTCGCCCGCACCACCGCCGAGGCGCGCGTCCTGTTCACCGAGCTGGTGGAGCGCCGTCGGGCCGATCCGGGCGAGGACGTCGTCTCGCAGCTCGTCGGGGCCCTCGACGCCGGGCAGATGTCCCTGGACGAGCTGGTGACGCTGGCGCAGCTGCTGCTGGTCGCGGGGTTCGAGACGACCACGAACCTCGTCGGGAACGCCGTCCGGGCACTGCAGTCGACCCCGGGGCAGTGGGAGGCCCTCGCCGCCGACCCGTCGCTCGCCCCGGGCGCCGTCGAGGAGACGCTGCGCTACGACCCACCGGTGCAGCTGACCGCCCGGATCGCCCACGAGGACACCGAGCTGGGCGGAGTGGAGTTCCGCCGGAACTGGGGCGTGCTGGTGCTCGTCGCCGCGGCGGGCCGCGACCCCGAGGCCCACCCCGACCCGGACCGGTTCGACCTGCGACGGGTCCAGACGACGCCGCACCTCGCGTTCTCGGGCGGCGCGCACTACTGCCTGGGCGCCGCCCTCGCCCGGCTCGAGGGAGAGGTGGCCCTGCGGATGCTCGCGCAGCGGATGCCGGGCCTGCGCACGACCGGACGGGTGGTCGGGAAGACCGCGACGATCCTGCGCGGACCGCGCAGGTTCCCCGTCGCCGCCTGACCGGTCGGGCAGGCCCGGAGTGTCGTGACTCACGTCACGGGGCATGGCTACGGCATGCCTTCGATCCCTCCCACCGACGACGACCGGTTCGACCCGGCACGGGTCGGGCTCGACCACATCGGGTTCGGCTGCGCCGACGCGGACGCGGTGGCCGCCTGGCGCGACCACCTGGACGCGGCCGGCATCGAGCACAGCGGCATCGCCGGGCCGACGAGGATGCGGAGTTGCTGACGTCCGGTGTCAGCGATGCCGCGTCGCTGACACCACGGCGGACCTCAGCCCGACGGCACCGGCATCGGGGCCCGGCGCGCGAACTCGGGCGCGTGCTCGGGCAGCGCGCCGACCCCGACCAGCCGTGCGGGCACCCACTGGAGCACCGGGAACCGCTGGATCAGCCGGATCGGCAGCGGCAGGGTCATGTCCGCCTCGTCGGCGACCGCGTCCGACGAGAGCAGCGGCGCGACGACCCGACGGTGTGCGAGGTCCTGCAGCGTCTGCGTGATGACGGTCGGGAACGTGCGGCGCCGCTGCACCGAGGACGCCGCCTTGGTCACGGCGACCCGGTCCCGGGCCCGCAGCGGCCCGGCGAGCACCCGGCCCGCGGCCACCGCGTCCTGGATCGCGAGGTTGATGCCGACCCCGCCGACCGGCGACATCGCGTGCGCGGCGTCGCCGATGCACAGCAGGCCGGGCGCCGACCACTGCCGCAGCCGGTCGAGCGTGACCGAGAGCAGCTTCACCTCGTCCCAGGAGGCGATGGCGTCGAGCCGGTCCGCCATCCACGGGTTCATGCCGCCCACGAGGTCGCGCAACCCCTGGATCGTCCCGGAGCGCAGCCGGGCGTCGGTGCCCTTCCCGATGATCAGCGCGCACTGGTAGTAGTCGCCGCGGTCGAGGAACACCATGAACCGGCCGCGCCCGACCCGTCCCAGGCCGCCCTCGGGGTCCCCGTCGTGCCGGGGGACCCGGAACCACTCGACGTCGAGGGGCACGTCGTAGCGGCGCAGCGGCAGCCCCGAGTCGGCGCGCAGCCGGGAGTCACGTCCGTCGCAGGCCACCACGAGGTCGGCGGCGAGCTCGGACTCGGCGCCGAGGGTGCCGTCCTGGGCCCGGTCGGCCAGCCGGACCCCGGTGACGCGGCCGGAGGAGTCCCGCACCGTCCCCGTCACCTCGGTGCTCATCCGGAGGGTGAACGAGGGCTCCTCGTCCGCCGCGGTGGCGAGCATGTCGAGCAGGTGCCACTGCGGGACCATCGCGATCATCGGGTGCGGCACGCGCAGCCGGGTCATGTCGGCGAAGTCCACGTCGCCCGCGTCGAGCCGGATCCGGGCCTTCGTCAGCCCGCGATAGGGCAGCTGGGCGAACCGGGGCCAGAGACCCAGCTCGTCGAGCAGGGTCAGCGTCGAGGTGTGGACGGTGTCCCCGCGGAAGTCGCGCAGGAAGTCCCCGTGCTTCTCCAGCACGGTCACCTCGACCCCGGCCCGCGCGAGCAGCAGGCCGAGGATCATCCCGGCAGGACCGCCACCGACGACGCAGCACGTCGTCCTCGACGTCATCTCCTCGGTCGCCATGACCGCCTCCTCGTTCCGTGAACGCTCATTCATTATGATGGCGGCGAACCGTGCGCCCCGTCAAGGCGAACGAGCATTCACGGAAGCTGGCCGGCGGCCGAGGAGGTCGGAGTTGCCCCGCATCACCGCCGAGCGCCGGGAGGCCCGCCGGACCGAGATCCTGGCCGCCGCCCGGCGCTGCTTCGCCCGCGACGGCTTCCACCAGACCTCGATGCCCGACATCGCGCGGGAGGCAGGCATGTCCGCCGGGGCGTTCTACCGGTACTTCCCGAGCAAGGAGGACGTGATCCTCGAGATCGCCGGGCAGGCGTTCGGGGCCATGGCGGGCCGCATCGTGGCGGTCGGCGAGGACGGCTCCCCCGCCGGCGTCGCAGACATCGTCGCCGCCGTCGTCGGCCCCATGAGCGGTCCCACGATCGAGCTCGGCCCGGGAGACGTGGCCCCCACCGACGAGCTGGCCCGCTGCGGGGTCCAGGCCTGGGGCGAGCTGATGCGCCACGACACGCTGCGCCGGCGCGCCGCCGCGGGGTTCGACGTCGTCCGGGTCCGGGTGGCGGAGGTCCTGCGGCGCGGCCAGGCGGCGGGCGACGTGCCCGCCGACCTCGACCCCGACCACGGCGCCCGCGTCGTCATGGCCCTGCTGCCCGGGTTCATCCTGCAGCGCCAGGCCTTCGGTCTCGACGACGCCGACGGCTTCGTCCGGGCCGTGGACACCCTTCTCGGTCGGACACCACCCTCCGAACAGCCAGTCTGATGTAGTCGCAGGACTAGTGCGACAAGCACGACATTGCGACACTCTCAACCCCGGCGGGTCCCGAACGGGTGACGAGAGAGGTCGCGGATGGAAGCGGACGGTTCCGTCGTCGCGATGCACATGAGCGACGGCATCGTGAACGCTCCGGTGTCGCTGGCGTTCGGCGTCGTCGCCGTCGTCGGCCTGGCGTTCTGCGTCGCCCGCGCCCGCCGCGACCTCGACGACCGCACCGCGCCGCTGGCCGGACTGGTCGCCGCCTTCGTGTTCGCCGTGCAGATGCTGAACTTCCCGGTGCTGCCCGGCGTCAGCGGTCACCTGCTCGGCGGGGCGCTGACCGCGATCCTCGTCGGCCCCTACGTCGGGGCGCTGTGCATCGCGATCGTGCTCGCCCTGCAGGGGCTGCTCTTCGCCGACGGCGGGCTCTCCGCACTCGGCATGAACATCACCAACATGGCGCTGATCGGCACCTTCGTGGGCTTCGGCGTCGCGGTGGCGCTGCGCCCGCTCGCCCGCCGCGGCCGCGCGGGCCTGCTGGTGACCGCGTTCGTCGCGGCCTGGGTGAACGTCGTCGTCGCGTCGCTGGGCTTCGTGCTCGAGTACGCCCTCGGCGGCGAAGGGCTCGCGCTCGGCACCGTGTTCGGGCTGATGACCGGGTTCCACGCGCTGATCGGGATCGGCGAGGGCATCATCACCGCGCTCACCGTCGGGGCGGTGGCGGCGGTCCGTCCCGACCTCGTCTACCTGTGGCGCGGCGAACGTCCCGACCTCGAGATCCGCACGTCCGAGCAGGCCGGTCGATGAGCGCCCCGACCACGCGGAACCGTCGCCACGGGGCCTTCCTCGGCGTCTTCCTGGTCGTTGCGCTGCTGCTCGCCGGGGTCGTCTCCTACGCCGCGAGCAGCTCCCCCGACGGGCTCGACGCCGTCACGCAGTCCGGCTGCGAGACCGTCGGGACCGGGGAGGGCGAGCAGCTGCAGGGCACCTGCATCGCCCAGAGCGCCGGTGAGCACGCCGCGGAGGGCAGCCCGTTCGCCGGCTACGCCGTCGGCGGGAACGAGGCGCTCACCGGGGTGGCGGGCGTCGTCGGGGTGATCGCGACGCTGCTCGTCGCCTGCGGTCTCTTCTGGCTGCTGCGCCGCCGTCGGACGACCGGTGGGTCCGGCTCCGACGACACCGCCTAGATGGGCGCAGGCCACGCGCACGCCCTGCACCACGCCGGCGACAGCGTCGTCCACCGCCTCCCGGCGCACGTGAAGATCGTCGTCGCGTTCGTCATGGTGCTGGCGGTCGTCGCCACCCCCCGCGCGGCGTTCTGGATCTTCGGGGCCCACCTCGCGCTGCTCGTCGGGATCTGGATCGTGGCGCGGCTGCCGGTGGGCGCGATCGCGGTGCGCTCGCTGATCGAGGCGCCGTTCGTGGTGCTCTCGGTCCTGCTCCCGTTCGCCGCCGCGGGCCCGCGCACCGAGTTCCTCGGGCTCTCGCTGGCCGTCGACGGGCTGCTCGCCGGCTGGAACATCCTGGTCAAGGGCACCCTCGGGGTGCTGATCTCGGTGACGTTGGCGATGACGACGCCGGTGCGTGACCTGTTGACCGGGTTGGGCCGGCTCCGCGTGCCGGGCATGGTCACGACGATCGCGACGCTGATGGTGCGCTACCTCGAGGTCATCGCCGCCGAGGGCCGGCGGATGCGCCTGGCCCGGGTGGCGCGCGGGCACGACCCGCGGTTCCTGTGGCAGATCGGCCCGACGGTGCGCGGGGTCGGCACGCTCTTCCTGCGCTCCTACGAGCGGGGCGAGCGCGTCCACCTCGCGATGCTCGCCCGGGGCTACACCGGGGCGATGCCCCTCGTCGGGGAGACGGGCGCGAGCCGCCGGACCTGGGCCCGCGCGCTCGTCCCGGCGGTCCTCGCGGTGATGGGCGCGGCGACCGGGTACGCGCTGACGTGAGTCCTCCCTCCCTCGACGTCTCCGGCCTCGCCTTCGCCTACCCGGACGGGCACCAGGCGCTCTACGGGGTGGACCTGCGCATCGAGCGCGGCGAGCGGGTCGCGCTGCTCGGCCCCAACGGCGCGGGCAAGACGACGCTGGTCCTGCACCTCAACGGCGTGCACCGCGCGGGGGCGGGCGCGGTCTCCGTCGGCGGGCTGGCCGTCGAGAAGCGGAACCTCCAGGAGATCCGCCGCCGGGTCGGCGTCGTCTTCCAGGACCCCGACGACCAGCTGTTCATGCCCACGGTCGCCGACGACGTCGCGTTCGGTCCGGCGAACTTCGGGGTCACCGGGCCCGCCCTCGAGCAGCGGGTGACCCAGGCCCTCGGTGCCGTCGGGATGGCCGAACACGCCGACCGCTCCCCCATGCACCTCTCCGGTGGACAGCGCCGACGCGTGGCCCTGGCCACCGTCCTGGCCTGCGACCCGGAGATCCTGGTGCTCGACGAGCCGTCGTCGAACCTCGACCCGGTCGCGCGGCGCGAGCTGGCCGAGGTGCTCGTGGGGCTGGACCGGACGATGCTCATGGTCACCCACGACCTGCCCTACGCGCTCCAGCTCTGCGGACGCGCGGTGGTGCTCGACGGCGGCGTGGTGGTGGCCGACGGCCCCACCCACGAACTGCTCGCCGACGACGAGTTCCTGCGTCGCCACCGCCTCGAGCTGCCGTTCGGATTCCGCGTCCCCGACGGCGGCCGATGACCCGGTGCGAGGATCGGCACCCGTGAGGAACCCGTTGCGGCGTCTGCGCCGGCTCCGACGCGAGGCCGGCAACGTCCGCGACCTCGCCGCCCACGTCCCGCCCGGCCCCCCGACGACGAACATCCGCGACGTGGCCGGTCTGCCGACCGAGGACGGCGGGCGCACCCGCCCCGGGATCCTGCTGCGCGGCGACGCCCCGTTCGCCGACGACGGCCCCTCCTCGCCCGGGTGGCCGCAGGGCTTGGCCTGGCCGCCCGGCGTCGCGATCGACCTGCGCGGCGATCCCGAGCTCGACCACCCCTATCCGCTCCCCGCCGCGACCACCCGCTGGGTGCACCTGCCCGTGGTCGACGCGCTGGCGCCCGACATCCTCGCCCGCGGCCGCGAGGACCGGCTCGCCCCGGGCGAGCTGTACCTCGGCCTCGTCGACGCGGCGCGCAGCTGGCTCCCGACGGTGCTCGACGCCGTCATCGACGGGCCGCACCCCGTCCTCGTGCACTGCGCCGCGGGCAAGGACCGCACCGGGGTGGCGGTCGCGGTCCTGCTGCGCCTCGCCGGGGTGACCCGCGCGGCCGTCGACGCCGACTTCGCCCGGACCAACGCCCGCCGGGTCGGGCTGCAACGCCGGCTGGAACGGCGTGGCGCCCTGCGCCCCGGGGTGGTCCGGGCCGGCGAGGTGGGGGTGCGCCGCGAACAGATCGTCCCCGTCCTCGACCGCCTCGACGGCGACGGTGCCGAGCGGGTGGCCTCCCTCGCGGGCATCCCCGGCGAGCGGGTGGAGCAGTGGCGCAAGGTCCTCCTGGGCCAGTGACCCGGGCGACTGTGCCCGACCACAACGCGCGACGGGGAAAGGCTGTCCTGCGGGACAGTGCCGCACCCCGGAGGGGTCAGGACACTGGTGTCATCAGGCCCGATCACCGCGAAAGGTGGCCACCCATGACGACGCCCGCGACCTGCCCGTGCTGCGGGGTCATGGTCATGCCGGAGGAGCTGGCCTACGACTTCGCCGGTGAGACCGTGGCGTCCCTGACCCGCGAGATCGCCTACCTGCGCCAGACCGTCGCGCACCTGCGCGCCGCGGTGCACACCACGGTGCCCGCCCCGCGCCCGGCCCCGAGCGCGCCCGTCGCCGTCTGAGCTCCGACGGGGCTGCCTCAGGTGCGGACCGCGAGCGCCGCTCCGAGGTGTGACACCGCCTCGGCGAGGGCGCCCGGCGGACCCGGCCGCCGCACGACCACGCCGTCGACGAGGCCCTCACCGACCGCCTCGGCCACGAGGTCGGCGGCGAGCTCCAGGCCCGGCCCCGGGTCCTCCCCCGCGCTGCGTGCGCCCTCGAGGACCGCGTCGGGCAGCACGATGTCGGGCACCTCGTGGCGCAGCTGCTCGGCCTCCGCGAACCCCGACAGCGGCGCCACGGTCAGGAGCACCGGCAGGCGGATGCCCGTCGCGGCGAGCCCCTCGAGCACCCGGCGCAGCCGGTCGAGCTCGTAGACCGGGCGGGTCACCAGGTACTCCGCACCCGCCTCCACCTTCGTCCGCACCCGCGCGAGCTCGCGGTCGAGGTCGTCGGACCCGGGCGTGACGCGGACCCCGACCCGGAACGGGCACGCCACCGGCAGCGGCGACCCGTCGGGATCGACCCCGCGGGCCAGGGATGTCGCGAGCTCGACGAGACCCACCGCGTCGACCTCCCACACGCCGTCGCGGACCGCGCGGTCGGCGTGCACCGGCGGGTTGCCGGTCTCGCAGACGAGCGCGTGCACGCCGAGCGCGTCCAGCCCGAGCAGGTCGGCCTGCAGCGTCATCCGGCTGGTGTTCCAGCTGGTCACGGTGAGCATGACGTCGGCCGCGGTGCTGTCGTGCAGGGCCGCGGCGACGGCGGACGCCGTGGTCCGCGGGCGGCGGGAGCGCTCCCGGGCCGACCAGAGCACCTGGGCTCCCGCCCCCAGCGCCGCACGGCCCCGCGCCAGCGACACCGCGAGGTCGTCCGAGCCGGGCACCGTGGCCTCCGCGACCAGCAGCGACCGGCGCCGACCGGGCCGTGCGTCGAGCCACGTGGCCAGGGCCCCGTGACCCGGCCCGGGGACCGTGGGGCCGGAGGCGGACCCGTCGTCGGAGCGGGCGTCCTCGACGGGGCCGGCGTCGTCCGCGGGGCCGACGTCGAGGACCGGTCCGCGACCGGCGACGACCACCGGCCGCGCCGGCAGGGCCGACGTCGGAGTGAGCACGCCGTCGAGGGCGGGCGCCGCGGCCAGGGCACGGGCGGCCGCGACGACGTGGGCGGGTGTGGTGCCGCAGCACCCGCCGATCAGGTGTGCGCCCGCGGCGACGTAGTGGGCGGCGTAGCGGCCGAAGTGGTCGGCGTCGGAGGCGAAGCGCACCGACCGGTCCGAGACGACGTGGGGCAGCCCGGCGTTGGGCAGCGCGGTGACCAGCACACCGTCCGGTACGGCGGTCGCCATCCGCCGCACCACCGCCAGCAGCCCCTGGGGGCCGAGCGTGCAGTTCGACCCGACGGCGACCGGGCGCAGCGCCCCCACGATCGCGGCCACCTGCTCCGGGGTCTCCCCGCGGGTGGTGACCGGGGTGCCGTCCTCGTCGGCGAACGTGGCCTGGGCGATCATCGGGAGGTCGCTGACCTCGCGGGCCGCCTCGAGGGCCGCCGCGAGCTCCTCGGCGCAGGCGAAGGTCTCCAGCACCACCAGGTCGACCCCGCCCTCGTCGAGAGCGGCGACCTGTTCGCGGACCGCGGCGCGCACCGCGGCGGCCTCGACCGGGGCCGCGGCCCGGGGCGAGGTGGCGGGCGAGACCGAGCCGGCCACGAACACCGGCCGGCCGGGGGCTGCGTCCTCGATGGTCTGCCGGGCCAGCCGGGCCGCGGCGAGGTTGATGTCACGTACCCGCTCCGCCAGGCCGTGGCGGGCCAGACGCGGCCGGATCGCGCCGTAGGTGTGGGTCTGGAGGACCTCGGCGCCCGCGTCGAGGTAGCGCCGGTGCAGCGCCGCGACGAGCTCCGGGGCGAACAGCGCCAGCTCGGTCCCCGCGCCCTCGGAGCGGGCCCCCGTGGCCTGCGCCAGCGTGCCCATGGCGCCGTCGCCGAGCAGCGGCCTGCCGCGGAGGGCCTCGACGAACCCGCTCACTCCATCCACCCGAGGATCTCCAGGGCGACCTGCGCGGCCAGCCGGTCCTGGTAGCGGTCCAGCGCGAGGCCGGAGAGCTCCTCGGCGCGGCGCAGCCGGTAGCCGACGGTGTTCGGGTGCACCGAGAGGACCTTCGCGGTGCGCTGGGGGCTCCCGTCCTCGCGGAAGTACCGGGCGAGGGTGCGGATGAGCTCGACCGTGCGCTCGGAGGAGTCGGTCGCCAGGCGCCCCAGCACCTCGCGGGCGAACACGCGGGCGTCCTCCGGGTCGGGGACCTGCAGGAGGAGCCGGTGCACCCCGAGGTCGTCGAAGCGCAGCAGTCGCCCCTCCCGGCCCAGGCGGCGCGCGGCCTCGACGGTGCGGCGGGCCTGGTCGTAGGAGCGGGGCAGCCCGGCCACGTCGTCGACCTCGCGGCCCAGGGCCACCGTCACCGGCCACCGTCCCTGACCCTCGGCGCCCCGTGCGGCCTCGGCGGCCGGGCTCCGGGCGAAGGCCCGGGCAGCGGCCGTCCCGACCGCGACCGGGTCGGCGGCGACCGGGACGAGCGCCACCACCTCGCTGTCGCGGACGAGGGCGAGGACACCGGGGACGAGCCGGGCCAGCCGGTCGCGCACCTCGGCCAGCAGCAGCGGGCGGGCGGTCGCGGCCTCGGGGTCCGGGGCGACCTCGGCGTGGGTGGGGTCCGGGCGGGTGGGGTCGGGGTGGGTGGGCCGGCCGCGCGGCACGACGACGAGCACCCGGTGGGCCACGCCGACGTCGAACCCCACGTGCTCGGCCCACTGGGCGGCCTCGTCGGTCGAGCGGGCACGGCCGAGCAGGAGCCCGGAGAGCAGGTCGTCCCGGACGGTGCCCGCGGCCACGGCGAGCACCCGTTCCCGGCCGAGGAGCACCCCGACGATCGTCGCGGCGTGCTCGGCGGCGAGCAGCAGGACGTCGTCACCCTCGAGCGCGGCGGGCCGGTCACGCTGCGCCGGGTCCTCCTCGGCGATCAGGAACGCGGCGGTGTCCCCGCCCACGACGACCGGCACCACGACACGCACCCAGGTCCCGCTGCCCGGCACCCGCAGCGCCCGCCCACCCCGCCCCGCCGCCGCGAGGACGCGCCGGGCGCGGGCCCCGGCGACCTCGGCGCGCAGGACCGCGGCCGCCCGGGCCTCGTCGGCACCGGGCGCGCAGGCGGCCAGGACCGTGTGGTCCGGGCCCGGGCCGATCACGCCCGCGACCGCACCCAGTTCCTCGGTGAGCAGCCCGACGACGGCGGCGGGTCCGGTGTCGTGCGCGGTCGCCAGGGTGGAGAGGCGGCGGTGGAGCACGACCAGTCCGCGCAGGGCTTCCGTGCCGCCCGCCTGGCCCGACGATCCGGATCCGTTGCGCTGCGTGTCCCGACTCGATGGTCCAGCTCCGCTGCGCTGCGTGTCCCGACCCGATGGTCCAGCTCCGCTGCGCTGCGTGTCCCCGGCCGTCGGCGACGAGGCCGCCCGGACGGGACCCGCCGGACGGCCCGAGGGGAACCGGCCCGCCGTCGCCACCAGACCAGTGTGCCGCGCCGCACGCGCGGGGTCCTGCCACGCGCGCGTGGCGTCCCCGCGAGAGGGTGGGCCGACACCGTCGCTCTCGCTCCCCGGAGGTCCGCGTTGGCTCGCATCGCCGTCGTCTTCTACTCCGCCACCGGCAACGTCGCCGCCCTCGCCGAGGCTCTCGCCGAGGGCGCACGCGACGCCGGCGCCGAGGTCCGGGTGCGCCCGGTCGCCGAGCGCGCGCCCGCGGAGGCGATCGAGGGGAACCGCCGCTGGAAGGAGTGGGTGGAGAACAACCCCTACGACACCGTCGCGTCCCTCGACGACCTCGAGTGGGCCGACGGGATCGCGCTCGGCAGCCCGACCCGATTCGGGGCGGCGGCCGAGCAGCTCAAGGCGTTCCTCGACACCACCGGCGGGCTGTGGGCGCAGGGCAAGCTCGCGTCGAAGGTCGGCACGTCGTTCACGTCGGCCTCGACCGGTCACGGCGGGCTGGAGGCGACGATCGTCGCGATGAACATGGTCTTCTACCACTGGGGCTCGCTGATCATGCCGCTCGGTTACGCGCACGACCCTTCGCTGATGGAGACCGGGAACCCGTACGGCGCGTCGTGGGTGTCGCGGCGCTCGGCGAGGCCCGACGACGCTGCTCTCGGCGCCGCCCGGGTGCAGGGGGCGCGGCTGGCGGAGGTGACGGCCCGGCTCACGGGGTGACCCCGGGTGTCGCTACCGCGTCAGTTCCTGCTCACGAGCGGGGAGCGCACCTAACGGACGCAGGGCGGACCCCACATGCCCACGCCGGCGTCCCTCGCCTCGGTCTGCTCGCCGTCGAACACCCCGCCGTACTGCGACGGCCCTGCTGCCGGGGCGTGGCCGCCGCGGATCGCCGCGTCGGTGTAGGAGAGCTGGCTGCCCAGCACCGCGTAGGCGCGGGTGACGCCCGGCTGCACCGGGAGCGTCGGATCCGGGACCAGGGTGACGGTCTGCCCGTCAAGGGTGCGGCGCGCGAAGTCCGTCGACTCCGCGCGGGCGCAGTCCGGGACCGTCGCCGCGTCCAGCCCGACGATGCCGACGGTGACGGGGCGCCCGGCCACGTCGACCACCACGGTCGCGGGATCACGGATCTCGGTGACCTGACCGCGCAGGGTCGCCGGACCCGTCGGACCGGGATCGACGACGGGTGCCGGTGGCGGTGGGGCGGCCGCGGGCACCGGGGGCTGTGAGACGACGGAGGCCACGCCGACGACCGCCAGGCAGACGACGGCGAGAGCGACCAGGGCGGCCACCACCGCCCGCCCCCGACGACCGGACGACGCGGGGGCAGGCGCCGCGACCGCGGGGGCGTCGGCCAGGCGCGGGGCCTCCTCGCCGTCGAGCGGGTAGAGATCGCCGACCTCCACGACGACCCACACGTCCGTGGGCTCGCCGGGGATCGGGTGCTCCGGGACGGTGGGGTCCTCCGCGCGCAGCTCCTCGGCGGGCACCACGGCGGCGGTGCCGTTGAGGTGCAGCGCACGTCGGGTGCCGCCCACCAGCAGCAGCATCCCGACGGCGGGGGTCTCGGCGAGGTTGGCCCGAGCCGCGGTGGTGGGCTCGTCGCCCGAGTCCGGGAACGCGAAGCGGTGCCGGTCGAGCACCCGTAGGAAGCAGCGCGACCCCCCGAGGACGCTGATGTCCTGCACGCCGTCGCGGTCGGCGGTGGCGAGGACCGCGGCGGTGGCGCCCGCGATCCGCCCGAGGACGTCACCGCGCAGCGGACCGCCCCCGAGCTCCTCGTCGTCGTCCTCCGGGAGGTCGGTCTCGTCGCCGGGGTCGGTGTCCTCGGGGCCGGGGTCGGAGTCCTCGGGGCCGGCGTCGGAGTCGGCACGGCCGTTGCGGACGTCCGCGGCGCCGCGCCGCCGGGGGACGTCGACCTCCCCCGTCGGCGAGTCGTCGACCGCGGGCGACGCGCCGCGCGGCTGCGGCACCGGGACGGTCCGGTCCCCCGGCGCGCCCCGTCCGGCGCCCTCGTCGGTGCGCTGGTCACCGACCCGATCGGTGTCCGGTGTCATGTCCATCCCCGCCCCCCGGAGTCACAGCAGGCGCCGGATGCCCCGAACGGGGTACCGGCCGCGTGACGTCTGGAGGATGCCGTGCAAACCGTGCGTCAGTCCAGCGCACGCCGGACGAACCCCTGGATGCCGACCGCACCGAACAGCAGGCACGCCACCACGAGGGCCACGAAGCACACCCACGCGGGCAGGTGCGGGATCTGCGGCGTCAGCGCCCCGCGGAGCCCCTCCGACACGTAGGTGATCGGGTTGAGCGCGCAGACCACCTGGAACCAGCGCAACGAGGACAGCTGCAGGAACGGGAACTGGGTCGACCCGGTGAACAGCAGCGGCGTGATGACCACCGCGAACACGATGTTGATCCGCCGGGGCGAGACCAGGGTGCCGATGACGAGGCCCGCGGCGCCGCCGGCCAGGGCGCCGAGCACGAGGAGCAACGCGGACTCCGGCAGGCCGGCGAGGTTCCACGACACGTCGTCGAGCACGAGATAGCCGACCGGGATCATGAGCAGCGAGCCGAGCAGGCCCCTCATCGCCCCGAACACGATCTTCTCGAGCGCGACCATCCGCGTCGACAGCGGCGCGAGCAGACGGTCCTCGATCTCCTTGGTGTAGCTGAAGTCGATCACCAGGGGCAGCGCGACCGCCTGCACCGCGACGAGGAACGCGTTGAGCGCGAGCAGGCCGGGCAGCAGCAGCTGCGCGTAGCCGGGCGCGATGTAGCCGAGCTGGCCGAGCACCTTGCCGAACACGAAGAGCAGGAAGAACGGCTGCACGATCACCTGGGACAGGAAGCTCCCGAACTCGCGTCCGGTCACCGCGACGTCCCGCCCGAGCACCCCGAGGAAGGCCCGCGTCGTGGTCGCCCGGCGGGAGGGCCGCGTGATCGTCGTGGTCATCGCCGCGCTCATCGCAGCCCCCGTCCCGTCAGGTCGATGAAGACGTCCTCGAGCGTCGGCTCGCCGAGCGCCACGTCGAGGACCCGGCCGCCTGCCACGGCCACCTCGTCGAGCAGGCCGGGCAGCGCGGCACCCGCCTCGCCGTCCACGCGGACGCGCAGCCGGGCCGTGCCGCCCTCCGCGCCGGCGTCGAGCACCTCCGCGCCCGCGGTGCCGCGCACTCCCGCGAGCCGCTCCCGCAGCGCCGCGGCGTCCGCCCCGACGACGTCCAGGTCCACCGTCGCCGACCCGGACAGCCCGGCGACCAGCGCCGCCGGGGTGTCGAGGGCGAGCAGGCGGCCGTGATCGACGATGCCGACGCGGTCGGAGAGCTTCGCGGCCTCGTCCATGTCGTGGGTGGTCAACACGACGGTCACCCCGCCCGCGGCGAGCTCGGCGACCCGGTCGTGGACGAACAGGCGTGCCTGCGGGTCCAGGCCGGTGGAGGGCTCGTCGAGGAACAGCACCTGGGGGTCGTGCATGAGCCCCCGCGCGATGATCAGGCGCTGGGCCTGGCCGCCGGAGAGCTCGTCGGGGTTGGTCGACGCCTTCTCCGTGAGTCCCATCCGCTCGAGGAGCTCGTCCGCGAGCGGACCGCGCCGCGCCCGGGGCACGCCGTGGTACGCCGCGTGCCAGACGAGGTTGGCCCTGGCGTCGAGGGACCGGTCGAGGTTGGGCCGCTGGGGGACGACGCCCAGCACCGCCCTCGCCCCGACCGGGTCGGACGCGACGTCGATACCGGCGACGGTGGCCCGCCCGGCGGTCTTGCGCACCCGGGTGGTGAGCACGCCGATCGTGGTGGTCTTGCCCGCGCCGTTGGGCCCGAGCAGGCCGAACACCTCACCGGGGGCGACGGCGAACGAGATGCCGTCGACGGCGTTGGTGCGGGCCTTGGGGTAGCGCTTGACGAGGTCGGCCACCTCGACGGCCGGCGCGGCGACGTCGGGCGCGGGGCTGTCCGGGGCGAGGGCCCGGGTCTCGGTGGACACGTGCGTCGACGCTACCGGGGGCCCGGCGGGCGGGGCATGTCGATTGCTCGTGGTCGCGGTCATGCCGGACAGGGTGCGACCTGAAGTATCGTTGAGGTCAAGCCCGGCTCCGAGCGAAGGGCCCCTCGGTCGATCTAGTCGAGCGAAGGGGCCCTTCGGTCAGAACGGGGTGGGCGCTCCGGCGGGACCGCTCAGCAGTCGCGGAGCTCCGGGCTCTGGTTGAGCAGCTGACCCCGCGGCGAGACGAACGCGGCGTAGGTGCCGGCGTCGACCCCCTCCAGGCCGGCGGGCGAGAACGCCGCGACCTTGTGGCAGTTCTGGAACGCGAGCCGCACCCCGAAGTGGCGCTCGAGCCCGCCGCGGATCGCGTCCGAGGCCAGGGCGCGCAGCAGCTCGCCGCGCTCGGCCTCCGAGGGCGGCGGGACCTCGTGCACCGTGGGCGAGCCGGGCACCGGGTCCGCCCCGGCGACCGAGGACACGACCGTCCAGGCGTAGGGCAGCGAGCCGCGCACGCAGTCGACGAACGCGGCGTCGTCGACCTCGCCGCGCTCGGCGGCGGCCAGCAGGTCGGGAGAGACGTCGAGGGACACGGGAAACCTCCGGGGTATCGGCTGGGGGAACCGGCTCAGTGGCCGGCGAGGGACGGGACGAAGTCGGGGTCGATCTGGTCGAGCAGGTGCGCGCCCGCCCACGACTGCGCGTTGCGGCGGTGCAGCGCGACGGTGTCGGCGTGGAAGCGCGCCAGGTCCTGGGGGATCGCGTCGAGGGCGGCGCGCAGCCCGTCGACGGCAGCGGCGTTGGCCGGCTCGAGACGGTCGATCGCGCGGTCGCCGCCGCGGTCGCCGGCGCGGACGTGGCGCGAGGCGCCCACGCACCCGAGCAGCTCGACGTCGGAGTCCGCGAGCGACGACCGCAGGAACTCCTCGTCGTCGGGATCGGCGATCTTGTTGCCGACGACGCCGAGGCGGACCCCGAAGTCACGGGCGTAGCCCGCGTACTGGCGCACCACCCCGACGGCGCGCAGCGTCGGCTCGCACACCAGCACGGTGAGGTCGAAGCGCGTGAACAGCCCGGACGCGAACGCGTCGGCGCCCGCGGTCATGTCGACGACGACGTACTCGCCGGGTCCGTCGACGAGGTGGCCGAGCAGCAGCTCGACGGCCCCCGTCTTGGCGTGGAAGCACGCGACGCCGAGGTCGGCGTCGTCGAAGGCGCCCGCCGTACCGAGCCGCACCCCGGGGACGACCTCGCGGATCGCCGCGTCGAAGGCCGGGTTGTCCTCGACGACGCGCACCAGCCGGGACCCGCGCCCGGGCGGCGTCGTTTTGATCATCTGCTCGGCGGCGGGCAGGCGCGGGTTGTCGCCGCGCAGCCATTCCTTGAGCGCGCCGACGTGTCCGGCGAGCGTGGGCAGACCGGCGGCGACCTCGGGTGCCGCGCCGAGGGCGACGGCGAGGTTCTGGTTGATGTCGGCGTCGAGCGCGAGGACCGGCGCCCCGCTCGCGGCCGCGCGCAGGGCGAACAGCGACGCGAGCGTGGTCTTCCCGCTCCCACCCTTGCCGACGAAGGCGATCTTCACGGGACGGGAGATTAGACGACAACGGTTGTCGTTATCGATCGGGGGACACCACCGGGGTGCCAGCAATGGACCATTGCTGTCACCTGACGAGCGGAACGGGCCACCCACTCGTCCGCGGACGGGTCCGCCCTGTCGATCAGCCCGCGCGGCCGATCGGCACCGACACCAGGCGCGGACCGTCCGCGTCCCGCCCGCGCTCCAGCGCCGCGCGCAGTTCGTCGGGCGTGGACACCGACTCCGCCGGCACCCCGTATCCCGCGGCGAGCGCGGTGAAGTCGACCGGCGGCAGGTCCAGCCCGGGCGCCTTCGCGGTATTCTCGCGGGCGGCGAACCACTTGAGGATCGCGTACTCGTGGTTCTCCAGGACCATCACCGTGACGGGCACCGCCAGCGCCGAGGCCGTCGCGAGGGCCTGGATGGCGTACTGCATCGAGCCGTCGCCGATCGCGGCGAGGACCGGCCTCGACGGGTCCGCCAGCGCCACCCCCACCGCCGCGGGCAGTCCGAACCCCAGCCCGCCCGACGTCGTGAAGAACGAGCTTCCCGGACGCCGCACCGGGCGGCGCGCGTGCAGGGCGGCCCGGTTCGACGGCGACTCGTCGACCACCACGCCGTCGATGGGCCACACGGCGCCGACCACGTCGAAGACCTCCTCGGGGGTCAGCGTCCCCGGGGTCGCCGAGGCCTGGGCGGGCTCGGCGGCGGGGCTCGTCCCGGGCACCGCCCGCCCGGACGGCGCGACGCGCTCGCACAGGGCCCGCACGACGGCCGTCGGGTCGGCGATCAGGGCGTCCCCCATCGGGGCGCGGGCGGCCTCGTCGGGGTCGGTGGTGACGTGGTGCAGCGCCGTGCCCTCGGGCAGGAACCGGCCCGGCACGTAGGGGTAGTAGCGGAAGACGGCGGTCCCGAGGACGACGACGACGTCGTGCGGCTCGAGCGCCTCCGCCAGCGGCGCGATGGCCATCGGCAGCGCGCCGCGGAAGTGCGGGTGGTCCTCCGGGAACCCGACGCGGCCGTCGGCGGGCGGGCCGTAGACCGCGGCCGAGCAGTGCTCGGCGAGCGACACGGCGTCGTCGAACCCACCGCCCGCGTCGACGTCGCCGCCGACCACCAGCGCCGGCGACCTCGCGCCGTCCAGGGCCGCGACGAGGGTGGCGAGGCCCGCCTCGTCCGCGAGCAGGGGCGCACGGACGGTCCGGTGCACCGCCCGCTGCGCGACCTCGAGATCCGGACCGGTCAGCTCGACGTCCCAGTCGTCCATGGGGATCGAGACGAAGACCGGGCCCATCGGCGGGGTCGTCGCCGCGTGGATCGCGCGGGCGAGCAGCGCGGGCACGTCGGCCGGGCGCGCAGGCTCACCGGAGAACTTCACGGCGGGGCGCGGCAGCTCGGTCGCCCGTGGGTTCGTGAGCATCGCCTCGAGCGCCATCATCGGCCGCACCTGCTGGCCCGCGGTGACGACCAGCGGCGTCTTGTTCGCCGTCGCGTTGACCAGCGCCCCCACCGCGTTGCCGACTCCCGGCGCGGTGTGGAGGTTGACCAGCACCGGCCGTCCGGACGCCTGGGCGTACCCGTCGGCCATCCCGACGACGACCGCCTCCTGCAGCCCCAGGACGTAGCGGAAATCGTCGGGGAACTGCTGGAGCATCGGGAGCTCCGTCGAGCCGGGGTTCCCGAACACCGTCGTCATGCCGTGCGCCCGGAACAGTTCCAGCGCGAGCTCCCGCACGGAGGTCCCGGGTCCGGCTCCGCTTCGCTTCGCGTCCGTGGCCACGCCCCAGGGTCTACCCCCTCGCGCAACCGATCACCAGACGACCGATCACCAGACCTGCTGGGGTACCGGCGCAGGCAGGTGCAACCTGCTCACGCGGACGACCACGTCCGGCAGGTCGTCCTGGTCGAAGTTCCGGCGCAGTTCCTCCGCGCGGATCGTGGCCGGGACGCCCTCGTACGGGCCGTGGGCGTCCATCTCGCCGGTCTCGGGGTCGAAGACCAGGACCACGTAGCCGTCGCACTCGTCCAGATCCGCCGCTGCCGCCAGCAGCGCCGCAGGCTGTTCGTTCAGCACGTTGATCACCTCCGCTCCGTTCATCGCCACGATGACGGCCCGTGTGACGCCGCGGGCGGAAGATGCCACCTTCGGGGGACCGGGTTCCGACGACTGCGGGGTGGGGTGACACCCCATCCGGTGGCCGGTACGGCAGCGTGATCGCCGGGCGTCTAGCGTCGGGCCCATGTCCCGCGACGCCACCGCGCCCCGTGACGCGGCGACCGGAACCACGCCCCTCGGCGCGACCCGCGAGGTCGTCCCGTTCGTGCTCGACATCCCCGACGAACAGGTCGCTGACCTGCATGAACGTCTCCGCCGGGTGCGACTGCCGGAGCCCGCCCCGGTGCCCGACTGGTCCCAGGGGATCCCGGCCGACGTGGTCGCGGACCTGTGCCGCTCGTGGCTCGAGGACCACGACGTCCGAACCCTGTCCGACGAGCTCAACCGACGCGGTCAGTACCGGACGGTGATCGACGGTCTCGGATTCCACTTCTTGCACGTACGGTCACCGCGTAGTGACGCAAAGCCACTGATCGTCACCCATGGGTGGCCGGGCTCGGTGGTCGAGTTCCTCGACGTCCTGGACGCTCTCACCGACCCGCCGGAGGCCTCCGACCCGGCATTCCACGTCGTCGCGCCGTCGCTGCCCGGGTTCGGCTTCTCGGACAAGCCGACCACGACCGGCTGGGACGTCGATCACATCGCCGACGCGTGGGCCGAGCTGATGGACCGTCTGGGCTACCCGCGGTTCCTCGCGCAGGGTGGCGACTGGGGCGCGATGGTCACGACCGCGCTCGGGGTCCGTCATCCCGATCGGGTCGCCATGCTGCACACCACGATGCCCCTGGCCGACCGGCCGGAGGGCGCGCGCACCGAGGAGCTGCCCGCGCTCGAACAGGAGTGGTTGGCGCAGGCGCGGGAGTTCCGCGAGGTCGGGAGCGGTTACTCCGGCCAGCAGCGGACGCGCCCGCAGACCCTCGGCTACGGGCTGGTCGACTCGCCTGCCGGGCAGCTGGCCTGGATCGCGGAGAAGTTCGCCGTGTGGACGTACGGGGGCGCGGGCCTCGAGCCCTCGGTCCCGCGGAAGCGGCTGCTCGACAACGTGGCCCTGTACTGGTTCGGCGCGTCCGGGGCGTCGTCGGCGCGGCTGTACTGGGAGAGCTTCGGCCGCGTGGACCGGACGGCACCGGTGACCGTGCCCTCGGCGGTGTCGGTGTTCCCGGCCGAGATGGCGAAGATGCCGCGGTCGTGGGTCGAGGCCCGCTACACCGACCTACGCCGCTGGAACGTCCTCGACCGGGGCGGGCACTTCGCCTCGTTGGAGGAGCCGGAGCTGTTCGTCGCGGAGCTGCGAGGTGCCTTCGGCTCGTGAGCACTTTCGGTGGCTATAGCACCCGAAAGTGCTCACATGGGCGTAGCCCACCTAGGTCAGCGACACCAGCGGATCGGCACGGGACAGCTCCGGATCGTCGCTCGCGAAGGTGACCGCCCGCCCCGCACCCGTCGTGCGCGTCTCGAACCGGACGGTGACCCGCCCGTGCCCGGCTCCCTGCACCCAGCCGTGCCCG